>NZ_JAOPXP010000170.1 GCF_025965085.1 Marmoricola sp.
ACGCCTCGGGAACCCCCGTTCGGCTCGATCTCAAGACGCTTCGCCCGGTGGACGACGAGAACGGCTGTGTGCGTCCCGAGACCCGGGAGCCGGGGGAGGAGTGCGCGGCGGACGGCGGCGAGCTCTCAAGGTGGCTGAGTGCGAGTGTCGTCCGCATCCACCCGTCAGGTGCGGCAACGCTGTGGAGCGGAGCCTTCACCGACCTGGCCGCGGGGGTGGAGCTGCTCTCCGACATGCCCGCCGGGAGCACCTGGAGGCTTCAGATGACGCTGTCACTGCCGTGGAGGGCAACCAACGACGTCATGAGCGACACCGTCCGCTTCGGTCTGCGACTGGCGGCCGAGTGCAACGACGGGCGCCGCGCCGAAATCGTCGGACCGCGAGCGACCGTGGGTGGCGACGGAGGTACTTCCGGGCGAGGAGACGCTCCGGGCTCGAGCATGCTCAGTCTGCTCGCCAGCGGACCACGCGTGGCGCTCCCCATGACCGAGTCCTCGGTCACCCTGTGGGTGCTGCTGCTGGACCTGGCGTTGCCGCTCGGTGGCGTGCTGCTGGTCAGGTCCGCTCGAAGGCGCGCCGCACCAGCTCGACGGCCTCGGACTCGCTGATCGCCAGCGCCCGCTGGCGCGCGACGTACTCGTGGGCGGCCTCGCGTGCCGCGCGGTCCACGCCGTCGCCGGACACGACGCTCCCCGCCCGACCCCGGGTCTCGATGATGCCGAGAGCCTCCAGCTCCCGGTAGGCCCGGGCCACGGTGTTGGCGGCGATCCCCACCTCAGCGGCGAGGCGGCGTACGGTCGGCAGCTTCGTGCCCGGCGCCAGCTCGCCGGACGTGACCTGCGCCCGGATCTGCTCCCGCACCTGCTCGTACGGCGCCTCGGCGGCGTCGGGATCGACGGTGATCATGGGTCGATCCTGCTTTGTATCAAGCATTGTGTCAATGATGGCCCTGCGTGAGCGACCACCGACCGGGCAGGCCGTAGTCTTGGCAGGCGATGACCGTCTATCTCGACCACGCGGCGACCACGCCGATCCTCCCCGAAGCTGCCGCAGCGATGACCGCGCAGCTGGGTCGGGTCGGCAACGCGTCATCCCTCCATGCCTCCGGCCGTGACGCCCGGCGTCTCGTCGAGGAGTCCCGGGAGTCGATCGCACGGGCCTTGGGCTGCCGACCCGGGGAGGTGGTGTTCACCTCGGGGGGGACCGAGTCCGACAACCTCGCCATCAAGGGCCTGTTCTGGTCGCGCCGCTCCCAGGACCCCCGCCGCGTGCGGATCCTGAGCACGCCGGTCGAGCACCACGCCGTCCTCGACCCCCTCATGTGGCTGGCCACCGAGGGTGCCAAGGTCGAGCTCGTCGGGGTGGACCGCCTGGGTCGGCTCGACATCGACGCGTTCCGGGCCGCGGTCGAGGCCGATCCCGAGAGCGTCGCCCTGGTGAGCGTGATGTGGGCCAACAACGAGGTCGGCACCGTCCAGCCGGTCCGTGACGTCGTCGAGATCGCCCATGCCCACGGCATCCCCGTGCACACCGATGCCGTGCAGGCACTCGGTCAGCTGCCCCTCGACTTCGCCGCCTCCGGCGTGGACGCCATGACGGTGACGGGCCACAAGATCGGTGGCCCCTACGGCGTGGGGACACTGCTCGTACGCCGCGAGCTCCAGCCCACCGCCCTGCTGCACGGCGGCGGCCAGGAGCGCGGCATCCGCTCAGGGACCATCGACCCCCCCGCCATCGCGGGGTTCGCGGTGGCCTGCGAGACGGCGGTGGCCCGGCAGGGCGAGCTCGCCGAGCGCCTGGCCGGACTGCGCGATGCGCTCGTCTCCGGCGTACTCCGGGAGGTGCCGGACGCGATCCACAACGGCGACCCGCAGCCGGGCCCCGACCACAGGCTCCCCGGCAACGCCCACCTGGAGTTCCCGGGCTGCGAGGGCGACTCGCTGCTGATGCTGCTGGACGCGCGCGGCATCGAGTGCTCCACCGGGTCGGCGTGTGACGCCGGGGTGCCGCAGGCCTCCCACGTCCTGCTCGCGATGGGCTCCTCGGAGGAGTTCGCGCGCTCCTCGCTCCGGTTCTCCCTGGGCCACACCTCGTCGCAGGCCGACGTGGACGCGCTGGTCGCGGCCATCGGCCCGGTGGTGGAGCGTGCCCGCAACGCGGCCCTCTCCTCCCGGTCCGCACGCTGATGAGGGTCCTGGCAGCGATGTCGGGCGGCGTGGACTCGGCGGTCGCCGCCGCGCGCGCCGCCGAGGAGGGGCATGACGTCACGGGCATCCATCTGGCCCTGTCGCGGAACCCGAAGTCCTACCGGACCGGCGCACGCGGCTGCTGCACCATCGAGGACGCCAACGACGCCAGGCGCGCGGCTGACGTGATCGGGATCCCCTTCTACGTCTGGGACATGAGCGAGCGCTTCCACGAGGACGTGGTGGAGGACTTCCTCAGCGAGTACGCCGAGGGACGCACCCCGAACCCGTGCCTGCGCTGCAACGAGAAGATCAAGTTCGCCGCCGTGCTGGACCGGGCGATCGGGCTCGGGTTCGATGCCGTCGTCACCGGGCACTACGCCCAGCTGCGCACCGGATCCGACGGACTGATCGAGATGCACCGCGCGGAGGACATGTCCAAGGACCAGTCCTACGTGCTGGGAGTGCTGACGCAGGACCAGCTCGCGCACTCGCTGTTCCCGCTGGGGGACACCCCGAAGGCCGTGATCCGCGAGGAGGCCGCGCGGCGGGGGCTCGCCGTCGCTGCCAAGCCGGACAGTCACGACATCTGCTTCATCAGCGACGGCGACACGGGTGGCTGGCTCGCCGACAAGCTGGACGACGTCAACCGCGGCGGGGTGATCGTCTCCGCCGACGGTGAGAAGCTCGGCGAGCACGAGGGGTCGTGGCGCTACACGATCGGCCAGCGCCGGGGGCTGCGCATCGGCACCCCCGCGGCGGACGGCCAGCCGCGCTACGTGCTCGACATCGAACCGGTCTCGGGCACGGTCACCGTCGGTCCGCGGGAGGCGCTGGCCGTCGACGGGCTCGAGGCGATCCGCCCCCGGTGGTGCGGGACGGCTCCGGAGCCCGGCGTACCCCTGGAGTGCACCGTGCAGCTGCGCGCGCACGGCGACGAGCACCGGGCCGTGGTGACCACCGACGGCGACGCCGTCGAGGTGCAGCTGCTCGACCCCGCGTCCGGGATCGCCCCCGGTCAGGCGGTCGTCGTGTACGCCGGCTCCCGGGTCGTCGGCTCGGCCACGATCTCCGCCACCCGGCGTGCCTCCACCTCCCTCGTCGAGGCACGCAGATGAGCGCAGCCACCGGAATCGGGTCGATGCCCGGTGAGAACTTCACCGAGGCGCTCCGGGTCGTGTCCGGTTCGCTGCCCGACCTGCCGCACCTTCCCGAGCTCCCGGCGCGCGGGGCGATCGCCGACCTGACCGGCCGCGCGCTCGCGATCACCGCCGAGCTGGGCTTCGACCTGCAGCCCGCCGGCTGGAGGCTCACCGACGCCGCGGGCATCGATCACCGCCGGGCGCGGTCGCTGCTCGGGCAGGACCTCGACGTGCTCGAGGAGCAGCTGCAGGACTACGAGGGCCGGCTCAAGCTGCAGGTGGCCGGACCGTGGACGCTGGCCGCCACCGTCGAGAAGCCACGCGGCGACAAGCTGCTCTCCGACCTCGGCGCTCGTCGCGAGCTGTCCCAGGCCCTGGCCGAGGGCGTGCGAGTGCACCTCGAGGACGTGCAGCGTCGCGTCCCCCGCGCCGAGCTGGTCCTGCAGGTCGACGAGCCCGCACTGCCGTTCGTCCTCGGCGGACAGGTGCCGACGGCGTCGGGATTCAGTCGGCACCGGTCGGTCAAGGCCCCCGAGGCGCAGGAGTCGCTCGAGTGGGTGCTCGCGGCGGCGGGGGAGCGCGCGACCGTCGTGCACTGCTGCGCCGCCGACGTGCCGATCCAGCTGCTGCGTCGCGCCGGCGCCGCAGGAGTCTCGGTGGACCTCTCCGCGCTCGGCCCCGGGGCCTACGAGGAGCTGGCGACGGTGCTGGACGAGGGCGCGCAGCTGTATCTCGGCGTCGTGCCGTCCACCGGGGAGACGGCCCCCACGACCGCGAGCCCGCTCGAACGCGTGCTGCGGTTCCTCGACATGCTCGGGTTCGATCCCGAGTCCGTCGCCGGCCAGCTGGTGCTCACGCCCGCGTGCGGTCTGGCGGCTGCGACTCCGTCGTACGCCCGGGCGGCGCTGCGCGCCGTTCAGGAAGCGGCCACCGAGCTCGGCTGACCCGCTTGGCCTTCGGGTCGCGGGGTACGCAGGAGGGGTCCCCGACACGAAGGAGCACCATGACCGACCTCGCCGGCAAGCAGATCGCCATCATCGCCACCGACCACTTCGAGGAGGCCGAGCTCGTCACCCCGCGCGACGAGCTGGCCAAGGCGGGGGCTGACGTGAAGGTGTACTCCGTCAGCGGCGAGCCGATCCAGGCCGTCGAGGGCGACACCGAGCCGACCCAGAAGGTCGACGTCGACGGCAGCCTGGGCGAGGTGGACGTGTCCGCACTCGACGGCGTGGTGGTGCCCGGCGGGACCGTCAACGCCGACCACATGCGCCTCGACGAGGACGCCCAGCGCATCGTCAAGGAGGCGTACGACGCCGGCAAGGTGCTCGCGGTCATCTGCCACGGGCCCTGGCTGCTCGTGAACGCGGGGCTGGCCGACGGCCGGAGGCTGACCAGCTACCCGAGCCTCGAGCTGGACCTGAGGAACGCCGGCGCCACATGGGTCGACGAGGAGGTCGTCATCGACGGCCCCCTGATCACCAGCCGCAACCCCGGCGACCTGCCCGCGTTCGTCGACGCGATCACCCAGGCACTGGTCGGCTGACGCCCCACCAGCACCAGCTTCACGGAAAAACAGCCACTTCCCCTGCGTTGCAACGCGGGGGAAGTGGCTGTTTCACAAGTGAACGGGTGAAACTGCTCAGGCGACAGGCGGCCCGTCCGTCGCCAGCTCCTCGTGCTTCACGTCCAGGAAGACCCACACCACCAGCGAGGCGACCAGCATCATCCCGGTCCCGAGCAGGAACGCCGTCGTGGCGCCGTTGGTGAACACCTGGTGCTGCGCGACCGTCGCCATGGCCTTCATCTCCTCGGGGGACGGCGCCGGGGTGCCGGCCGGGGCGAGGGCCGCCGCCTTCTCGGCGGCTGCCGAGAGTCGGTCCCCGGTGCTGGACCAGACGTGGGTGGCCACCGTGGCCAGGGTCGCGAGGCCGAGTGCACCGCCGACCTGCTGCATGGTGTTCAGCACGCCGGAGCCGATGCCCGAGTCCTCGGACCGCACGTGGTGCACGGCGGTCAGGGTGAGCGGGACGAAGGTCATGCCCATGCCCAGCGACATCAGCACGATGA
>NZ_JAOPXP010000178.1 GCF_025965085.1 Marmoricola sp.
GCACCGGATCGGCGTGCTGCTGGAGCGGAAACGGACGCTGGCGGAGTCGGTGCTGGGCTCGGGCGAGGTGGCGCTGACCGAGCTGACCAACGAGGAGCTGCGCGACCTCGTGACGCTGCGTGGCCCCACAGTCTCGACCGCGGGCCATGCCTGACCCGATCGTGCTCCCGCGCCTGACCCGCGTCCGGGGCGCAGCCGCCCGCAGCACGACCTGGTGGGGACGTGCCTTCGTCCGGTCCTTCGAGGAGCTGACCGTGGAGGCAGGTGACCTGGTCAGCGCCCGCTCCCTGGCCCGGTCTGGCCGCCTCGGCGCGATCGTCGTGCTCGAGGCGATGTCGTCGGCCGTCGTCGACCCGGGCAGCACCCACCCCCTCATGGCGCAGCTGAAGGTCCACCGCCTGGACGACGGCGGCTGGCGGACCTTCGCCGCGGAGGCGGCACGGGAGAGCGGCTACGCCGCCGCACTGGAGGCGGGCGACCTTCCTGCCGACCTGGTGGAGCACGCCGACGAGGCCGGTGCGGAAGTGCTGCCAGGTCCCGGCGACATCGACTCCGCGTGCGAGTGCGACGCCTGGGCCCAGCCCTGCGTGCACGCCCTCGCCCTGCTCTACCAGCTCGCCTGGCAGATCGACCGTGATCCCTACCACCTGCTCCTCCTCCGGGGGCGCACGCGGGAAGCTCTGCTCGCCGAGATCAGCGCGTTGGCCTCAGGCACAGCCGCAACAGGCCTCGAGGAACGCGAGGCGGCCGGGATCCGGGCGGCACAGGTCCTGGCCCTCGCCGCGGACGCGCCCCCTGGCCACGGGCTGGCCGATGCCGCGGTGGCGGCCTACGACGAGGCGGTGGCGCGTCTGCTCTGAGCCCGACTGTGGGTGCCGCCACCTGGCGTTCGAGGCATGACGAGGTGACGGGCGAGTCGCCGTACCAGATGGGGGTGAGCACCCGTTCCGCCCGTGGCGACTCGAGGTCGACCTGGATCTGATCCGGACCGCTCTCGGGGCGACCCGCCCGGCCCCGAGGACCTAGGCGACCACGCACCCCAGGGCACGTGCGGCCATGTCCGCGAGGAGCCCCCGCATCTCGTCCCGTTCCAGGAAGGCGCTGTGCGGGGTGGAGTTGAGCAGCCCGAAGGCGGCGTGCACGCTGGCGCGGGCCGGCTTCAGGGCGAGGTCGGGGTGGATCGCGCGCAGCTGCTTGACCCACACCTCGACGTACTTGCGCTGCGTCTCGCGCACCTTCTCACGCGCCTCCAGCGGCAACGACGCCCAGTCGCGGTCCTGGACGACGATCAGCGCCTGGTGGTCGAGGGCGAAGGTGACGTGCCAGTCGATGAGCGAGCGGAGGGCCTCGCCGGCGTCCTCTGCCTCGCGCACCCGTCGGCGCCCCTCCGCCAGCAGCTCGTCGCTGATGCTCACGAGCATCTCGGCGAGAACGGCGTCCTTGGACCGGAAGTGACGGTAGATCGCCGGACCGGAGAACCCGCAGGCGGCGCCCAGCTCTGCGATGGAGACGCCGTGGAAGCCCTTCTCGGCGAAGAGCTCAGCCGCGATGGCCATGATCTGCTGTCGCCGCTCACTCATTCGGGCAATGTTAGCGGGCGTTAACGCCTACCCGTGACGGGGGACCGCGAAAGAGGTAGCCTTCGTTAGCGATCGTTAACATCACCGTGCGCGAGGAGGCAACAGCGTGAGTTCCGACATGCAGGGTCTCGTCGAGGAGCTGCGCGAGCGGACTGCCCGCGTGTGGCAGGGCGGCTCGGAAGCGGCCCGCAGGAAGCACACCGAACGCGGCAAGATGCTCGCCCGCGAACGGATCGACACGCTCCTCGACCCCGGTAGCCCGTTCCTCGAGCTGAGCCCGCTGGCGGCGTACGGGATGTACGGCGCGGAGGGCAACGGCCGGGACAACGGGCAGGACGACGAGTTCGCCGTCCCCAGCGCCAGCATCGTCACGGGAATCGGCCGGGTCGAGGGCCGGGAGTGCGTGATCGTCGCCAATGACGCCACGGTGAAGGGTGGCACCTATTACCCGATCACCGTCAAGAAGCACCTGCGCGCGCAAGAGGTGGCGCGGGCCAACAAGCTTCCCTGCATCTACCTCGTCGACTCCGGCGGCGCCTTCCTGCCGATGCAGGACGACGTGTTCCCCGACCGGGAGCACTTCGGACGCATCTTCTTCAACCAGGCCAATCTCTCGGCCGAGGGCATCCCGCAGATAGCCGCCGTGATGGGGTCCTGCACGGCCGGCGGCGCCTATGTCCCGGCGATGTCGGACGAGACGGTGATCGTCAAGGACCAGGGCACGATCTTCCTCGGCGGTCCGCCACTCGTGAAGGCCGCCACCGGCGAGGTGGTCACGGCCGAGGAGCTCGGCGGCGGTGACGTGCACGCCCGCAGGTCCGGGGTCGTGGACCACCTGGCCGAGGACGACGCCCACGCGCTCGCGATCATCCGCTCGATCGTCGCGACGTTGCCGGCACCCGGTGGTGTCGAGACACTCGCCGGCGCGCACTCCTCAACCACCGGGGGTACGCCCTCGCGTCGGCCGTCGGAGGAGGTCGAGGAGCCGGTCAAGGACCCCGCCGAGCTGTACACCGTCGTCCCGACGGACACCCGGACGCCGTACGACGTCCGCGAGGTGATCTCCCGGCTCGTCGACGGCAGCAGGTTCCACGAGTTCAAGCAGCTGTACGCCGAGACGCTGGTGTGCGGCTTCGCCAGGATCTGGGGGTACGACGTCGGGATCGTGGCCAACAACGGGATCCTGTTCTCGGAGTCCGCCCGCAAGGGCGCCCACTTCATCGAGCTGTGCAACCAGCGCCGGACGCCGATCGTCTTCCTGCAGAACATCAGCGGCTTCATGGTCGGCAAGGAGTACGAGAACAACGGCATCGCCCGGGACGGCGCCAAGCTGGTGACGGCTGTCGCGTGCTCGGTGGTGCCGAAGTTCACCGTCGTCATCGGCGGCTCGTTCGGCGCCGGGAACTACGGCATGTGCGGCCGCGCCTACGACCCCCGCTTCCTGTGGATGTGGCCCAACGCCCGCATCTCGGTGATGGGCGGCGAGCAGGCCGCCTCCGTGCTCGCGACCGTCAGGCGCGATGGCATCGAGGCCAGGGGCGAGGAGTGGTCGGCGGAGCACGAGGAAGCCTTCAAGGCACCGATCCGTGACCAGTACGAGCACCAGGGCTCGCCGTACTACTCGACCGCCAGGCTGTGGGACGACGGGATCATCGACCCCCTCGACACCCGCCGCGTCCTGGGCATGGGCCTGGCCGCCGCCGCCAACGCCCCCGTCCCGCCGCCCTCCTACGGCATCTTCAGGATGTGAGCTCCCCCCCCGTTCTCCGCTCCCCGGCTTCGCTCCTGTGCGAGCAGCTCCGCGGGGCCCCGACTTCCCGAGGAACCGTTCCCGATGACTGTGATCGACACACTCCTGGTCGCCAACCGCGGCGAGATCGCCCGACGCATCATCCGCTCCGCCAGCGCACGCGGTCTGCGCACGGTGGCCGTCTACTCCGACGCCGACCGTCAGGCAGCGCACGTGCGCGAGGCCGACGCGGCCTGCCGGATCGGTCCGACCCCCGCGAGTGAGTCCTATCTCGACGTCGACGCGATCCTGAAGGCCGCACGGGACAGCGGCGCCCAGGCCATCCATCCGGGCTACGGCTTCCTGTCCGAGCGCTCGGAGTTCGCGCGCGCGGTCGTCGAGGCCGGACTGGTCTTCGTCGGCCCGTCAGCGGACGTGATGGACCAGATGGGCCGCAAGGACCGCGCCCGCCTGATCGCGGTCGCGGCCGGCGTACCCGTGGTGCCGGCCCACGCGATCGACGGCGACACCGCGGCGGAGATCCCGGAGTCGGAGTTCCCGATCCTGGTGAAGGCCGCCGCGGGCGGGGGTGGCAAGGGCATGCGCGTCGTCCGCAGGCCGGGCGAGCTGCAGGAGGCCATCGTGGCCGCACGACGTGAGGCGAGGAGCTCCTTCGGCGACGACACCCTGCTGATCGAGCGGTACGTCGAGAACGGCCGGCACGTCGAGGTCCAGGTGCTCGCGGACGCCCACGGCAACGTCGTCCACCTCTTCGAGCGTGACTGCTCCAGCCAGCGCCGCCACCAGAAGGTGATCGAGGAGGCCCCGTCGCCCAGCGTCACCGACGAGGTGCGCACCGTCCTGACCGACGCGGCCGTGGCGCTGGCCCGTGAGGTCGGCTACGTCAACGCCGGCACGGTGGAGTTCCTGGTCGACCCGACCCGCGGCACCGACGGCGTCTACTTCCTGGAGATGAACACCCGGCTCCAGGTCGAGCACCCGGTGACAGAGCTCGTCACGGGGCTCGACCTGGTGGACCTGCAGCTCGCCATCGCCGAGGGCCGGCCGCTCCCGTTCGGGCAGGACGACCTCACCTGCACCGGGCACGCCATCGAGGCACGCGTGTACGCCGAGGACGCGTTCAACGGGTTCCTCCCACAGGCCGGCACGGCCACCTTCGTGCACTGGTCGGACCTCGCCCGCAACGACGAGGCCCTGGAGAGCGGCCAGACGGTCAGCACGGCGTACGACCCGATGCTGGGCAAGGTCATCGTGCACGGGCCCACCCGCGAGGCAGCGCGCAAGCGGCTGGTCGCCGCCCTCGACGACACCGCCGTGATCGGCCTGACCACCAACACCGGGTTCCTGCGCGAGCTCGCCGCGAGTCAGGAGTTCCGGGACGCCGAGGTCGACACGGGCTGGCTCGACCGCCACCGGGACGGCATCCAGCTCCCCGAGGACGACCTCGCCGCCGTGTTCGCCGCCTGGGTCGTGGCCCAGGGCGCGCCCCGGGACCGCGGCCCCTTCGGGGTCGGTGACGGCTGGCGCTCCGCAGGACCCCCCGCTCCGGTGACCGTCGAGCTCGATGACCGCTGGCTGGTGTCGGCGGACCAGGTCGCCGGCCCGACCGGCACCCACGCCGTCGCCCTCCTCGACCGATCCGGCCACGTCGTCCGGCTCGAGGTGGACGGCAGGGTGCTGGAGGCAGTCGTCGTGGTCGAGCCCCACGTGGTCGAGGTGGCCCACCGCGGCCACACCCGCCGGTTCAGGAGGCCGGACGCGTTCGGGCCCGGCGCCAGAGCGGGTACGACGGACGGCACCCTGCTCGCCCCGATGCCGGGCACCGTCCTCGACGTGGACGTGGCGCAGGGCGATGCTGTCGAGGAGGGCCAGCGGCTCGGCGTACTGGAGGCGATGAAGATGGAGCTCGCGCTCAGGGCACCCTTCACCGGGACCGTCGCCACCGTCGGCGCCGCCCCCGGTGACCAGGTCGCCCTGGGGGACGTCCTGTTCGTCGTGGAGGGAGAGCCCGGTGGTTGAGGAACGAGGCACGAGCGTCGCGGAGAGGCCCGACCTCCCGGACCGCGTCACCATCTACGAGGTCGGGCCCCGCGACGGCCTGCAGAACGAGAAGGCCGTCGTCCCGGTCGAGGCCAAGGCCGAGTTCATCCGCCGGCTGCTGGCCGCCGGCCTGCCGGTCGTGGAGGCCACGAGCTTCGTGCACCCCAGGTGGGTTCCCCAGCTGGCCGACGCAGGCGACCTGATGACGTCGCTGATCGAAGGGGAGCTCGGTGAGGCCGCCAGGAAGCTGCCCGTACTGGTCCCCAACGAGCGCGGGCTCGACCGCGCGCTCGAACTTGGCTGTGAGCACATCGCGATCTTCGGCAGCGCCACCGAGACCTTCGCGCAGCGCAACCTCAACCGCAGCCTGGACGAGCAGTTCGCGATGTTCGAGCCCACGGTCACCCGGGCCCGGGAGGCCGGCATGGACGTGCGGGCCTACGTCAGCATGTGCTTCGGCGACCCATGGGAGGGCGCGGTGCCCATCGACCAGGTGGTGCGGGTCGGCAAGCGCCTCCACGACCTCGGCGCCAGCCAGCTCTCCCTGGGCGACACCATCGGGGTCGGGACGGCCGGGCACGTCAAGCACCTGCTCGAGGCCTTCAACGAGGCCGGGCTGCCCAACGAGGCGCTCGCGGTGCACTTCCACGACACCTACGGTCAGGCGCTGGCCAATGCGCTCTCCGCGCTGCAGCACGGCATCACCACCTTCGACGCGAGCGCCGGGGGCCTCGGCGGCTGCCCCTATGCCAAGAGTGCCTCCGGCAACCTGGCCACCGAGGACCTCGTCTGGATGCTTCGCGGCCTGGGCGTGGACACCGGTGTCGACCTCGCGTCGCTGGTCGCGACCAGCACGTGGATGGCCGGCGTCCTGGGTCGCCGGAGCCCCTCGCGGGTGGTCACGGCGCTGACGCCCACTGACTGAGCCGGCGTACGGCAGAATGCGCGCATGAGTCGCCGGGTCTACCTGCATGTCGGGACGCCGAAGAGCGGCACCAGCTACCTGCAGGACAGGCTCGCACTCAACCGGGGTCCTCTGGAGCAGCAGGGGATCGACTACATCCACACCCGGACCGGCAACCACTTCGAGGCCGCGCTCGACCTGATCGACGAGCGCTGGGCCGGCGAGGAGAAGGCCGCCCGCGGCCAGTGGGACAGCCTCGTCCTGGAGGCACGCAAGGCGCGACGCGACGTGCTGGTGAGCCACGAGATCCTGGCGGCTGCCGGTCCCCAGGAGGTCGCGCGGGCGATGGACTCCTTTGCGGACCGCGAGGTGCACGTGGTGCTGACCGCCCGCGACCTCGGCCGGCAGGTCCCCGCCGAGTGGCAGGAGCGGGTCAAGCACCGCGGTCGCCGCAACTACGCCCAGTTCCTCAAGGCGCTGCAGAAGAACCACACCCGCACCGACTGGCAGATGTGGTTCTGGCGGGTCCAGCACCTGCCGCGGATCCTGGCCACGTGGGGTGCCGACCTGCCCCTCGAGAGGGTGCACCTCGTCACGGTGCCCCCCCAGGGGGCGCCCAGCGACCTGCTCTGGGAGCGCTTCGCCGGCGTCGTCGGCATCAGGTCGGAGACGTCCTTCGCGCAGAGCGAGAGCACCAACGCGTCCCTCGGCGCCACTGAGGTCACGCTGCTGCGCCGTCTGAACATCGAGCTCGCCGAACGCCAGCTGCCGCGCGAGACCTACGTGTCGTGGGTACGCGAGACCATCGTGAAGGAGGTGCTCGCCCGTCGACCAGGCAAGGAGCCCGCGTCCGTCCCCCCGGACCGCCGCGACTGGGTCGACGAGATCACCGCGAGCTGGCTCGAGGAGATCCGGAGCTCCGGCATCGACGTGGTCGGCGACCTCGACGACCTGGTCCCGGTGTGGCCCGAGGACGACCAGCACTGGGCCGACCCCGACGACGCCGATCCTGCGATGGTCGCGGAGGCCGCCATCCAGGCCCTGGCGCACGTGCTGGACGAGCTGGACGAGCTCGGCTACTCCTCGGACGCCGGTCCGGTCTCCCGGCTGACGCGGCGGTGGCGCGGCTGATGTCCGCCCCGCCCAGCCCAGGGCCGAGCTACACCGACGCCGTGACGGCGTGGGCGGAGCACCTCCGCTCCGGGGGTACGACGCCGTGGTCTGCCTGGTCGCCGCAGACGGCCGAACCGGCCGGTCCCCAGCCCGGGTCGTCACCCATGGCCGAGACCACCCTGCTGCCCGACGCCATCCACCTCGAGCTGGTGCGCCGGATCAACCTCGCCGCCGGACCCGACGCCAACGACCTCCGCGGTCTGGCCGACCGCGTGTTCGCCACCGCCGCGCCCGGGCGCGGCCTGCTCGATGTCCCCCTCCCCTGGCCGGATGCACCCCGACCCTTCGGCACTCCGGCCATGGACCCCAGCGGCCTGCCCGAGGAGGAGCTGGTGCGCCTGACCGTCGGGGTGCTCGCCCACCTGCTCCCCGGCCTGCAGCCGCCGGCACCCACGGCGCAGCCATCCCCCTGGCCGGCGCCCTGGCGTCGGCGCTTCCGCCTCCACGGGGCGCCGTCCACCGTCGCCGCCATACGCAGCGGCCTTCTCGCCCAGGGGTACGTCGAGACCGACTGGCGCCCCACCCACGTCGTCATCGCCCGGCCGGTCGAGGTGATGATGGCCGAGCAGTGGGCCGCGACCGTGCGCAACGGCGGCATCCTGAAGTGGAGCACCACCTGGCGCCGGGCGCAGGCCGCCGGACACCTCCCCGCCCCCATCGACGTGACGCGCATCGTCGAACGTCTCCGGGACCGCCGCCGCGAGCCACTCCACGTGGTCGTGGCCCGTGACGCCGACCGGGCCGCCGCGCTGGCGACCGCGGCGTTGGGCGCCCGCCCGATCGACCTGCGCAGCACCGGCGACGCGGCGCTCTCGGACCTGCTGCGGCGGCTGAACCGGCTGACCGGGCTCACTCAGGGCCAGGACAGGGTGCGCGACGTTGCCAGGACCCTGGTCGCGCTGCTGGAGGAGGACCGGGACGACGCCGTGGTGGCGCGCCGCCGCACCGCTCCTCCGGCGGGGATGCCCGCGACCCCACCCGCCTCACTGCCGTGGGCGCGAGATGTGGCGGCCGGCATGGCGGAGCGCCTGCGCCGAGATGGCTACGCTGTGCACGGCGATCCGGACGCGCTGGGCCCCACGGACCATCGACTGCCCGGCAGGATCGACCGCGAACGCACCCTCGAGCTGGCCGTGACGGCCCTGCTCCGGACCTGGCACTGGGGAGGACAGCCGTGACCCGACGCGTGCTGCTCCACGTCGGCGCTCCGAAGACGGGCACGTCCTTCGTGCAGGACATCTTGTTCACCCATCGCGACGCACTCCGCGCGAAGGGAGTCCTCTACGCCGCCGACCGCCACGACGCCCACTTCCTGGCCGCTCTCGACCTGATGGAGCTGCCCTGGGGCGGGCTCGAGCGGGAGGCCGGCGGGGCGTGGGAGCGGCTGGCTGCGCAGGTCCGTGGCTGGCCCGGCACCTCGATCATCAGCCACGAGATCTTCGGCGCGGCCTCGCGCGTCCAGGTCGCCCGTGCCCTGGCGTCGCTGGGGGACCCCTCCGACATCCACATCGTCTTCTCCGCCCGCGACCTCGTCCGCCAGGTCCCGGCCGAGTGGCAGGAGAACCTCAAGCACCGTCGCACCAAGCGCTACGGCACGTTCCTCGCCCACCTCCGCGACGAGCAGCGCAGCTCCGAGGTCGCGCAGTGGTTCTGGGCCGTCCAGGAGGTGCCCGACGTGCTCGGCCGGTGGGCGCGGTCCATCCCCCGCGACCGGGTGCACCTGGTGACGGTGCCGCCCGCCGGTTCGAGCCCCACGCTCCTGTGGGAGAGGTTCGCGGGCCTGTTCGGCATCGACCCGGCCGAGTTCGCCCCGGGCGCGCGGGCCAACGCCTCCCTCGGCGTACCGGAGTCGGCGATGGTGCGCAGGCTCAACGAGCGGCTCAACGACGTACTCCCCAACCACCACTACCGCCACTTCGTCCGCGAGCTGCTGGTGCACAACAACCTCTCGGGGCGGCCCGGCTCGGCGCGCCTCGCGCTTCCCGACGAGGCCTACCGCTGGGCCAGCGACCTGGGCCGCTCCTGGGTCAGCGAGCTGGCACTGCGCGGGTACGACGTCATCGGCGATCTCGACGACCTCGTGCCGGGTCCCCCGCAGCCGTTCACCGACCCCGACAGCGTCGAGGAGCGCGAGGTGGCCGAAGCCGCCGTCGACGCGCTGGCCGTCATGACCCATGAGGCCGCACGCCTGCGCGACGTCGAGGTCGAGCTGCACGGCGTCATCGAGGACCTGATGGGTCAGCTCGACAAGTTCCACGGCAGGCCCTCCCACAAGGCCAAGGAGCGCGCCGTCGCGCTGTCCCGGACCAACCCGGTCGCGCGCGGAGGTCTCTTCGCCTACCGCCGCTTGCGGGGCAGGAACTCCCGGTCGACGTAGCGCCCGATCTGCCAGGTCGAGTACCCGTCCGCGCCCATGCCCACGAGGCCGCCGACGACCGGGACGCGCCGACCGACAGTCGTCGCGATGCGCTTGCCGGCGACCTTGGTGACCAGCTCCGCGGCGACCTCGTTGGCCATGATGTTGTCGAGGTGCGGGTCGTGGACCGGCGCCGTGGCGAGCGCCATCGGCGTGCCGGGGAGCTTCTTCCTCCGGACCAGCGCCAGCACCCGCTCCTCACCGAGCAGGCTGGCGAGGATCGCGTTGCGCGTCCGCCTGTCGTCGAGGTCGTAGCCGCGCAGGTGCACGATGACGGCCACCATCCGGCACTGGATCATCGCCAACCCGGTGATGTTGGTCGGCACCGTCACCGCCATCGTGACCAGGCCACCGATGTTGGTCAGGAACCCCTGTGCCCCGGCCAGCCTGACGTGGTTCTCGATCACGGCGTGGATCGCCTTGTCGACGTCGCCCTTCTGCTCGTCGAGCTGCTTCTCGGCCGCCAGGGCCGCACCGTCGAGCGGTCCGACGCCACGGATGGCGCGGTCGAGTGCCTGGTGCACGAAGCCCGCGGTGACGTTGGGGGCGAGCTGCGTGATCTTGGGCGCGAACGACCGACCCAGGCGCTTGGAGAGGCTCATGCGTGCAGCCTACAAACGACCCTGCGACGATGGCTCCGTGCCCGTCGAGCCGTCCCCAACTCCGTGGGCGTTCCCGCCCGCTGACTCCGGCGACGGCGACCTCGTCGCCATCGGGGCCGACCTCGCTCCCGGAACCGTTCTCGCTGCCTACCGCCGGGGACTCTTCCCGATGGCCGTGGACTCGCTCACCACGCCGGGGCGTGTCGACATGGCGTGGTGGTCACCCGAGCAGCGCGGTGTGCTCCCCCTGTCGTCGCTGCGGGTGAGCCGTTCGCTGCGCCAGTCAGCGTCCCACTTCGACATCAGGGTGAACACGTCGTTCTCCCGGGTCCTGGAGGCGTGCGCCGACCCGTCACGCTCGGGAGGCTGGATCGACGACGCGATCGCGGCGGCGTACACCGAGCTGCACCGGCTGGGCTGGGCGCACTCCGTGGAGGCCTGGCGCGACGGGCGGCTCGCTGGCGGCCTGTACGGCGTCGCCATCGGCGGTCTCTTCGCCGGGGAGTCGATGTTCACCCGGGCGCGCGACGGCTCGAAGGTCGCCCTGCTGGGGCTGGTCGACCTCCTCCGGGACGAGTACGCCGACCAGAGACTCCTCGACACCCAGTGGCGGACCGAGCACCTCGCCTCCCTCGGGGTGGAGGAGGTGCCGAGGTCGGAGTACCTCGCACGGTTGCAGCGCGCGCTGGAGCTCCCCCTGCCCGTTGCCTTCGGCGGCTGACGTCACACGATGAGCGGGGCGCCGTCGCCGTCGCCCACCATGGGACGGCCGGCCTCGGCCCAGTCGATCATCCCGCCGGCCAGGTTGATCGCCTCGAACCCCTTCTCGCGCAGGAACGCGGTGGCCTGGGACGACCGCCCGCCCACCTTGCAGACCACGAGCAGCTGCTGGTCGAGGGGCAGCTCGGCCGCCCGCTCGGGGAGCTGGGTGAGCGGGATGTGCACCGCGCCGTCGATGCGGCCGTGGTGCCACTCGATCGGTTCACGCACGTCGAGGACGGTGACACCCGCGGGAAGGGGATCGGGTACCTGCGCGACCTCGATCGTCGGAACTTCAATCATGTCCGCAGGCTACTTCAGAAACCGCGACATGCGTCTGTCGGCGAGTGGCTTCCCGCTGGTCTGGCAGGTGGCGCAGTACTGCAGGCTGGAGTCGGCGAAGCTCACCTCGCGCACCGTGTCACCGCACACCGGGCACGGTTGGCCGGTGCGGCCGTGCACCGCCATGTGGGTCTTCTTCTCGCCCTTGAGCTGGCTCGCCGCGAGCCCGGAGGACCTCTTCACGGCGTCCCCGAGAACGGTCCGGATGGCGTCGTGCAGGGTCTGCAGCTCGGCCTCGCCGAGGCTGTTCGCCGGCTTGAAGGGCGACATCTTCGCGGCGTGCAGCACCTCGTCGGAGTAGGCGTTGCCGATGCCTGCGATGGTGCCCTGGTGGCGCAGGACGCCCTTGACCTGGGCCCGGCCAGCCTGCTGCAGGATGTCCCCGAGCACCTGCACGGTGAAGTCGTCGCTCAGCGGGTCCGGGCCGAGCCGCGCGATGCCGTCGACGTCGAAGGGATCCCGGACGACGTACAGGGCCAGGCTCTTGCGCGTCCCGGCCTCGGTGATGTCGAGGCCGGCGCCGTTGTCGAGCACGATGCGTGCCGCCAGCGGCGACTTGTTGCTCGGTCGCGGCGGCAGCGGCGGCACCTCGTCCTTCCACCGCACCCAGCCGGCCCGCGCGAGGTGCAGCACGAGGTGGGTCCCTGAGACGTCGATGTCGAGGAACTTGCCGTGCCGGGCAACGCCGTCGACCAGGCCACCGGAGAGGGCGGAGATCGGCGGGTCATAGGTCTTCAGGCAGCTGAACGCCGCGATGTCGACACGCACGACGGCGCGACCTTCCAGGCGATGGGCCAGGTCCTGGACCAGGGCTTCGACCTCGGGCAGCTCGGGCACGCGCCCACGGTACTGCGGTAACCCGGACCGTGAAGGCTCGTTGAGTGCACATGCGCCCTCACCCGCTCCGAGTCCGCCCGGGTCGTCGCCCCGGTTCGCTCCTGGTTCTCGCGACCGGCTTCGCCGTGGCCGCGGCCCTCCTCCCCGCATCGTCGTACGCCGCGGGACCCGAGCCGGGCAGCCCGTCGTACGTCGCCCGCGACGCCCAGAACATCCAGGACGCCTACGGCCGGATCATCGGCCCCGGCGGCCAGCTGCAGAACCCGGCGTACCTCGCCGCGCTGACCCTTGCCGGCACCGCCGACCAGACCGAGCAGCTGATGGAGCAGGCCGCCTCTCCGACCCGCATCGCCGTCACCCCCGGGCGCGTGGTCCCCGGGTGGAACGTCGGCAACCCGCTGCGGTCGGGCTGGAACGGCACCCGCGGGCTCAGCGAGCGGGTCTCGTTCACCAACCGCTACGGCGCCCTCCTGCACGGCACCGTCTACCGCCCCCGGCCCGGCGCACGCGACCCCTACACCGGACAGGTGCTGCGCGGACCCTTTCCCGGTGCCGTGATCACGACCGGCTCCGTGCAGGGCAGCGAGGGGATGTACCGCTGGCTGGCGCAGGACCTCGCCGAGCGTGGCTATGTCGTGCTGACCTACGACGTGCAGGGCCAGGGCGGGGGCGAGACGCTCCCCCACGAGCCGGCGCCTGGTTCGCAGAGCAACGCCCTCCCGTTCTGCAACCCGTTCGCGACGCCGCAGGACGGCGAGCAGTACGGCTGTCCCGGCGCGCCCGCCCAACAGCTGTCCAACTTCGTCGTCGGCACCCAGGACGCGCTGTCGTTCTTCACCTCGACCCCGTCGCGGCACTACGCCAACCCTCGCTCCGAGGGCGCGAAGGTGAGCGCGTTCAACCCCTACTGGCAGCTCTTCGACCGATCCCCCGACAAGTCCCCGGCCACCCCCGGTCGCACCAGCAGGATCGCGATCATCGGCCACTCGATGGGCGCTGCCGCGGTCTCCAAGGTGCAGGGCATCGACAGGCGCGTGGCTGCCGTGGTGGCGCTCGACAAGCTCGCCGGGCCGAGCTCGACCGGTCCGCTCGACGGCAGCGGCAACCGGCCCGTCGTGCCTGCCCTCGCCCTCCAGTCCGAGTACGGCTTCACCGTCTCGCCGTACCTCACCAGCGGCGGCTCCTCGATCAACCCGGAGCCCAGCCCCGGGGGGCCGGACCCCAAGCGCGAGCGCGCCACCGGTTACGACGCGTGGCGTCGGGCCGATGTGGACAGCATGCTCGTCGTACCCCGCGCCTCGACGCACCTCGAGTACACCGACATCCCGCTCGTGCTCCCGGCCAGCCGCTACGGCCAGGACGTGTCCAGCCACTATGTGCAGGCCTGGCTCGACCGCTACCTCAAGCACCAGCGCAACGACTCCGCCCTGACCGGCCGTACGTTCCGCTACCTCGAGCCCGTCGGCAACGGCGTCTGGCGCCCCATCACCCTGCAGCGCGACTCCCTGCTGAGCTTCTACTACTGCTCGGCCTACGGGTTCCGCTCCGGTTCGCGGGTGCTCAGCGACGACGACCTCGGTCACGTCGGCGGCTGCAGCTGACGGGTCTGGCCCTCCGGGTGCCCGGCGAGGGAGAATCGCGCATGGCCACGGCCGCGCCGACACCGCTGGGAGCCGAGTTCTTCCTCGACACCCGCGGTGACGCGCGCTCCCTGCGGGTCCGCTGGCACCACGAGGACGGGCTGGTCCTGCTGTCCCTGTGGCGCGGCGGGGAGTGCACCGGCACCTTCCGGTTGCCGGTGGAGGACGTGCCGACGCTGATCGGCGCCCTCCGCGCCGGGCTGCATGCGGCGTACGACGACGTCCGCGCGGACTGACCGAGCCGGGACCGGTTGACGACGTTGCTACAACTCGCTAGCCATATATAGAGGATCTGCTAGACATCTCGATACAGTCCGATCATGGACCCGATCAGGAACCCCTACGCTCCCGGTGCCGGGCAGCGCCCCCCAGAGCTCGCCGGCCGTGACCGCGAGCTGCAGCAGTTCGAGGTCACCCTCGAGCGCATCGCCGCGGGCCGTCCCGACCGGAGCATGGTCCTCTCCGGCCTCCGCGGCGTCGGCAAGACGGTGCTCCTCAACGCGCTGCGCAGTCTCGCGGTCAAGCGCGCCTGGGGGACCGGCAAGCTCGAGGCTCGTCCCGACCAGTCGCTGCGCCTGCCGCTCGCGCAGGCGGTGCACGCCGCTGTGCGAGAGGTCGCCCACCGCCACCGCGACCCGGACCGCGTCGAGCAGGTGACCGGCGTACTCAAGGCCTTCGCGCTGCGCACCGAGCTCAAGGACCGCAAGGCCAGTCCCCGGCAGAACCGCTGGCAGCCGCCCCTGGACGTGGACGCGGCGACCGGGCGTGCCGACTCCGGCGACCTCGAGCTCGACCTGGTCGAGCTGTTCACCGACGTCGCGGCGCTCGCCGGCGACCTCGGCGTCGGCATCGCGTTGTTCCTCGACGAGATGCAGGACATCTCCCCCTCCGAGCTCGGCGCCCTGTGCGGCGCCTGCCACGAGATCAGCCAGCAGGGCGCTCCACTGCTCGTCGTCGGCGCCGGGCTGCCGCACCTGCCTGTGGCCCTCGCCGCCTCCAAGTCGTACGCCGAGCGGCTCTTCCGCTACGTCTCCGTCGACCGGCTCCCCCGCGACATGGCCGACCGCGCCTGGACCGTGCCGGCGGCGACCGAGGACGCGACGTACGAACCGAAGGCGCTCGACGAGCTCTACCGGCTCACCGACGGCTACCCCTACTTCGTGCAGGCCTACGGCAAGGTCACGTGGGACGTCGCCGTGGACACCCCGATCCGCTGGACCGACGTCATGCAGGCCGCCCCCGAGGCAGAGGCCGAGCTGGCCGTAGGCTTCTTCGGCGCCCGCTACGACCGGGCGACCCCCGCCGAGCGCGACTACATGGTGGCGATGGCCGACCTCGGTGAGGGCAACCAGGACACGGCCGTCAACACCGCCGACATCGCCAGGCTGCTCGCCCGCAGGCCGCAGTCCCTGTCCCCCGCCCGCGACGGCCTCATCAAGAAGGGCCTGGTGTTCTCCGGCGAGCGAGGCACCGTCGCCTTCACCGTCCCCCACTTCGGCAAGTTCCTCCGCAGCCAGCGCTGAGCCCAGGGACGAGGAACGTCGCCCGACTCCGGTGCTGGCCGAACGAACGCCGAGCGTCCCGGTGGTTGAGCACCGAGCGCCGAGCGAGTGGCTCGGCACGACCGACCGACCGCGGGCACGCCGTGGCCCGCAGAGCCCCCCTCCCGACGATGGCCGCACCGGCGTGCAGAATGGCGTCATGGTCCAGCGTCGGCCGCAGGTGGTCGCCCACCGTGGTGCGAGTGCCACGAACGCAGAGCACACTCTCGGCGCCTACGTGGCGGCCCTGGACGAGGGCGCGGAGGCCCTCGAGTGCGACGTACGGCTGACGGCCGACGGCCACCTGGTGTGCGTCCACGACAGGGACCTGAGGCGGACGGCGCACCGCGACGGCATCGTCTCCACGATGGAGCTCGCCGACCTCGAGGACCTCGACTTCGCCGCCTGGAAGACCCCCTGGTCCGACTTGGACGACGAGGCCCCCGACAGCGACCCCGAGCTCGCCAAGCTGCTCACCCTGCGCAGGCTCCTGGAGACCGCCGCCGACTACCCGCGCCGAGTGGAGCTGGCGATCGAGACCAAGCACCCGACGCGGTACGCCGGGCTGGTGGAGCGCCGGCTGGTGCAGCTGCTGGACGAGTTCGGCTGGGCGGGCAAGGACTCACCCGCGCGCATCATGTCGTTCTCCTGGGTGGCGCTACGCCGCATCCGGCGGCTCGCCCCCTACCTGGAACTGGTGCTGCTGGTGAGCAGTACGACGCAGCTGTACCGCGCGCGCCCCTTCGTCGACACCGACTGGATCCTCGGACCGGGGATCGACCTCGTTCGCGACCACCCGGACCTCGTCCGGCGCATCGTCGCCTCCGGCACGCGTGTGCACTGCTGGACGGTCAACGACCGCGAGGACATCGACCGCTGCACGGAGCTGGAGATCGAGGCCATCATCACCGACACCCCCGGCGCCGCTGTGACCTACCTGAGAAGTTCCCAGTTGTGAGTTTACGGAACCTTCCGGTGGGCAAAATCGGGGCAGCCGCGCAGGAGGAACCCCCCGAAACAGGATTGCGAAGGTAGACGATGGCTGACACCGTTCGGCAGCCGACCGAGGCCGACCCCGTGACTCTGGACCTGCCGTTCAGCGCGGAGAGTGCCGCCGTGGCGCGCCGTCAGCTGATCGAGTGGATGCGCAGCCTGGGCGCTCGCGACGAGCAGCGTGACGATGCCCGGATCCTGGTGAGCGAGCTGGTGGGCAACGCGATCCGGCACGCACGTCCGCTCGCCGACGGCACCATGCACGTCGCCTGGGAAACCGGTCCCACCGGACTCGACATCGCCGTCACCGACGGGGGCGCCCGTACCACCCCCGAGAAGGTCGACGCCGGCGTCTGCGACCTCGCCGGTCGCGGGTTGGCCATCGTCGAGGTCCTCGCCTCCCGCTGGTGGGTCGAGTCCTCGCGGTCATGCACCACCGTGCACGCCGTGCTCGCCCTCGCCTGAGGGGTCGCACGCTGCGCGGCCTAGTCTTCGCCCCATGGGAAAGAAGTCTCGCCAGCGCACCCGCACCTCGACCGCTCTCGCCGCGGACCCGTCAGACCACACCGCCGTCGGTCCGCGTCAGCCGTGCCCCTGTGGCTCGGGTCGTCGCTACAAGGCCTGCCACGGCAGCGACGCGGGCGCGCCCCCGGTCTTCGTCGCCCGGCCCTTCGAGGGTCTCGCCGGTGAGGCGGACGTCGTGGCCCTCCGCGAGTTCGTCCCGGCCGCGACCGCCCCGCTGAGGCTCAAGGAGGACGACCGCGCGGTGCTGCTCGGCTCACTCCTCCCGGCCGCCGCCCCCGCCCTGGTCCGCGACGACGGCACGATCTGGCTCGGTCTCCAGGTGCAGCACGCGTACGGCGACCCGAGTCGCGACCTCGCGGCCGTGCTGCTCAAGGCGCTGGACGCCGAGCCCGGCAGCATGGTCGGGCTCACCGAGGCGCCGGGTGAGGGTCCGCGTCTCCAGGACCTCGTCACCGACGACGCGCTGGAGGTCACCGTGCACGACGGGTTCGACTACTGGGTGGCCGACCTCGAGGACCCCGACGGCTCGATGGCGGCTGCGCTCCAGCAGGCCAACGACGCCGCCGCCCCCACCCAGCGGCTGACCAGTGTCGACGGCGCCTACTGGACCTCCGTCGGCAACCGCGAGTACCTCCGCTGGGTGCTTCCCCACGACGAGGACCGGGTACTCGACGCCTTCGCGCGCCTCCATGTCACCCATGCCGAGAGCCTGGTGGACGGCGACCGCCTGATCGGTATGTTCCGGGCCCACGGCCTGGTCGCCCCTGTGTGGGACCTCCCGCTCGGCACGGGTGCCGAGGCCCTCGAGGAGCCGGTCTCAAAGATGGTCGATGCCCTTGCCGAGGCCATGATGACCACGGCACCATTGACCTCCGAGCAACGTGCCGCACGGGCCGGCCTGGCCAGTCGACAGCTGACCATCCGCTGACGCGGGGTAGTACACGATGGCCCAGTAGTTGTGGGCGCTCTGGGCATGCATTACATTCGTAATGCCCGACCGATGTTGTCCCCCCCGTCAACACCGGTCGGGCATCCTTTCTTTCAGGCCTCGTCGCGCGCGATCGGGCAGGACATGCACCGGGGTCCACCACGCCCCGAACCGAGCTCCGACCCCGAGATCGCAATCACCTCGATGCCCGCGTCCTCGAGCTGGCGGTTGGTCTCCACGTTGCGCTCGTAGGCCACCGCCACCCGGGGGGCGACGGCCAGGGTGTTGTTGCCGTCGTCCCACTGCTCCCGCTCGGCGGTCACCGGGTCCAGGCCGGTGTCGATCTGGTGCAGGGTGTCGATCTCCATCGCCTTCGCCGCCGCGACCAGGAAGGGCTCGGTCTCGGCGACCAGCAGCGTGCCGTCCTCGGAGACGGTGACGGCGTGGGCGGTGAGGTGGTCGGCGACGTTGGGGTACATCACGATCTTGTCGACGTCGACCATCGTGCAGACGGTGTCGAGGTGCATCGTGGCGCGCTCCTGCGCGATCGGTACGGCGAGCACGGTGTGCGCTGCCCCGTCGGCGAACACCTGTCGCGCCAGCCGCTCGACGCCTGCGGGCGTCGTACGCTCCCCGACCCCGACGGCGATCACGCCCGGGGCCAGCAGGAGTACGTCGCCGCCCTCGACGTGCTCGCGACGCCAGCCGTGGACCTTGGGCACGGAGGCGAACCGCGGGTGGTCGGTGTAGATCAGCTCGGTCAGCTGGCTCTCGCGCTCGCGCGCCGGCATCGCCAGTGAGGTGATCGCCACCTGGTCGCGGATCCACACGCTCGAGTCGCGGGTGAACAGCAGGTTGGGCAGCGGGTCGATCAGGAAGTCGTCACTGGCCAGCAGACTGGTCACCAGCCCGAACCCGCCCCGCACCTCGTCGTTGCGCACACCGGCCGTCAGGACGTCCTTCAGGTCCTCGGGCGACAGCTCGCCGAGGGCCTGGCGCAGGTAGTCGCGCAGTGTGTCGCCGAGTCGCAGTGAGCCGGTCACGGCCTCGATCGCGTGGTTGCGGGCGGCCTCGCCGGCGAGGGTCTCGACGAGGAGATCGGTGAGGTAGAGCACCTCGACACCGCGGCTGCGCAGCGCCTCGGCGAAGACGTCGTGCTCCTCCTGCGCCCGCGCCACCCAGGGGATGCCGTCGAAGAGCAGCTTGTCGTTGTTGCGCGGCGTGAGCCGCTTCAGCTCGGGGCCGGGCCGGTGCAGCATCACGGTGCGCAGCCGACCGACCTCGCTCGAGACTCCCGGGCTCACCGCAGCTTGCGTGGGAACTTCGCTCATCCTCGAAGCCTAGGGCGTGTCGGCACACCGTGGGCGGTAGCCGGCCACGGGGTCACCCACCCGGTGTGAGCCTCAGCGGAGCAGTTCCACCGCGGTCACGGCGGCGAGCACCAGGCAGACCGCCGCGCCGACGTAGTGCACCGTCGAGAGCCTGATGTAGCGCAGCAGCACCCGCCCGGAGAGCACGGCCAGTCCCGAGACCGTCAGCAGCGCGGCCCAGGCGCCGATGAAGACGCTGACCGGATGGCCGTACCTGGCGATCATGCTGATCGTGAGGAGCTGCGAGAGGTCGCCCCACTCCGCGGCGAAGAGGACGAGGAAGGAGGCGAGGACCGCCTTCAGACCCGTGCGCGCGTGCGTGGCCTTGGCCGCGAACTCCTCCTCCTGCTGCTTCTCCTCGGCATCGGCGCCCGGCGCGGACCTGTAGAGCACGAACGCACCGACCAGGAAGATCAAGAGCGCGACGGTCTTGACCAGCGTGTCGGGCAGGTACGTCGCCAGATGGCCGGCCAGCACCGCGATCAGGGTCTGCACCAGGAAGGCGAGGCCGACCCCGACCCACACGGCCAACGGCCGGTACCGGGTGGAGAGCACCAGGGCCGCGATGAAGGTCTTGTCGGGAAGCTCGACGATGAAGATCGCCCCGAAGACGATCGCGATGACAGCGAGGTCCATCAGGCGAGCCCACTCGCGGCGGCGACCGCCTCGGCCATGACCGTCTTGACCGGTCGACCCAGCGAACGCGCGGCCGCGGCCACGTCCTCGAACTCCGGTTGCACGTTGAGCACTTCTCCCTCGAATCTGGCCACCTTGACGGCGACCCTGTGTCCGTCGATCTCGACCGCCGTCATCTCGCGGTCGAGCTCGTGCTTGGTGATCGCCTGCTCACGCAGCCCGATGGTGGAAGTCTGCCGGTGGACCTCGCGACGCACGGCGTCGGCACGGTCGGCACCCACCAGGACGCTCAACGTGTGCGCCGGCCGGCCCTTCTTCATCAGGATCGGGGTCAGCCACGCGTCACTGGCGCCGGCCTCCAGCAGTGCCGCGATGACCACCGGCCAGATGCGCGGGTCGAGGTCGTCGACGTTGGTCTCGTACAGGCGCGGGCCGCCGGCATCGGGCGTCCCGAGGACGGTCGAGGAGCCGGCGTCGGTGAGCGTCGGTCCTACAGAAGCGGACGAAGCAACAGGCTCGAAGGACTCGCCCACCAGCAGTCGCAGCACGTTCGCGTGTCCCTCGGGGTCCCGGCCGCCAGCCCCGACCCCGACGTGGGAGACCGCCATCGGAGGCTGGTGGCCCCACTCGTCAGCCAGCGCGGTGAGCAGCGCGGCCCCGGTCGGCGTGCAGAGCTCGAGGTCGACGGGACCCCCGGAGCTCGGCACGCCGCGGAGGAGCTCGACCACCGCCGGCGGCGGAACCGGCAGGCGGCCGTGCTCGGAGCTCACCGTGCCACCCCCCACCGACACGGTGGAGACCACGAGGCGCTCGAGCCCGAGATGGACCACGCCCGCGCACGCCCCGACGACGTCGGCGATGGCGTCCAGCGCCCCGACTTCGTGGAAGTGCACGTCCTCCGCAGACATGCCGTGCACGCGGCCCTCCGCCTCGGCCAGGCGCGAGAAGACGTCGTGGGCGAGCGCGCGCACGTCCTCGTGCAGCCCGGCGCCCGCCAGCAGCAGCTCGACGTCGCGCCAGGTGCGGTGGTGCTCGCTGTCCTCGATCTGGACGTGGCAACGGGTCGCAGCGAAGCCGCCGCGCCGCACGCGCTCCTCGACCAGCAGGACCTCACCCGGAGCCACCTTCTCGATCGCGTCGGCCATCACCCCGAGCGGCACCCCGACGTCGGCCAGCGCGCCGAGCAGCATGTCGCCGCTCGCCCCCGAGGAGGCGTCGACCCACCCGATCACGAGGAGTCCCCGGGCTGTTCCACTGCAGGGTGGGCCCGGCGGGCGACCCGCGCCGCGAAGACCCCGGCGCCGTAGCCGTTGTCGATGTTGACGACCGTGACACCCGGCGCACACGAGTTCAGCATCGCCAGCAGGGCGGCGAGTCCGCCGAAGGCGGCGCCGTACCCGACGCTGGTGGGCACCGCCACGAGGGGTACGCCGCTCAGGCCGCCCACCACGCTCGGCAGTGCGCCCTCCATGCCAGCCACCACGACGAGGCAGTCGGCTGTCGCGAACCGGTCGCGGGCCTCGAGCAGGCGGTGCAGCCCGGACACTCCGACGTCGTCGATGCGCTCGACGCCGGCGCCGTGGACGGCGACCGCCAGAGCAGCCTCCGCCGCCACCGGCGCATCGGAGGTGCCCGCGCTGATCACGGCCACCAGCCCGCGAGCCGTCGGCAGCGGTCCCACGGTCACTGCCCGGGCGGTCTCGTCCACGACGGCCTCCGGGAGCTCGGCGCGCACCAGGTCGACGGATGCGTCGGAGAGCCGGGTGGCCAGCACCGCCTGCTCGGGGTGCCGCTCGTGCAGGGTGCGCAGGATCCCGACGACCTGCTCGGGCGTCTTGCCGGCCCCGTAGACCACCTCGGGGTCGCCGGTGCGGGCCGCGCGGTCGATGTCGACCCGGGCGTACCCCAGGTCGGCGGTGCGCGCCTCGGCAGCAGCGTCGCGGGTGGGGTCGGTCACCCGCTCAAACTAGCGGGTCCCTCGACGCTCACTCCGGGGTGTTGCCGACCACGTCGCCCAGCGTCCCCACGAGCCCCAGCGTCGGACCAGCGTCAGGACAGGCGGAGCAGGAGCGCGACCCGGCCCCGGGTGATCACCGTCCGGGTGCGGTCGCGTACGCCGAGGTGGGCTCGCCGAGGACGTCGGCCTGCCGGGCGGTCCGGTACGCCAGCCAGAAGAGCAGCATGGCCCACCCACCGTGGACCATGCCCAGCAGGGGAAGCCCTTGACCGACGATGCCCAGGACGATCTGGACCACGATCCCACCGAAGAGCATCCCGGCCCATTTGGAACCCTCGGGCACCTTGGCGAAGAACGAGATGACCAGGAGGACCAGGGCCACGAGCGGGATCAGCACCTCGCCGGTGATCCCGTGGATCATGAAGCCCCGCTCCTCGGCGAAGGCGAAGGTGCTGCCCTCCATCGTGGACTTCGTCAGGCTGTTGCCGTCCTCGATCCATCCTCCGAGGCCGAAGACCGCCCAGGCGATCACGGCGGCCTGGACGAGGATCAGCCCGGCGATGGCGTAGGCCAGGTACTTGAAGGTGGCGCGCATGCGCCGATGCTGCCCGCTGCGCACCGGTGGTGCAATCACCGAGGGGGTGAAATCAGCTCTCGGCCCGGCCCGGCCGGTGTGGGTCCCGGCATGTCACTGCACGGACCGGAAGGAGTCTGCCGGGTAGACCCCGAGGATCTTCACGTCGGTGGTGAAGAAGGCCAGCTCCTCGAGAGCACGCTTGAGACCGGGATCGTCGGGATGGCCGTCGACCTCGGCGAGGAACTGGGTGGCCGTGAAGAAGCCGTCCACCATGTAGCTCTCCAGCTTGGTCATGTTCACGCCGTTGGTGGCGAAGCCACCCAGGGCCTTGTACAGCGCGGCGGGCAGGTTGCGGACGTTGAAGATGAAGCTGGTCACGACCGGCCCGTTGCCGGACGCAGCCTGCACGAGCTCGCGGGAGAGCACCACGAAGCGGGTGGTGTTGTGCTCCTCGTCCTCGACATCGCGCGCCAGCACCTCGAGCCCATAGGTCTCGGCGGCCAACGGCGGCGAGATGGAGGCCTGGCTCAGGTCGCCGGACTCCGCCACCTCGCGGGCCGCGCCGGCGGTGTCACCGGAGATCACCGGTCGCAGGCCGTACTGCCGCATCACCTTGCGGCACTGACCCAGCGCGTGCACGTGGCTGTGCACCGTCTTGATGGTCTCCAGGGAGGCACCGGGAAGCGCCATCAGCGCGAACTGGATGCGCATGAAGTGCTCACCGATGATGTGCAGGTCGGAGTTCGGCAGGAAGTGGTGGATGTCCGCGACCCGGCCGGCGATGGAGTTGTCGATCGGGATCATCGCCAGCTCGGCGTCGCCGGTCTCGACGGCTGCGAAGACGTCCTCGAACGAGGCGCACGGCACCGGCTCCCAGTCGGGGTAGTGCAGCTTGCACACCATGTGGGAGTTCGCGCCGGGCTCGCCCTGGTAGGCGATCCGTCGCTGGCCGGTTGGGACGTCGGTGGTCACAGGCCCGAGTTTCCCACGTCACGTGGCACGACCCCCGCGAGTCGCCACTGGGCGAACGACGCCGGTATCTACCCTCGGCAACGTGGACACCGCTCTCGCCGTACTCGCCCTGCTGCTCTCCCTGGCTGCGCTGGGGGTCGCCCTCGCGGGTCGTCGTACGCCCGGACGCGGGCGCTCCCGCGCGGATGCCAGCGGTCTCCCCGAGGACCCACGGGCGCTGCGCCAGGAGGTGGCGGCGCTGAAGGCGGAGAACGCGCAGGCCATGCGGCACGTCGCGGTGGTGCGGTACGACGCCTTCACCGACACCGGCGGCCAGCTGTCCTGGTCGATGGCGCTGCTCGACGACAGCGGGAGCGGGGTCGTGCTCACCTCGATCCAGGGGCGCAACGACTCGCGCAGCTATGCCAAGAACGTGATGGGCTGGGCCAGCGAGACCCAGCTGTCGCCCGAGGAGGAGGACGCGATCTCCCACGCCCGCCCCTGACCATCGCTGGTCGAGGAGCGCGCGCGTGGTCGAGCCGAGGACATGGGCAGGACCTGGCCGAACTACGCCGAGCACACCTGGCGCACGGGCAGGCTCTTCGCTTGCCTCCGTTTCGTCCGAGCAGTCCCAGTGGCCTCAAGTTTCACAAGTTAACCTGCGAAACAGTCACTTCCCCCCTGTTGCAACGAGGGGTAAGTGATTGTTTCACCCGTGAACGGGTGAAACCGTCAGCGCGGAACGCGCACCAGCACCCGCCCGTGCACGCACGTAGCGCGCAGCTCCTTGCCGGGTGGGATCAGGTCGCCGTCGAGCTGGCGCGGCGCGTCCACGTGGGTGCGTACGACGACCTCACGGCCGGTCATCCGGGTGATGGTCTCGTCGGTGCGCTTGTTGCGGGTGAGCACGCGGACCGCCAGCGGGAGCCAGGACAGGAAGCGGCGGGGGTAGAGCAGCACGACGTCGAGCTGCCCGTCGTCGATCGACGCGTCCGGGATCAGTGGCATGCCCGCCTGCAGGAAGCCCACGTTGCCGATCACCAGCGTGCGGGCGCGATGCCTGGTGAACTCGCCGCCGTCGACGGAGACCTCGACCCGGATCGCCGGGAACATCAGCGACTTCAGCGCCGACCAGACGTAGGCCAGCCAGCCCACCTTGGCCTTGATGGTGTCGTTGACGCCCTCCATGATCGCGGCGTCGAAGCCCATGCCGGCCATCACCATGAAGGTGGCGTCCTCCATCTTGTCGCCGCTGACCTGGACCATGTCGATGGCGCGGTCCTGGCCGTTGAGGCCGACGTCCACGGCTGAGCGCAGGTAGAGCGGGATCGCCAGGTTGCGGGCCAGCAGGTTGCCGGTGCCCGCAGGCACGATCCCCACGGGGATGCCGGTGCCGGCCAGCTCCTCACAGACTGCGCGGATCGTGCCGTCCCCGCCGATCGCCAGCACCAGGTCGCAGCCGCTGACCGCCGCCTCGTGGGCCATGCCGTAGCCGGTGTCCTCCACGGTGGTCTCCCACCACCCCACCGAGGCGAAGCCGGCGCCGGTGGCCAGGGCCTCGACGAGGGTGCGGAACTGTGCTGCGTCGTCGATCTTGATCGGGTTGAGGATCACGGCGAGCTTCTTGCGCTGGTTGGGCACCGCGTCGGGGAGCGGAGCGTTGCCCAGCGCGATCGACCGTGGGGTCGGGTCGTAGAGCGCCAGCCAGAACAGCACCAGTCCGCCACCGAGCAGGTAGCCGGCCAGCACGTCGGAGAGGTTGTGCACCCCCAGGAAGATCCGGTCGGCGCCGACGAGCACGACCATCGCTCCCGCGAGCACGAACACCAGCCGTCGTACGCCGCGCCGGCGCACCAGCATCCTGGTGAGGACGACTGCCACGCCCATCGCGCCGACGATCCCCGACGAGTGTCCCGACGGGAACGAGAACGAGGTCAGCACCTCGATCGGGGCGTCCCAGACCGGGCGCTCCCGGCCGACCAGCTGCTTGATGACCGCTGTGGCGGTCCCGACGCTCGCCATCACCACGATGGTCCAGATTGCCGCCCGCCGATGCTTCTTGGCCTCGAGCGCGACCGCCACGACGGCGGTCGCGACGGCCTCGGGCAGGGTGGTCGTGGCCAGGGCCAGGTAGTGCCAGAACAGGTAGACACCGTGGTGGGCCCGGGTGAACGACTCGGGCCAGGTGCCGATGCGGGTGTCGAGGTCGGTCAGGGGTGACCAATTCGTCTTCACCAGGGTCGCCAGGAGGGCGAACAGCACGAAGCACAGGGCGCTCCACCCCAGCCGGGCGGGGCGCAATTCGCGGTCAGTCACGTCCCCACCCCGAAGCGGGTGATGTGGGAGCATTTGTTGTAGCGGGCCTGACCATGGCGACCATTCAAGACCATGGCATCCGAAGGAGGGGGACCACATGCGTCGAACGATTCCCGAGATGTCCTCCATCGCCCTGGCGGCGGCCCTGACCGCTCTCCTTCTCGTCGCCGGTTGCGGTGACGTCCAGGTGAAGGCGAAGGGAGGCGTCGACCAGTCGGGCCAGACAGCGTCAGCCACTCCCGCGGCCGCCCCCGACACGAGCGCCGGCGAGGGCGACTGGCTCCTCGGCATGACCTCCGCCGGCGGCGCCGACGCCGAGACCAGCTCCACGGTCTACGTCACCTACAACCCCTCCACCGGCCGGGCGACCGCCCGCGAGCTCCCCGGCGTGAAGGGTGCTAGCGCCTCCGCCGAACAGGCCGCGGTGCTGGTGAGCGCCGACCGCGCGTGGGCCATTCCCGACACCGGCATCTCGCCTGCCGAGGTAAAGAGCGGCAGGCCGAAGGTCTACTCGCTGGCCGACGGCTCCGCGAAGGTCATCGACCTCCGCGCGCGCACGGGCAGGTCCGACGTCGACCCGGTCGGGTGGGCCTTCGACCCCGGCCGCGCCGACACGCTCCGCGTCGTGGACACCAGGAAGCGCGTGTGGGTCCTCAACGTCGCCGGGGGCAGGGCGACGCAGGAAGCCACGCTGCCTCAGGGGCCCTGGGTCTTCGCCAACGGCTTCGACCGCAACACCGGCGAACCCTGGGTGGAGAGCATCTCCAGTGACGACACGCTGCCCGCCGGCAAGGGCCCGGCCGACACCAGCCCGGTGAGCCGCAACGGCGGCACCGTGCTGCCCGCAGGCTCGACGGCCATGTCGAGGCTGCCCACCAGCCCGTGCCGGCTCGGGGCCGGGTTCACCGACGCCGCGGGACTCACCTGGACCTTCTGCGCCGACGCCGACAGCGTGTCGGCCTACTACCTGCCCAAGGACGGCAGGCAGTGGACCGCCTACGGCAAGCCCAGCTCGCCGGTCGCCCCCGTCGCGGCAGCGTTCCCGCTCGTGCTGCCCCCCGCTGAGTAGTTCCGCCATCGCCGTGACAGTTAGTCTCGGGCCGTGATCGACCCACGACTGCTTCGCGAAGAACCCGATCTGATCCGAGCTGCCCAGGAGAAGCGGGGCCTGTCCGGCTCGGTGGTCGACCGGGCCCTCGAGGCCGACGCGGCCCGGCGTGCCGCGATCGCCGACTTCGAGCACCTGCGCGCCGAGCAGAAGCAGCTGGGCAAGCTGATCGCCAAGGCCACGGGCGAGGAGAAGGTCGACCTGCTGGCCCGCACCAAGAGGCTCGCCGCCGACGTGAAGACGGCCGAGGCGACGCAGTCCGAGGCCGAGCAGGACTGGCGGGACGCCCTCTACGCCATCCCCAACCCGGCGGCCGACGAGTCACCGGCCGGCGGTGAGGACGACTACGTCGTGCTCTCAGAGCACGGCACGCCTCGTGACTTCGAGGCCGAGGGCTTCGAGCCGCGCGACCACGTCGAGCTGGGCCGGATCCTGGGGGCCATCGACGTCGAGCGGGGGGCCAAGGTCTCGGGTTCGCGCTTCTACTACCTGACCGGTGCCGGGGCCGACCTCGAGCTCGCGCTCGTCAACATGGCCATGGACCAGGCGCGTTCGGCGGGGTTCATCACGATGATCCCGCCGACGCTGGTCAAGCCGAGGGCGATGGAGGGCACCGGCTTCCTCGGCCAGGCCGCCGACGACGTCTACCGGATCGAGGGCCAGGACACCTACCTCGTCGGTACGTCGGAGGTGCCGCTGGCGGCGTACCACTCCGACGAGATCCTGGACGGCGACACGTTGCCCCGCCGCTACGTCGCCTTCAGCCCCTGCTACCGCAAGGAAGCAGGATCGCACGGCAAGGACACCCGCGGGATCATCCGCGTGCACTGGTTCGACAAGGTGGAGATGTTCTCCTACACGACCCTCGAGGAGGCCTCGGCCGAGCACGAGCGGCTGCTCGGCTGGGAGCGGGAGTGGCTGGACAAGCTCGAGCTCGCCTATCGGGTCATCGACGTGGCCGCCGGCGACCTCGGCCTGTCCGCGAAGCGCAAGTTCGACTGTGAGGCGTGGGTGCCCACGCAGGGCCGCTACCGCGAGCTGACGTCGACCTCGAACTGCACCGACTTCCAGACCCGTCGCCTCGACATCCGCGGGCGCTTCGCCACCGAGGGCGGCCAGCCGGAGGTCAAGCCGATCGCCACGCTCAACGGCACTCTGGTCGCCATCCCGCGCACGATCGTGGCGATCCTCGAGACCCACCAGCAGGCCGACGGCTCGGTGCGGATCCCCGAGGCGCTGCGGCCCTACCTGCAGGGCCGCGAGGTTCTCGAGCCGGTGAGCGGGGCCTGAGCTTGTCCAAGCCACCCGTCCCCGACAACTGGTTGCCCCGGCTCGTCGCCCTCGACATCGACGGCACGCTGCTGAAGTGGGTCGAAGGCGCGGGCCAGGACTACGAGCAGATCTCCCCGGTGCTGTACGACGCCGTGCAGGCAGCCGTGGACGCCGGCGCGTACATCGTGCTCGCCAGCGGCCGGTCCCCCCACGGCATGGAGAAGATCGCGGACCTGCTCGACCTGCCCCGCGAGGGGGCGGACCGACTGTGGGCCGTCGCGTCCAACGGAGCCGTGATCTTCCGCTACCCGCCGCTGGAGGTGGTGCACGAGGAGACCTTCGACGCCCGCGAGGCGGTGCGGCTGGTCCTCAAGGAGCACCCCGAGGCCCTGGTGGCGGTCGAGGAGCGCGGGGTCGGCTACCGGGTCAGCCGTCCTTTCCCCGAGGGCGAGCTGTCCGGCGAGATGATCGAGACCGAGGTCGAGGAGATCGTCGCCGGGCCGGTCAGCCGCGTGATCATCCGTGACCCGACCGCCTCGGCCGAGGACTTCGTCGCCACGGCTGCGCGGCTCGGGCTGCAGGGCACCGACTACGTCGTGGGTTGGACGGCCTGGCTGGACCTGGCGCCGGTCGGGGTCTCCAAGGCCTCGGGGCTCGACCTCGTCACCCGCACGCTGGGCCTGAGCGCGGCGGACACCCTCGCCATCGGCGACGGCCGCAACGACATCGAGATGCTCACCTGGGCCGCCCGTGGAGTGGCGATGGGTCAGGGCCCGCAGGTGGTCCGCGACGCCGCCGACCACGTCACCGACACCGTGCACCTGGACGGCGCCGCTACCGAGCTGCGTCGGCACTTCCCGTGAGTGACCAGCCCATGAATGACCAGCCCGTGAATGACCAGCCCGTGAGCGACCTGCCCGCTCAGGTCTCGACCGCGCGGCTGCGGCTGCCGCTGGTCAGCCCGCTCGAGGCCAGGGCGATGCTCGCCGGTCGACGCGGGCCGAACTTCCACCCGGAGTACCCCCGTCGCGACGACCTCGACGGCATCTCGATGATCGGCGCCGAGCCGACCAGCTGGGATCCGCGGCACGTGGTGCGGATC
>NZ_JAOPXP010000192.1 GCF_025965085.1 Marmoricola sp.
ACCGACACGGTGCGCAACGTCGAGGCCCTCCGATTCTCGGACCGGACCGTTGTCCTCCGGACTCCGGCAGCACCCACCATCGGTACGGCGACCGGGGCCGGCGACCGGAGCGCCACCGTCACGTGGACGCCGGCAGCCGGCGGACCGGCGGTCACCAGCTTCACCGTCAACGTGCGCTCGGGCGGCATGGTGGTCGACACCATCACCGGCATCGCCGCCACGGCCACGAGCTACACCGTGACCGGTCTGGCCGGCGGCTACGGATACACGTTCGCGGTCAGCGCCGTGAGCGCGTCGGTGGCGAGCCCGTTCTCGTCGCAGTCCAACGAGGTCACCCTCCTCGGCCAGCCCACGGCACCGACGGGGCTGCTGGCCAGCCGGCGCAGCGGTGGTGCGGACCTGACCTGGACTCCCGGAGCCGACGGGGGTTCACCCATCACGGGCTACGTCCTCGAGGTGCTGACCGGCACGCAGGTGGTCAGCACCCGCGACATCGCCGGGGCGGTGAGCACCTTCGCCGTGTCGGGCCTGACCAACGGGTCGGCGTACACCTTCAGGTTGAAAGCGGTCACCGCGGCCGCCACCAGCCCGATGTCGGCACCGTCGAACACGATCACCCCGGCGGCCGAGGCCAGGACCCCGGGTCGCGCCCGCATCCTGACCCCCACCCGGGGCGCCGCCGGTGGGGCCCTGACAGCCACCGCGAACTGGAGCGCCCCGCTGAGCAACGGCGGGTCACCCATCACCAGCTACCGGGTCCGCGCCCTGCGGATGGCAGCGGGCGGCAGCACCGTGGTCGGAACGCCCAGAACCATGGTGGTCTCCGGCTCTGCACGGTCGGCCAAGTTCACGCTCCCGGCCGGCGGCTACCGGTTCGAGGTCACGGCGACCAACGCAGTGGGAAGTGGGCAGGTCTCGACGCGCTCGACCCTGGTGCAGCCGCGCTGACGGGCCGATGACCGGGCGTGTTACGAGACTCATGATTGGGCTTTTGTCCGAATTATGCGTAATGTCGGACGCCGTCGGGAGCTGCCCCACGAAGGGCAGGGCCGACAGCCTCCGTCCCCGTTCCGAAACGAGACCATGCGCAATCCTCGCAAGCACCTCCTGCTCATTTCCCTGTTGGTCATGGTGGCAGCCGCTCTGGCCGCCCCCTTCTCCCCGGCAAGCGCCGCAACGTCCAACGCACTGTCCAACGGCTGCACGCACACCGAGCGCGGCCTTCCGTCGTGCGGCGCCTACGTCGGAGGGGCCTACGGCTCCAACTCCGACGTCGCCCCGTGGGAGAAGTCCATGGGCAAGACCCTGGGCATTCACCGCAGCTACTACTCCGCCGCCAAGGTGGACTCGGCCGTGAAGAAGGCCAAGGCCGACGTGGCCAACCACCGGGTGCCGTGGATCAGCTTCAAGACGCCCTACTCGTGGGGCGACATGGCCAAGGGCAAGGGCGACGCCTGGGCCAAGGACATCGCTGTCCGCATGAAGGCGGTGGGGGGCCCGGTCTGGATCGCGATCCACCACGAGCCCGAGGGTGACGGCGACATCCAGCAGTGGAAGGCGATGCAGACCCGCTTGGCGCCGATCATGCGCGCCGCTGCACCCAACCTCGCCTACACCATCATCCTGATGGGCTACCACGAGTTCCACGGCGACAAGAAGTACGCCATGAGCGCCATCTGGCCCAACACGAAGATCGACGTCGCCGGGTTCGACATCTACGAGAAGTACGGCTCCCAGGGCGTCACCACCTGGAAGGACTTCGACAACGACTACTTCGCGCCGATCCAGGCGTGGGCGAAGTCCAAGGGCGTGGCCTGGGGCCTCAGCGAGACCGGCTTCAGCGACAAGGCCGCGGCCAAGGACCCGAAGTGGATGCTGAAGACCTACACGAGCATGAAGGCGCACGGCGGCATCGCCTGGTCGTACTTCAACACCACGCTGAACAGCGTCTCCAACTGGTCGCTGAGCAACGCCACCAAGAAGAACGCGTTCACCGAGATCAACAAGGATGCCCCGATCCTGAAGTAGTTCGACACGCCTCAGCGTCCCGACACCCACCCACCCGAGAACAGTCGGTGGGTGGGTGTCGGCATGTCCGGAGCCGCAGGGCGCCGTGCTCGGCACCCGACGGGCACCTTGCGACCTTGTGCCCTCCTTTGCACCTCCCTCGAGAACCGACTCCAGTGAGAGATCGACCAGGACGTTTCCGAGAGACCCGACGAAGGAGGAGACTTGGGCTCATGTGATCCTCGCTCGCTGACCAGCATTCCCGGGCCGCGCGGCGGTGTCCGCCTGCCACAGGAGGGACCATGCGACTTCTCCTTCCGGAGACCGACAAGGTCAGCGTCGGTGCGCCCGACACCGCCCCCAGGGACCCCCTGCCGCGAGAGACGCTGCCCCACCGCCACCTGCACCTCCTGCCCATCTCGTGCCTGATCATGGTGCTGGCCGCACCCACTGCCGCCGTCGAGGCGACCGGCGCAGCGCTCCCCCACGGCCTGTCGAACGGCTGCACGCACACCGAACGCGGCCTCCCGTCGTGCGGCGCCTACGTGGGAGCTGCGTACAAGCACAACGCCGACGTCTCCTCGTGGGAGCGGTCGATGCGCAAGACCCTGGGCGTCCATCGCACCTACTACAGCGCCGTCGAGGTGCGAGGGGCCGTGGTCACTGCGCGGGTTGACGTGG
>NZ_JAOPXP010000158.1 GCF_025965085.1 Marmoricola sp.
ACGACGATGTACATCCCGGCGACGACGATCGCGGTCTGCACCTGGTTCTGGAACTCGGTGTAGATCGACTTGGCCACGGCCGTGAGACCGGGCGCCGCGATGTAGAAGCCGAGGCTGGTGTCCTTCAACGTCACCACGCACTGACTGATGATGGAGGGCAGCATGATCTTCACCGCCTGCGGCAGCAGGATGAGGTTCATGACCTGGCTCTTGCGCATCCCCACGGCGTACGCCGCCTCCGCCTGGCCGGGGGGGACGGCGTTGATGCCGGCCCGGAACACCTCGGCGAGCACCGAGCCGTTGTAGAGCGTGAGGGCGGCGACCACGCACCAGTAGGGGCCGATGCCGTCGCTGCCGATGCCGTAGGCCAGGAAGAAGAACACCATCAGCAGCAGCACGGGGACGGCACGGAAGAACTCGACGACCAGCCAGGCCGGCCAACGAATCCAGGCGCGCTCCGACATCTTGGCCGTGCCCATCACAAGACCGAAGATCACAGCGAACACCACCGAGGTCGCGGCCATCTTCACGGTGTTCAGCAGGCCCTCCAGGAGGGCCTGGATGTAGACCGGGGTGATGAACGGCTCCCACAACCTGTAGGCCAGCTGACCCTTCTCGTCGAGGCGCATCACGAGCAGCGCGACCAGAGCGATGAGCGCGACGACGGCCACGACGGAGTAGACCCGGTGGCGCAGGCGTGTCATGGGTCCGGGTGCGTCGAAGAGGACGCTTGATCTCATTCGGGGTCCCCGAAGAGTCGGGAGCGCAGCGAGCGACTTCTTGAGGCGTTCATCGGACTGCCACCCTCCACTTACGCTCGAGTCTCGAGGCACCAAAGGACAGCAGCTCGACCAGGACCACGTAGCCCGCCGCGAAGGTCAGGAAGATCAGCATCCGGTCGTCGGCGTTGTTGTTGGTGAAGAAGCGCATCCGGGCGGTCGCTTCGAGAAGGCCGAACGCGGCACCCACGGACGTGTTCTTCAACAGGGCGATGAGCACGCTGGCCAGGGGCGGCATGGTCGCGCGGAAAGCCTGGGGGAGGATCACCTCTCGCATCGACCCGATGAAGGTGAGGCCGATCGAGCGCGCAGCCTCCGCCTGTCCCAGCGGCACCGAGTTGATGCCGGACCGGATCGCCTCGCAGACGAACGCCGAGGTGTAGATGGTCAGGGCGATCACGCCCTTGGTGAGGAAGTCGAAGTTCACGTCGAGGCGTGGGGCGGCGACGAAGACGAAGATGAAGATCATCAGCAGCGGGGTGTTGCGGATGACGGTTACGTAGACCGCTGCGGCGCCGCGCAGCACGCTCACCGGTCCCACCCGCATGCCGGCGAGGAGCACGCCCAGCAGCAGTGAGCAGACCCCCGAGAGCAGGAAGAGCTGGATGGTCAGCCAGAAGGCCTTCAGCACCAGGTCGAACTGGTTGAAGACGTCTTGCATCAGGCGTCACTCTTCCCTTCAGGCGAGGCGAGTCGGCGGAAGTGGTGGGGCGACCGTCGGCCGCCTCACCACCTCAGGGATGGGTCAGGCCGTGGGGCAGGGGTCGAGCGCCGGCGCCTGGGGTGCCTGGGCTCCGGACTTGCCCAGCGTGGCGTCGAACGCCTTCTTCCAGTTGCCGTCATCGAATGAGGTCTTCAGCTCGTCGCTGATCCACTTGCACATCTCCGGGCGGTCCTTGTTGTAGCCCACGCCGTAGCGCTCCTCGGAGAACGGTTCGCCGACGACCTCGAGCTCGTCGGGGTTCTGGGCGGCGTACCCCAGCAGGATGGAACCGTCGGTGGTCATGGCGCCGACGGTCCCGTCGAGCACCTGGTCGCGGCACTCGGAGTAGGTGTCGAAGCCGCGCGGCCTGGCCCCCTTCTTCTCAACGTTGTCCAGCGAGGTGGACCCGGTGACCGAGCAGACCTCCTTGCCCTTGATATCCGCCACGCTCTTGATTGCGCTGCCCTTCTTGACCAGCAGCTGCTGGCCCGTCAGGTAGTAGGGACCGGCCTGCCCGACGACCTTGCGCCGCTCCGGGGTGATCGAATACGTCGCCAGCACGAGGTCGACCTCACCGGACTGGAGGAACGGCTCGCGGTTGTCGGAGATCGTCTCCTTCCAGGTGATGTTCTTGGCGTCGATGCCCAGCGAGGCCGCTAGGATCTTGGCCATCTCCACGTCGAAGCCCGACGGTGCGTCGTCGGCGGCGCCCTTGAACCCGAGGCCGGGCTGGTCGAACTTGACTCCGATGGTGATCTTGCCGGCGTCGGCCAGCTCCTTCATCCGGGTGCCGGCGGGGAACGCAGAAGCCGCGTCCTTCTTGACCTGGACGTCCGCCCCGCCGCCGCTGTCACTGCCGGCGTTCCCCCCACATGCGGCGGTCGCAGCCAGCGTGAGGCCCGCGAGGACCGCCTTTGTCTTGGTGAATCGCATTTGTTTCTCCTGTTCCCGGGCCGGTTCTGCCGTCCCTGTCCGGTGGTGCGGAAACGGTGGGTGCACCTTCAGTGCTTGAGGATCTTGCCGAGGAAGTCCTTGGCCCGGTCCGACTCCGGGTTGGTGAAGAACTGCGCGGGGGTGTTCTCCTCGACGATGGCGCCGTCGGCCATGAACACGACCCGGTTGCCTGCCGTACGCGCGAAGCCCATCTCGTGGGTGACGACGATCATCGTCATGCCGCGCTCGGCGAGGTCCACCATCACGTCGAGGACCTCCTTGATCATCTCGGGGTCAAGTGCGGAGGTGGGCTCGTCGAAGAGCATCGCCTTGGGCTCCATCGCCAGTGCGCGGGCGATGGCCACGCGCTGCTGCTGACCGCCGGAGAGCTGGGCGGGATACTTGTCGGCCTGGTGGGCGACCCCGACCCGGTCGAGGAGCGCGCGGCCGCGCTTCTCGGCCTCCACCCTGCTCCTGCCCCGGACCTTGATCGGCCCGAGGGTCACGTTCTCGAGGATCGTCTTGTGAGAGAAGAGGTTGAAGCTCTGGAAGACCATCCCGACTTCGGCGCGCAGCGCGGCGAGCGCCTTCCCCTCCTGGGGAAGGGCGCGGCCGTCGAGGGTGATGGACCCCTGGTCGATGGTCTCGAGGCGGTTGATCGCGCGGCACAGCGTGGACTTCCCCGAGCCGGAGGGGCCGATCACGACGACGACCTCGCCCTTGCCCACCGTCAGGTTGATGTCCCGGAGCACGTGCAGGTCACCGAACCACTTGTTCACGCCGTCGAGGACGATGAGGGGCTCGAGTGTCATCGACGTCGCCGACGCCCCGCTCTCCTGTTCAGACTGGGTCATTCCGTGACTCTAGGGACCCGTGGGACGGGAGTCGAGTAGCCCGGGACTTCGTTGCACAGTGGTGATCGTCCGGCTCGCGGCGCGTCCACGGTGTCGGCAGTGATCTTCCCGACTGTTTGTCCGGGGCCCCCGACGGGCACAGGGCAGGCAGACCATCACAAGGGCCTTCGAGTCCGGAAGTCGCACCCGCCGAGTGATGTCCCCAGCGAGAGGATCACCCACATGACCATCAAGAACACCGTCGAGACGCTCGCCCAGACCGCCGTGAGCGCCGCCGTCAGTGCCGTCCGGCACCCGTTCGGCACCGCCGCCCAGGCCACCGGCCTGGTCAAGGACACCGCCGGAGCAGGCATCGGACTGGTCAAGGGCACGGCCGGAACCGGTATCGGTGTGGTCCGCGGCCGGATCGGTGGCACCCCCAAGCAGAGCCCCGAGAAGCCCCAACCGCAGGTCGGCAAGAACGGCGGCGCCGCGCGGGAGCGCGTCGAGAGCGTGGTCGCGGAGGTGAAGGAAGCGGCCGTGGACGTGAAGGACAGGGGCGTCGACGTCGCGGTGGATGTGAAGGACCAGACCGCCGAGACGCGTGCAGCCGTGACCCAGACCGCCGCGGAGAAGGTGGAGGAGGTCGTCGCCAAGGTCGAGAAGGCGGTGCCGGCCAAGAAGGCGCCCGCCCAGAAGCCCGTTGCGAAGAAGGCCCCGGCGAAGGAGACGCCCGCCGCGGAGCCGGCTGCGAAGAAGGCTCCCGCGAAGGAGACGCCCGCCGCGGAGCCGGCTGCGAAGAAGGCTCCCGCGAAGAAGGCTCCCGCCGCGGAGCCGGCTGCGGAGCCGGCTGCGAAGAAGGCCCCCGCAAGGAAGGCCCCCGCAAGGAAGGCTCCCGCGAAGCAGGCGCCCGTGCAGGACGCGACCGCCGAGGACCCGCGCGACCACATCCCCGGACCCGACCTGGCCGCGTTCGTGCCGCCGGCTCCTGAGGACCTGCCCGAGCCGATCGTGATCGAAGCCGAGTAGGCCACGTACTCTGGTGCGGCCATGACTTCAGCCTCACCCGATCCTCACCCTGCCTCCGGCCGCACCTACGAGGTCCGCACCCACGGGTGCCAGATGAACGTGCACGACTCTGAGCGCCTGACCGGTCTCCTGGAGGACGCGGGCTACGTCGCCGCTCCCCAGGGCGCCGGCGCCGACGTCGTCGTGTTCAACACCTGTGCGGTGCGGGAGAACGCCGACAACAAGCTCTACGGCAATCTCGGTCAGCTCGCGTCGGTGAAGAAGCAGCGGCCGGGCATGCAGATCGCGGTCGGTGGCTGCCTGGCGCAGAAGGACCGCTCCACGATCACCGAGAAGGCGCCGTGGGTCGACGTCGTCTTCGGCACGCACAACATCGGGTCGCTGCCGGTCCTCCTCGAACGCGCCCGCGTCCAGGAGGAGGCGCAGGTCGAGATCCTGGAGTCGCTCGAGGTCTTTCCCTCGACGCTGCCGACCAAGCGCGAGTCGGCGTACGCCGCCTGGGTGTCCATCTCGGTGGGGTGCAACAACACCTGCACGTTCTGCATCGTCCCGGCGTTGCGCGGCAAGGAGAGGGACCGCCGACCGGGCGAGATCCTGGCCGAGATCAAGGCGCTCGTGGCCGAGGGGGTCACCGAGGTGACCCTGCTCGGGCAGAACGTGAACGCCTACGGGGTCGAGTTCGGTGACCGTCAGGCCTTCTCCAAGCTCCTGCGCGCCTGTGGGTCCATCGAGGGTCTCGAGCGGGTGCGGTTCACCTCGCCGCACCCCGCCGAGTTCACCGACGACGTCATCGAGGCGATGGCCCAGACGCCCAACGTGATGCCCTCGCTGCACATGCCGCTCCAGTCGGGCTCCGACAAGGTGCTCAAGGACATGCGCCGTTCCTACCGGCAGTCGAAGTTCCTCGGCATCATCGAGCGCGTCCGCGCCGCCATGCCCGACGCCGCGATCACCACCGACATCATCGTCGGCTTCCCGGGCGAGACCGAGGAGGACTTCCAGGCGACGCTCGACGTGGTGAGGGCCGCCCGATTCTCGGGGGCCTTCACCTTCCAGTACTCCAAGCGGCCGGGCACGCCGGCCGCGACACTCGACGACCAGATCCCTAAGGCGGTCGTGCAGGAGCGCTACGAGCGGCTGGTCGCGGTCGCCGACGAGGTGGCGTGGGCCGAGAACCGCGCGCTCGAGGGTCGTGTCGTCGAGCTGATGGTCGCCGAGGGCGAGGGGCGCAAGGACGCGGCCACCCTTCGCCTCACCGGTCGAGCACGCGACAACCGGCTGGTGCACTTCACGCCCGTGCTCGAGGACGGCACGCCCGTCGAGGTGCGCCCCGGCGACATGGTCGAGTGCGTCATCACCTACGGCGCTCCGCACCACCTCGTCGCCGACGGGCCGGTGCGCACGGTACGTCGTACGCGGGCGGGGGACGCATGGGAGCACCGCACCGCACCGCCGGCCGCCCCGGCTGGGATCTCGCTGGGCCTTCCGACGATCGGCGTCCCCGCGCCGCTCCCGGCCCAGGACGCCTGCTCACGCTGAACGGCGGTTCCCGGTCACACCATGACCGGGAACCGGCATCGCTCTTCGGAGGGTGAGGCGAGGGTCAGGCAGGTTCCTCGGTGCCCTCTTCGACCGTCTTCTGGTCCTCGTCCACGTCCTTGTCGACGTCCTCGGGCTCCTCGATCTCGTCGGGCACGTTCGCTTCCTCGACCTGCGCGGAGCGCGGCTGGTCGGGGGTCGCGGGCGGGAGGTCGTCCGCGTCGCGGTGGATCATGTCCGCGGGACCGCCGGGGCCGTCGTCCGGTGGGGCGTCCATCGTCGGCTCGGGCTTCTCGCCGGGTTCCTGGCTGCTCACCGGGCGCCTCCGGACGGCACCGGGCGGGTGCCGGTCGCGATGTCCTCCTGGGGGTGCGCTCCGGGCTCCGGCGGGACGGGGGAGGGGTCGGTCGGCACCGGGTCGGGGTCACCGCCGTGCTCGCCGACCGATCCCATGGGGCCGGTCGGCGCCTTCGGCTCGGTGGGGGCGGTCGGCTCGGTGGGGGCGGTCGGCTCGGAGGGGTCGTTCGGCCCGGTCGGGCCGGTGGGCGGGGCAGGGTCGTTGTCCGGCTCGTTGGGAGCCGCCGGGGTGGTGGGCGTGCTGGACCGGATGTCGTCGCGCCTGCCGTCGAGGTCGTCCAATGCGCCCTTGGCCCTGCTCACGCCGGTGCGGATCATGTCGCTGTGCTTGCCGCCGGTCTTCGTGTCGATCGCGCTCCCGGCCCTGTCCAGGCCGTCGCTGATCTTGTCGCCGTGCTTGTCGACGGCGTCGCTGAGCTTCTTCTTCGCCTCGTCCAGGAAACCCACTGTGTCTCTCCTCGTGTCTTCGAGCTCGTGCCCGACGGCGTACCCGACCACGCCTTTGCCAAACTAACGGCCGTGTCCATCCCCGAGAGCAAACCCCCGATGGAGCGGCCCGCCGGCCTCCCGGTCGTCGCCGTGGTCGGCGCGACAGCGTCGGGGAAGAGTGCGCTTGCGCTGGACGTGGCCGAGCGTCTTGGCGGGGAGATCGTGAACACCGACTCCATGCAGGTCTATCGCGGCATGGACGTCGGTACGGCGAAGCTCCCGCCGGCTGAGCGTCGCGGCATCGCCCACCACCTCCTCGACGTGCTCGACGTGACCGAGCCCGCCACCGTCGCGCAGTTCCAGGCCTGGGCGCGCGAGGTCATCGAGGACTGCCACCGGCGCGGTGTCACGCCGGTGCTGGTGGGCGGCTCCGCGCTCTACACCCGGGCGATCCTCGACGAGTTCGAGTTCCCGGGCACCGACCCGGACATCCGCGGCCGGCTGGAGGACGAGCTCGCCCAGGTGGGGGCCGAGGCGCTCCACGCCCGCCTCGCCGAGGTCGATCCGGCCGCGGCGGCGCAGATGCTGCCCCAGAACGGCCGCCGCGTCGTACGCGCCCTGGAGGTCATCGAGATGACCGGTCGGCCCTGGACGCCGTCGCTGCCGGAGCCCCGCTACCACTACGGCACTGCGGTCCAGATCGGTGTCGACATCGACCGTGCGACCCTCGATCGCCGCATCGCGCAGCGGGTCGAGCAGATGTGGGAAGGTGGATTCGTGGAGGAGGTCCGCAGGCTGGCGGAGCGCGGCCTCCGCGAGGGGCGTACGGCGTACCGGGCGCTCGGCTACCAGCAGATCATGTCGTTCCTCGACGGCGAGATCACGCTCGACCAGGCCAAGGAGCAGACGGTGAACCGGACCCGGAGGTTCGCCCGACGCCAGGACGGGTGGTTCCGCAAGGACCCCCGCATCACCTGGGTGCCCTACGACCACCCGGCGCGCGTCGAACGCGCCCTGGCCGCCATCAGCTGAGCCGGTCGAGCTCCCTGGGCAGGTCGCGCATGGTCAGCAGCGGGGAGGACATCACCGGGAGCGCGGCCACCGCCGACCCGACCAGAGCGATCCAGAACACCGGCCGCACCCCGAGGGCCTCCCCGAGCACACCGCCCGCGAAGCTGCCGATCGGCATCGTGCCCCACACGATGAACCTGATCGACGCGTTCATCCGGCCCAGCAGCGGTCGCGGGCACAGCCGTTGCCGGAAGCTCACCTGTGTGACGTTGTAGACCACGACGGCGAACGAGACGAGCAGGCTCGAGAGGGTGAGCGCGACCATCGGCGCGATGACGGTCCCGGCCAGCGGCATCAACGCGCCGGCCGGGATCCACACGAGGCTGGTCAGCGGGATCGTGCGCCCCTCGCCCAACCAGGCGTTGATGCGAGGGGTGGCGAGCGCGCCCACGAGGCCCCCGACCGCTCCCAGTCCCATGGCCAGGCCGATGTGCCCCTCGTCGAGGTCCAGCTCGCGCAGACAGTAGAGCACCAGCAGCGCACCGGTCATCGAGGAGAAGAAGTTCGAGATGCCCGTGCACGCGGTGATCCGCCACAGCAGCGGGTCTCTCACGACGAACGAGAGGCCCTCGCGGATCTCCACCAGGAGCGGCCGGCGGTCCTCCTTGGGCGCAGGGGTGTCGACGTGCTTGATGCGCGCGATGAAGAACGCGGACCACAGGAAGCTGACGGCGTCGACGGCGACCGTCAGCGGTGCGCCGATCAGCTTGATCAGGCCGCCGGCGAGGGCCGGGCCGCCGATCATCGCCACCGACTGGGACGCCTGGAGCTTCGCGTTGCCCTCGCCGATGTGCTCGGGCTCGACGAGGTCGGGCAGGTAGCTCTGGTAGGCCACGTCGAAGAAGACCGTGCACACGCCGACGACCAGGGCGACCGCGAACATCTGCATGAGGGTGAGCTCCTCCAGCGCCCAGGCGAGGGGCAGGGACAGCAGGGCGACGGCGCGGATCACATCTCCGGCGACCAGCACCCGCTGCTTGCGCCAGCGGTCGACCCAGGCGCCCGCGGGAAGTCCGATGACCAGGAAGGCGAGGAACTCGAACGTTGCGAGGAGCCCCATCTCGAACTCGTCGGCGTGCAGCACCCTCACGGCCAGCACGGGCAGTGCGAGCAGGCTGAGCTGCGTGCCGAACTGGCTGATCGTGTCCCCGAGGAAGAGCTGGCGGAAGTCGTGGTGGCGAAGCAGCCCTCCCCGACGGCGAGGGGGTCGCGGGGGTCCGTCCGCCACCGGGTGGGAGACCGCCGTGCTCGGCGGAAGGGGCGGTTCGGCGGTCATCTGAGCATCCTCACTCACTGATGGGGAATTATCAATCAGTTGGTCGGAGGGCGCTATCGTGTTGCTCATGGACCCCGTCGCAGCCGCCCGCGCAGCGGCCGATGACGTGCCGCTCGAGCCGCCGCCCTATGGGCCGTTGCCCGTCGGTACGGGCCGTCAAAGGTGGGCGCGCCGCCAGGCGGACGAGGCGGAGGCCAAGGCCTTGGCCTCGCCGTTGCGGCTGCGGATCCTTCGGGTGGCGCTGCACCAGCCGCGCACCAACAAGGAGATCGCCGAGGCGCTCGGCCGCAACCCGGCCTCGGTGCTGCACCACGTCCGCACCTTGGTGGACACCGGCTTCCTGGTCGAGCAGCCGCGCCGCCGCGGCCAGCGCGGGTCGCGTGAGCTGCCCTACCTCGCGTCCGGCAAGAGCTTCTGCCTTGAGATGGGGGAGGAGCGGCATGCCGGCGAGCGTGACCTGCTGCTCGCCACCTTCCTCGAGGAGGTCGCGGGGCTGCCGCCCGGCGCCCTCGACAGCACCAGGCTCGGTTTCCGACTGCCGACCGCTGAGCGCGAGCGGGTGCAGCAACGGTTCCACGACCTGCTCGAGGAGATCGCGGCGCTGCCGAGCGACCCCGAGGGTGAGCCGTGGAGCATCTACCTCGGCATCCACCCCGAGGTCGGCGTCCAGCCCGCTGCTCCGAGCGGTGCACGACCCGGCGTACCGTCACGCTCATGACTCCTCAGGACGGCTGGACCGAGATCGCGGACGTCGCCGCCCTGACCCAGCTGCTGGGTGAGCCCACCCCGATGGTGCGGGACAAGGCGCGGCACTTCCTGACCGAGGTCGACATGGCCTGGCTGGAGGCATCGCCGTTCTGCGTGGTCGGGACCGCCTCCTCCTCGGGCGAGGCAGACGTCTCGCCCAAGGGGGACCCGGCCGGCCACCTGGTGCACGTCATCGACGAGAGGACGATCGCCATCGCGGAGCGGCCGGGGAACCGCCGCGCCGACGGCTACCGCAACCTCCTCGAGAACCCTTACGTGGGGCTGCTGTTCATGATCCCCGGTCGTGGCGACACCCTGCGCGTCAACGGGCGCGCTCGCCTGGTCTCCGACGCCCCGTTCTTCGACGACCTGGTCGTCAAGGGGCACCGGCCACTGCTGGCGCTGGTGGTGGAGATCGACGAGCTGTTCCACCACTGCGCGAAGGCGTTCCTGCGCTCTTCGCTCTGGGAGCCCACCACGTGGGACCCGGAGGCGGTGGTGGCGCGGCGCGCCGTACTCGCCCAACGACTCGAGCGCCCGGAGTCGACGGTCGACGAGCTCGATCTGTACTACGGCCCGGCGTACGCCGGGAATCTCTACCGCGATCCGGTGGCGTGACGACGTGGCTCGATGGCAGTGGGCCCGCCGACTTGTGGGGCTCGGGGAGAAGCAGGAGGAGGTCCTCGCCGACGAGCAGCCGTCGTCGGCCGAGGTTCCGGTGGACGACGACCCGACTCCGCGGCCGGCGAGGGAAGCCGAGAACCGTGACAGGATCCACCCCGTGATCGAGTACTCCTACGTCAAGGGCCACGGCACCGAGAACGACTTCGTGCTCGTGCCCGATGCCAACGGGCAGATGGAGCTGACGCCCGGCCAGGTGGCGGCGCTGTGCGACCGCCGCTCAGGCATCGGCGGTGACGGGGTGATCCGGGTCGTCCGGACCGATGCGTCCGACGACCCGGCTGCCGTGGCGGCGCGCGGCGAGGCGATGTGGTTCATGGACTACCGCAACGCCGACGGGTCGCTCAGCGAGATGTGCGGCAACGGCATCCGCGTGCTCGGGCACTTCCTGGCCACCCACGCCGATGTCGACGCGCGCAACGCGCTGCGGATCGCCACCCGGGCGGGGGTCAAGACGCTGACGTTCGACCGCAACCTGATCACTGTGGACATGGGGGCGGCGGAGGTCCTGGGCACCACCACCGTCACGGTGGGGGAGCGCGCCTTCGAGGCGCGCAACATCAGCATGGGCAACCCGCACGCCGTCGTGTTCGTCGACGACCTCTCCGAGGCCGGCTCGCTGCTCGAGGCCCCGGGGCACGACCCGGCCGTGTACCCCGACGGCGTCAACGTCGAGTTCGTCGTACGACGGGGCGAGCACCACCTGGCCATGCGCGTCCACGAGCGCGGCTCGGGGGAGACCCGGTCCTGCGGAACCGGCGCCTGTGCGGTGATGGTGGCCGCTGCTCTGGCCGACGAGGCGCCGCGCGGCACCTCCTACACCATCGACCTCCCGGGCGGCACCCTGGAGATCGTCTGGACCGAGGACGACCGAATCCTGATGACCGGCCCAGCGGTGCTGACCGCCGAGGGCGTCACCCGCCTCTGAGCCCCCTGAGCCCCCTGAGCCCCTGAGCGCCTGAGCCCCTGAGCTCCCGGACGTCAGACGCCCTGGTTGCAATGAGCACCACCTCGTATGACGTCTCGTGCCCGGCTCTAGGATCTCGCGCATGGACATCAACGGAGCCAGTGCAATCGTCACCGGCGGCGCCTCCGGCATCGGGGCAGCCGTCGCCCGTCAGCTCGCCGCCAAGGGTGCGAAGGTGGTCGTCGCAGACCTGAACGCCGAGAAGGGCGAGGCCCTGGCGAACGAGATCGGCGGCGTCTTCGCGCCGGTCGACGTCACGAAGACCGAGCAGATCGAGGCCGCCATCGCGCAGGCCGAGGAGCTCGGGCCGGTGCGGGTGCTGGTGAACTCCGCCGGCATCGGCTGGGCGCAGCGCACGGTCGGACGCGACGGCGAGTTCGGCTCTGCCGCGGACCTCGACGCGTTCTCCAAGGTGATCGCGATCAACCTGATCGGCACCTTCGACGCCATCCGCCTCGTCGGTACGGCGATCTCGCGCACCGAGCCCACCGAGACCGGCGAGCGCGGCGCCATCGTCAACATGGCCAGCGTCGCCGCCTTCGACGGGCAGATCGGCCAGGCCGCCTACTCCGCGTCCAAGGGCGGCGTGGTCGGCATGACCCTGCCGGTCGCCCGCGACCTCGCTGCCGTGGGCATCCGCGTGAACACGGTGGCCCCCGGCCTCATCGACACCCCCATCTACGGTGAGGGCGAGGCAGCCGACGCGTTCAAGGCCAAGCTCGGCGAGAGCGTGCTCTTCCCCAAGCGTCTCGGGCTGCCCGACGAGCTGGCCGGCATGGTGGTCGAGTGCGTCACGAACTCCTACATGAACGCCGAGACCATCCGCGTCGACGGCGGCATCCGGATGCCCCCGAAGTAGGTCCTGACCGGCCAGGGGGATCGACCCCGGCCTCGGCGGCATCAGGACCTGGGCACGCTGCACGCCACCCGGTCCCCGACTGCCTCCTCCGCGCCGGCGACACCATCCACGCCGGCGGTCCGATCCCGGGGAGTGTGACGATCTCCAACGGCAACGGGGGAAGCCCCTGCCGCGCGAGGTCAGGTCGCCCCGGTCCTGCGCGACCCCGCCGGACAGTGTGGTGGCGCAAGGACCTCGAGCCGCGCGACCGCTAGACGCTGTGCTCAGACCCCGTGACCGGGGTTCGCTCCGGGGTCCGACTCGTGGGCACCGGGGGAGTCGGGGTTGACCTCGGGCCGGCCCTCGGACGCCGACTGCTCCGGCGGTGCTTCGTCCTCTGCGGGACCGTCGTCGAACGGGGTCGGGGCCGCCGCGTAGGTGACCTCCTCGTCCCGGCCTCGCACAGGCCCCTTGCGCTCGCTGCTGACGCCCATGTCCCCGGCCAGGCCTTCGGCGCTGTCGGCGTTGGGGTCTGACCCCTCGACCTCCGTGGGTGGCGTGGGGCTGGTCGGGGCGACCGTGTCAGGACCGGCGAGCGCATCCTCGGAGCTCGAAGCCTCACTCATGGCTCAGCCCTCCGATCCGACGCCCGAGGGCTGGTCCAGGGAGGTCTCGGCGTTCTCCTCCTGCAGCGTCTCCTCCCGCTCCGTGTCTGGATCGGGCTGCTCGTCCTCGAGGTCGATCGTGCCGCCGCCGGACTCCGAGGCCGACTTGTTGGCCGTGCGGCTGCCGGAGACCTCGTCGTCGTGCCCGCCGGGCAGGCCACCCTCGGCCTTGTCCTGACGCAGCGGCCCCTCCGGAGGGGTGGGGGCGTCAACGCCCTCGGCCTGGGGGTTGGCCGGTCCCGGCTTGGTCTCTGGGTTCTGCGAGTCATCCATGCACTCGGCGTACCCGGCAGGCAGGGTGGCAAACGCCGCAGCCTTGCGGTCGACCTCGACACCGGCCTTGAATGGAGCGCACGCGCCGAGGTCTCGGGAGGACACATGTCGCACGCACGCCGCAGGTTCGTCGCCACCGGGGTGGCCCTGCTCACCGGTATCGCCGGCATCACCTTGGTGCCGTCTCCGGCGCGGGGCGCGGCCGCCCCCGCCGTGGCCACCAGGAAGAAGGCCGCCCGCTACAACGTCAAGACCCCCACCAGCAGGGGCTTCGGCGGAGCGGTCACCTCGGTCGACCCGGAGGCCTCCCGGATCGGCATCCAGGTCCTGCGCCGTGGGGGCAACGCGGTGGACGCTGCGGTCGCCACGGCCGCGGCGCTCGGCGTGACCGAGCCCTACAGCTCCGGCATCGGAGGTGGCGGTTACCTCGTCCACTACGACGCGCGCACCGGCAGGGTGGGCACGATCGACGGCCGCGAGACGGCTCCGCGCTCGATGCCGCACAACGCGTTCATCGATCCGTCGACGGGCAAGCCCTACAACTTCACCCCGGAGCTCGTCACGAGCGGTGTCTCCGTCGGTACGCCCGGAACGCTCGCCACCTGGAGGACCGCCGTGCGGAAGTGGGGCCGCAGGAGCCTGGCCGAGGCGCTGCGTCCGGCGATCCGCCTGGCCCGGCGCGGGTTCGTGGTCGACAAGACCTTCAACGAGCAGACCGCCGACAACCAGAAGCGGTTCGCCGACTTCCCGGCGACGAGCAGGCTGTTCCTGCCCGGCGGCAAGCCCCCCGCCGTCGGTTCGGTCTTCCGCAACCGCGACCTCGCGCGCACCTACCGGCTGATCGCGAGGAAGGGCATCCGCGCCTTCTACCAAGGTGATCTGGCGCGCCAGATCGCGCGGACCGCGCAGCACCCGCCGAAGCGCGCCCACCCCGACCTGCCGATCCCGCCCGGCCACCTGACGGCCCGTGACCTCGGTCGCTACCGGGTCAGGCAGCAGGCACCCACCCGCATCGGCTATCGAGGCTACGACGTCTACGGCATGGCTCCCTCGTCAAGCGGAGGGTCCACCGTGGGCGAGGCGCTGAACATCCTCGAGCGCTTCAAGATCGCGTCGATGAGCACCGGCGCCGCGCTCCACCACTACCTCGAGGCGAGTGCGCTGGCGTTCGCCGACCGGGCGAGGTACCTCGGCGACCCGGCGTACGTGAAGGTCCCGCTGCGCCACCTGCTCTCCGACAGGTTCGCCGCCGAGCGGGCCTGCGCGATCGACCCGGACCACGCCGCGACCAAGCCGGTGCCTGCCGGCAACGCGGCGAGCTACGACGGCCGGTGCGGGACGCCCGCCACCGGCAGAGTCGCCCCCGACACCGAGAACATCAACACCACGAACCTCACGGCGACCGACCGCTGGGGCAACGTCGTGGAGTACACGCTCACCATCGAGCAGACCGGTGGCTCCGGCATCACCGTGCCTGGTCGGGGGTTCCTGCTGAACAACGAGCTGACCGACTTCTCCACGACGTACGACGCGAAGGACCCCAACCGGATCCAGGGCGGGAAGCGCCCGCGCTCCTCGATGTCGCCGACGATCGTGCTCAGGAACGGCAAGCCGTTCCTGGCGCTGGGCTCGCCGGGCGGCTCGACGATCATCACGACCGTCCTGCAGATGCTGTTCAACCGCATCGACCGGGGAATGACCATCGAGCAGGCGATCGCCGCGCCGCGCGCGCAGCAGGCCAACACCCCCACGGAGACGGCCGAGCCAGAGTTCATCAGCGCCTATGAGGCACTGCTCACGCCGTACGGTCACAAGCTCAAGCCGGCCGGGGATGCGTTCACGAGCAAGGCGCAGATCGGTGCCGCGACCGCGATCGAGTTCGGCCCGCGCGGAAGGCTCACCGCCGTCTCCGAGCCTGTACGCCGGGGGGGAGGGTCGGCCCTGGTGGTCAGGCGGTCGCGTTGACGGTGACCTGACCCGGGCCGCGCTGATCGGCCGCTGGCCGCACGTCGCGCGGATCCAGGGGCAAGGTGAAGGTGATCGTCGTGCCCTGACCTCCGGGACCCTTGCGTGCCGAGATGCGGCCCCCGTGCCGCTCGACGGTCCGCGCGCAGATGGCCAGGCCGAGGCCGGTGCCGGGGTAGTCCTGCGTGCTGGAGGCGCGGAAGAAGCTGTCGAAGACGCGACCGAGGTCCCGGTCCGGGATGCCGATGCCGTTGTCGCTGACCCAGACCTCGAGCATGTCGCCCAGCTGGGATGTGCCGATGACGACGTGCGGCACCACCCCGGCGGCGACGTACTTGACCGCGTTGCCGATCAGGTTGGTCAGCAGCTGTCGCACCAGGGTCGGGTCCGCGAGGACCCGTCCGAGGAATGCGTGCTCGATGACCGGGATCTCCTCGTGGTGCGTGTCCCGCAGGGTGTGCGCGACCTGGTCGACCATCTCGTCGAGGGAGACCGGTTGCCGTGCGAGCTCCGCGTTCTGGGTCTGGGTGAAGGCCAGCAGGTCGGAGATCAGCTCCGACATCCGGTCCGCGGAACGACTGATCCGCCGGACGCTGGCGAACAGGGGGTGATGGTCGGGGATACCTGCCTCGTCGAGCTGCTCCTCGAGGATCTCGGCCCAGCTCACGACCCCGGTCAGCGGTGCCTTGAGGTCGTGGGCGACCACGCCGGCGAAGTTCTCGAGCTCGCGTCGCTGCGCCCGGATCTTGGTGACGTCGTGCATCACGAGCACGGCCACCGCCGGCGCATCGAGATCGGCCTGGTGCAGCGGCATCGCCGAGACCGAGAGCACCTTCTGCTGGGCGGTCCGGGGATCGATGCGAAGCAGGTCCGTGGGAGGGACGTACTCCCCTTGCAGTGCACGGGCGTGGGGCAGTTCCTCCACAGGAGTTGAGCTGCCGTCCAGCCGGAACAGGCCGTGCTGTCCGGGGGGACCGGGCTGGGTCACCACGGCGCCGATGCCCGCGAGACGTTCCGCAGCAGGGTTGCTCAGCAGGATCCTCCCGTCGGCGTCGACCACCACCAGCCCGTCGTTCATCGCCGTGGTGACCGCGTCCACTAGGTCGGCGCGCAAGGTGGCCCGAGCCTCGGACTCGACCACCCGGGTGAGCAGCGCGGCCCGCTCGTAGGCGGCCAGGGAGAGCGTCAGCACGAGCACGGCGGTCACCAGCGTGTACACCTGCACGATGATCGAGCGCGCGGTGACGTCCTCGATGGGTCCGAAGGGCCCGCGCCCCGCCTGGGTGCACAGTGCGGCCAGCGTGACCAGGACGAGCGTGTAGACCCCGCCGACGGCGGGGGAGAAACGGAAGCCGATCCACGTCGAGGCCACGATGATCACGAAGGCGATCGGCGGCGCCTGTGTGGAGCTGAACACCAGGACTGCCGAGGCAAGCGAGATCGCTCCCACCACTACGAGCTCCCCGGCGCAGAAGCGTCGCTGCTGGGGAGTCAGCATGGCGCTCAGACCGCGCTTCGCGCGATCACGGACGAGCGTCGTGAGCAGGCCGAGCACGGCTGCCACCACGACGAAGACGCTGCAGGAGCCGCGCACCACCCAGGCCGCCGTCGCACCCCAGGTCAGGTTGCCGGTGTCGACCAGAACGGCCAGCAGGCCGGGTACGGCGCCGGTCAGCGCAGCCGCCAGTGCAGCGGCGCCCAGGGCCCAGAGCTCGCGAGCTCCGGCGAGCCGCCTCGGCAACGAGCTCCAGAACGGCTGTCCGTCGAGGAGCGAGCTCGTGAGCCGGACCGTGAGGCCCACGACCAGGTTCGTCAGTCCGTAGAGCGCGGCGGCCACCGGGTGCACCCCCAGCAGCACGTCCAGCACGGTGGTGCCGACGACCAGCAGGGCGCCGTCCAGCACCACTCGTCGTCGCGTTCGACCGCTGAGCATCCACAGGGCAGCGACGCCGGCCGCCGGCCAGAAGAAGGCCAGGCCGCTGTCGTCGGGGAGCGCGAGGCGTTCGAGGGCCACCGTCACGAGGTAAACGGTCAAACATCCAATAAGCGGATATATACGGACGGATCGCATGAGCACAGTCTCGCGTGCGGGGAGTCCGTCAACGAGGCCTTTGGCGAAACAGCTTGCGCGGCGGCATAGCCTTGAGCACGTATGACGAACGCACCCAGAGAATTCGACCTCGCCCAGGAGCTCGCCGAGACGGCTGATTGGGACGACGCCCCGACCGACGACGCAGGTCACGACGCCTCCGGAGCGCCGGACACGGGTCCCGAGTGGCCCGACGAGGCCGACACGACCAGCGGTGAGATGGACCTCGCAGCTCGCCATTCGCTGCGGCGCGTCGCTGGTCTCTCCACCGAGCTCGAGGACATCTCCGAGGTCGAGTACCGCCAGCTCCGGCTCGAGCGGGTCATCCTCGTCGGCGTGTGGACCAGCGGCACGGTCGAGGACGCCGAGAACTCCATGACCGAGCTCGCGCTGCTCGCCGAGACCGCGGGCTCGGAGGTGCTCGACGCGCTCTACCAGCGCCGCGACAGCCCCGACCCCGCCACCTACATCGGGCGGGGCAAGGTCGAGGGCCTCGCCGAGATCGTCCGCGCCACCGGCGCCGACACCGTCATCCTCGACGGCGAGCTCGCCCCCAGCCAGCTGCGCAACCTCGAGGACAAGGTCAAGGTCAAGGTCGTCGACCGCACCGCCCTGATCCTCGACATCTTCGCCCAGCACGCGAAGAGCAAAGAGGGCCAGGCGCAGGTCGAGCTGGCCCAGCTCAACTACATGAAGCAGCGCCTCCGCGGCTGGGGTGGCAACCTCTCCCGCCAGGCCGGTGGCCGGGTCGCGGGCGGTGCGGGCATCGGTGGCCGTGGTCCCGGTGAGACCAAGATCGAGACCGATCGTCGCCGCATCAACACCAGGATCGCCAAGCTCCGCCAGGAGCTCAGGCACATGAAGACCACACGCGACACCAAGCGTGCGGGCCGCCGTCGCCACGAGATCCCCAGCGTGGCGATCGCCGGCTACACCAACGCCGGCAAGTCCTCGCTGCTGAACAGGCTGACGGACGCGGGTGTGCTCGTCGAGGACTCCCTGTTCGCGACGCTCGACCCCACGACCCGGCGTACGACGACCAGTGACGGCCGCATCTACACGATGAGCGACACCGTGGGCTTCGTCCGGCACCTGCCCCACCAGCTGATCGAGGCGTTCCGCTCCACGCTGGAGGAGGTCGCCGACTCCGACCTGATCCTGCACGTCGTCGACGGTTCGCACCCCGACCCCGAGGGTCAGCTGGCCGCGGTGCGCGAGGTGCTCGCCGAGATCGGCGCCGACAAGGTGCCCGAGCTCGTCGTCATCAACAAGGCCGACATCGCCGACCCGCTCGTGCTCGCCCGGCTCCGCCAGCGCGAGCCGCACTCCGTCGTGGTCTCCGCGCACACGGGGGAGGGGATCGCCGAGGCTCTCGTGGCGGTGGAGGCCGACCTGCCGCACCCGCAGATCGAGGTCGCGGCGCTGCTGCCCTATGACCGGGGCGACCTGCTCAGCCGGATCCACGAGAACGGCGAGGTGCTCTCCCTGGAGCACACCCCGGACGGCACGCTGCTCACGGCTCGCGTCAACGAGTCGCTGGCCGGCGAGCTGGCGGCGTACGCCCAGACCGCCTGACGCTCCCGACGGGCCAGCCCAGGTGGTCGAGGAGGGAGCGTCAGCGACCGACTCGAGACCCGGGGGACCGTCAGGGCCGCCCGCTGTGGGGTACCTCGACCCGGACCGCCCGCAGCTCCGCCTCTCGCGCAGCACTGCGGGCGTGCTCGTCGAAGTCGGGCGCGCAGCACAGGTAGAGCGTGCGGCCGTCCGAACCGCCCAGCATGCAGGCGAAGACGCCCGTGCCCACGGGGATCTCGTCGACGATCTCGCCCCCCTCGCGGACGCGCAGCACCCGCCCGTTGACAGCATCGGCGAGCCACAGGCAGCCCTCGGCGTCGAGCCCGCACCCGTCCGGCGCAACCGCCAGACCGGGGATCACCTCGCCGAGCACCGGCGAGCTCGGCAGCTCCCCGAACTGCGCCCAGACCCGACGGTTCGCCAGACTGCCGTCCGGTTCGATGTCGAAGGCGGTGATCCGGTTGCCGAAGGTCTCGTCGACCAGCAGCACGCCGTCGTCGGTGATCACGCTGCCATTGGGGAACCACAGGTCGTCGGCCACCTGCGTCACCGAGCCGTCGGGGTCGACGCGCAGGAGCACGGTCGACCGCACGTCTGCACCTCCCATCAGGTCGAAGCCGAAGTTGCCGACGAAGGCACGTCCCTGGTCGTCGACCACCATGTCGTTCGGGTGGCCGCCGACGTGCGCCGACAGGTCCGCGTGCACGACCAGCTCGCCGGCCTCCTCGCGCCGCAGGATCGTGGAGTCGCGCATGGAGACGACGAGCAGCCGACCGTCCGGGAGCCAGCCGAGCCCCGAAGGCTGCTTCGGCACGCTGACCTCGACGCGGAGGTCCGACCCGTCCTCGGCCATGGACAGCACCTCGTAGGTGTAGAAGTCGACCACCCAGAGCCGACCGTCATGCCAGCGGGGGCACTCCAGGTAGGACCGCTCGGACAGGACCGTGGTGAAATCGCGTGTCATGGGCGCGACTGTAACGCCCGTCACAGGACGCGGTCAGCCCGCCGAGTCGTCCGACTTCTCGACCGAGATCGAGAAGTCGTCACCGTGCCGCGTGACGCCCTCCACGACCGCCTGCTCGACCGCCTCGGCGGCGTACTTGCGGCGCACCATCAGGGGGTCGGCGCGGAGGTCCTTCACCAGCGCGAAGCACAGGCCGATCATCACGAGCACGAACGGCAGCGCGGCCACGATGGTGATGTTCTGCAAGCCCGTCAGTGCCGAGTCGCCGCCGATCAGCAGCATCACCGCGGCCACTCCGCCGGTGGCGACGCCCCAGAAGGTGACCGTCCACTTGCTCGGGTGAAGGGTGCCGCGCTCGGACAGGGTGCCCATCACGATCGAGGCGGCGTCGGCGCCGGAGACGAAGAAGATCGCCACGAGCACCATCACCAGGACCCCCGTCACCATGGACAGCGGAAGCTGGTCGAGCATTCCGAAGAGCTGACTCTCGGGACTGGACTGGCCACCCAGGTCGATGCCGTGCTGCTGCATGTGGATCGCAGCCCCGCCGAAGATCGCGAACCAGACCAGGCTCACCAGGCTCGGCACCAGCAGCACACCGGTGACGAACTGACGGATGGTGCGGCCGCGGGAGATGCGGGCGATGAACATGCCGACGAACGGGGTCCACGAGAGCCACCACGCCCAGTAGAAGACCGTCCAGCCGGAGAGCCACTTGGCCATCCCGTCCCCGCCGGCGGCCTCGGTACGTGCGGACATCTGCGCCAGGTCCTGGAAGTAGGAACCCACCGCGGTCGGGATCAGGTCGAGGATGAAGACCGTCGGGCCGACCACGAACACGAAGCCCGCCAGGGCGATGGCCAGCACCATGTTGGTCCTGGAGAGCCACTGGATGCCCTTCTCCACACCGGAGATGGCCGAGGCGATGAACGCGGCAGTGAGGACGGCGATGATCGCGACCAGGAGGCCGTTGCCGACCTTGCCGAGGCCACCGACGATCTGCAGGCCGCTGCCGATCTGCAGGACGCCCAGACCCAGCGACGCGGCGGAGCCGAACAGGGTGGCGAAGATGGCCAGGATGTCGATGAGCCGTCCGGCCGGTCCCTCCGCGCGACGCTTGCCGATCAGAGGCGTGAACGCCGCGCTGATCAGCTGCGGGCGGCCCTTGCGGTAGACGCCGTAGGAGATGGCGATGCCGACCACCGCGTAGATGGCCCACGGGTGCAGCGTCCAGTGGAACAGTGTGGTGGCCATCGCGGTCTGCACGGCTCCGGAGCCGCCCTGGCCGCCGGTGCCGGGTGGCGGGGTGACGAAGTGCGAGAGGGGCTCGCTGACGCCGTAGAACATCAGGCCGATGCCCATGCCGGCGCTGAACATCATCGCGACCCAGGAGACGGTGGAGAACTCCGGCTTCTCGTCGTCGTTGCCCAGCGGGATGTCACCGAACCGGCCCAGGGCCAGCCAGATCACGAAGACCACGAACGACGAGGCGGTCAGTACGAACAGCCAACCCATCGAGGTGACCGTCCAGTCCAGCGCGGAGGACGAGACGCTGCCCAGCGAGCTGGTGTCGACGAACCCCCAGACCAGGAAGCCGACGGCGAGCGCGGCGGTGATGCCGAACACGACCCGGTCGAGACCGCCCCCACCCAGGTGGTCCTCGACGGGGCTCTCGAGAGCAGGGTGGTCGGACTGCGTGGTGTCCGTGCTGGCCGGAGCGGAGGGCGAGACGTGCTTGGAGGAGGTGTTCTGGGTCATGGCCATAGATACCCTGCCTACCCGTTTCCCCTACATGAGCACACCTCAGGGCGGTGTGGGCTCACTCACCACGGTGGCTGTCCGAGACAGCGCATAGGGTGCTCGAGTGGTCGAGAAGTCCGTGGAGAAGCCGGTCGAGACCTCAGTGGTCGACAGGCGAGGGGTGCGTGAGGTCCTGCACGCCGCCGTGGCCGCTCTCGGCGGCCAGGAACGACCAGGCCAGGTCGCGATGGCGGAGTCCGTCGCCCAGTCCATGGAGCAGGGGCAGCACCTGCTCGTCCAGGCCGGCACCGGCACCGGCAAGTCGCTGGGCTACCTCGTGCCCGCGCTGCTTCACCACGACCGCGTAGTCGTCGCGACGGCCACCCTCGCCCTCCAGCACCAGCTCGTCGAGCGCGACATCCCGGCCCTGTTCGAGGCGGCCAGCGAGGAGCTCGGTGAGGTCGGGACGTACGCCGTGCTCAAGGGCCGCTCCAACTACGCCTGCCTGCACCGTGTCCGCGAGGGCGTCCCCGACGACCAGGGGGCGCTGGTCGAGCTGCCCGAGGGGTCGCTGGGCGCCGAGGTCCTCTCCCTACGTGAGTGGATCGAGGAGGAGGCGAAGGAGGGTGGCACCGGCGAGCGCGACCACGCCCCCCGCCACACCGACCGCGTCTGGCGCCAGGTGAGCGTGAGCCACCGCGAGTGCCTCGGTGCGGCCAGGTGCCCCTACGGCGCGGAGTGCTTCGCCGAGCGCGCGAAGGAGCGGGCCGCGCGCTCCCAGCTGATCGTCACCAACCACTCACTGCTCGCCATCGATGCCATCGAGGGCGTCCCGATGATCCCGGAGTACGACGTCGCAGTGATCGACGAGGCGCACGAGCTCGTCTCGCGGGTGACCCAGGCCGCGACCGACGAGCTGTCCCTGCCCGAGATCGACCGCACGTCGCGCCGGGCGGCGCGCCACGTCGAGGGCTCGGAGGCCGACGACCTCGGCGATGCGGGCGAGGCGTTGCGCGATGCGATCGAGTCAACGCCGCCGGGTCGCGTCGACCACATGTCCGAGCAGCTCAACGACGCCCTCACCCTCGTGCGCGACGCCGCACGGGCGCTGGTCACCGCGTTCCCCAAGGAGATGCCCGGGAGCGGGGGCCAGGGGGGTGACGCTGCCAGCACGCAGGCCAAGGGGTGGGCTCAGGAGCTCTTCAAGACCGCGGAGCGGATGGCGGCCGGGTCGGACAAGGACGTCCTGTGGATCAGCGAGCGTGACCGCACCCGAGGCGGCAACCATCTCTGCGTCGCGCCGCTGGAGGTCGCCGGGCCGATGCGCGAGAAGCTGCTCGCCGACAAGACCGCGATCTTCACCTCGGCCACGCTCAAGCTCGGGGGCGACTTCGACGCGGTGGCCACCTCGCTGGGGCTCAGTGCGGCCGACCGTGGGAACACCTGGGAGGGCCTCGACGTCGGGTCGCCCTTCGACTACGGCCAGCAGGCGATCCTCTACGTCGCCCGCCACCTGCCCCAGCCGGGTCGCGACGGGCTGACCCAGGCCCATCTCGACGAGATCACCGAGCTGGTCGACGCGGCGGACGGCCGCACGCTGGGGCTGTTCTCGAGCCGCCGGGCGGCCGAGGCAGCGGCCGAGCACGTGCGCGAGGCGCTGCCCCACCTGACCACCCTGGCCCAGGGCGACGCCCAGCTGCCAGAGCTCGCGCGCCAGTTCGTCGGCGACCCGCACACCAACCTGTTCGGCACGCTCAGCCTGTGGCAGGGCCTCGACGTGCCCGGCGAGACCTGCCAGCTGGTGATCATCGACCGGATCCCGTTCCCGCGTCCTGACGACCCGCTGATGTCGGCGCGCCAGCGGGCGGCGGACAAGGCCGGCGTCAACGGTTTCATGAGCGTGGCCGCGACCCATGCGGCGCTGCTCTTGGCCCAGGGCTCGGGTCGCCTGATCCGCACGACCACGGATCGCGGTGTGGTGGCGTGCCTGGACCCGCGGCTCGTCACCGCCCGCTACGGCAGCTTCCTGCGGGCCAGCCTGCCGCCGATGTGGCAGACCGACGACCCGGCCGTTGTCCGCAAGGCGCTGAAGCGGCTCGCGGGCAGCTGAGTCGCAGTCGGGGGTGGCCGCATCGGAGTCTCACATGCGTCGCAGAACCGCGGTGACCTTGCCGAGGATGGTGGCGTAGGTGCCGTCGATCGGGTTGTAGGCGTCGTTGTGGGGGAGCAGCCAGATCTTGCCGTCCTTCTTCTGGAAGGTCTTGACCGTGGCTTCGCCGTCGAGCATCGCCGCCACGATCTCGCCGTTCTCGGCGGTGGGCTGCTGGCGGATCACGACGTAGTCACCGTGGCAGATGGCGGCGTCCACCATCGAGTCTCCGGAGACCTCGAGCAGGAAGAGAGTGCCCTCACCGACCAGGCTCCTGGGCAGCGGGAAGATCTCCTCGACGCGCTCCTCGGCGAGGATGGGGCCACCGGCAGCGATCCGACCGACCATCGGCACCATCGTGGGTGTGGGCATGGCGTCCCCGAGCCCCGTCTGGTCGTAGCCGGCGTCGTCCGCGGAGGCGATCGCACGACGGGCCGCCATCAGCTCGGGGATGAAGACCTCGAGCGCACGGGGGCGGTTGGGGTCGCGCTTGATGAACCCCTTCCCCTCGAGAACGCGCAGCTGGTGGGCCACGCTGGAGGAGCTGGTGAGCCCGACGAGCTCTCCGATCTCACGGATGCTGGGCGGGTAGCCGCGCTTCTCGATCGACTCGCGCAACACGTTGAGGATGCGCTGCTGGCGAGGGGTGAGACCCGTGGAGTCCGGCGCGGCGTCCGGCATCTCGGTGATGTTGTTGCGCCCGCGCCCGGGACCACCGTCCGACACGGGAGGGGGCGGCCCCTCCGCAGAGATGTTCCTCGGTGAGTCGGTGTTCTTCCGGGGGTCCTGTTCGCGAGTCGCCATGAGGGAAAGGTAGTCCAGTCGCAGGGGTCACTTCAAACACATGTTCGAACCGCGTGTCGCACCTTCCTGTGGCTGCTCAGCGAGCGCGGAGCGCCTAAGACCACAGGGACGGATCGTGCGAACAAATGTTCGATGCAGGTCTTGCCACCTTCGAACATGTGCTCTAACGTCGTACAGGTGTTCGATCGAACATATGCTCGATCAGTCGCCGGACAGCACTTGTCGGTGGCTGCCGATAGAACTCGGTCGAGACAACAGCAGGGGTCGCCAACCGATCGCCTGGCCACTCGGGCCGGGCACTTCCCCGAAAGAGGTTGACCGATGAGCACACTCAGCATTCCCACCCCGCGGACCTCGTCCGCGTCCGAGGTCGACGCCCGTTTCGACGCGCTCGTTCGTTGCTCGGTCCCCGCCCAGCGTGATGCCCGGACGGCCAGGGAGTTCGAGACGGTCTTCGACCTCGACTATGGCCAGCCCGTAACGATCCCGGCCCCCGTCAGCGACGCTCCCCGTTCCGCCCGCAGGGTCCGCGCCGTGGTGAGGCCGCGCCCGGTCGCCGCTCGTGTCCGGCTGACCCGTCGGGGCCGGCTCGTCGCGGTCCTGTCCTTCCTGGGCATCGCTCTCGCCGTGATGACGGCGATGGGCGGTTGGGCCACTGCCACCCTCGATGCCGGCACGCCTACCCCGGTCAGGGTCATCCAGGTCGGCCCCGGCGACACCCTCTACGGCATCGCCGCCGACCTCGCCGAGCCCGGCGAGATCCGATCGATGGTGCTTCGCATCCAGGAGCTCAACTCGCTGCCGGACGCCCAGATCGCCGAGGGTCAGAAGCTCGCCGTACCCCGCGGCTGAGAATGACCGGTCCGCCGACAGCCTCGGCGGACCGACCAGAACGTGCCGTCGATCCCCTTCGACCCGGGTCGATCGGTACGGGGGAAGAGGTGGGGCGGGACCGACACACGCGGTCCCGCCCCACTCGTCTGTCCGGGGTCCGTTCTCCTCGCCCGCGGTTGCGTCATACGACCTGGCTGCGATGGCGACCCGTCCGTATGACGTTCCCCGAGACGTCATACGAG
>NZ_JAOPXP010000202.1 GCF_025965085.1 Marmoricola sp.
CGAGCAGCCGGCGACGATCCTCTACACCTCCGGCACGACCGGGAACCCCAAGGGCGTCGTGATCAGCCACCACAACGTGCTGTTCGAGGTGGAGAGCGGCAACCGCACGGCAGGGCTCGAGGGAGAGAGCGTCGGCGTCTCGTACCTGCCCTACGCCCACATCGCCGAGCGCGTGCTCGGCATCTACATCCCGCTGGTCACCGGTGGCCGCGTGCACCTCGTCGGCGACCCCTCCCAGCTGGTTGCGGCCCTCGGCGAGGTCAGGCCCACTCGTTTCTTCGGCGTGCCGCGCGTGTGGGAGAAGATCCAGACCGGGATCGGCGGTCTGCTGGCGATGGAGACCGACGAGAGCAAGAAGCAGGCGGTGGCGGACGCGATGGCCACCGGCCTCGAGTATGTCGAGTCGCTGCAGGTCGGCCGCCTGACCACCGCCGAGCTGCGGGCCCGGTTCGATGCCGCCGACCAGGCGGTGCTCACCCCCATGCGCAGCCTGCTCGGGCTCGACCGGGTGACGTGGGCCGGCAGCGCCTCCGCACCGATGCCCCTGGAGACGGCCCGCTTCTTCGCCGGCCTCGGCCTCGCGATCTACGACATCTACGGGATGACCGAGACGACCGGATCGGTGACGGCCTGCGGCCCTGACCACTTCAGGCTCGGCACGGTCGGGCGCGCCCAACCGGGCATCGAGATCGCGATCGCCGAGGACGGCGAGATCCTGACCCGGAGCCCTGTCAACACCAGCGGCTACCACCAGAACCCCGAGGCCAGCGCCGAGCTCGTCGACGACGAGGGCTGGGTGCACACGGGCGACATCGGCGAGATCGACGAGGACGGCTTCTTGAAGGTGGTGGACCGCAAGAAGGAGATGATCATCACCTCGCAGGGCAAGAACATCGCGCCGTCCAACATCGAGAACCTCCTCAAGGAGAGCCCGCTCGTCGGCCATGCACTGGCGTACGGCGAGAGCAGGCCCTACGTCGTGGCGATCCTGACCCTCGACCCCGACGTCGCTCCGGTGGTCGCCGGCAAGCTCGGGCTGGAGTACGCCGACCTGGCCGACCTGGCCCGGAAGCCGGAGATCCTGGGCATCGTCGGCCAGGCCGTCGACAAGGCCAACGAGCGGCTGTCCCGTCCCGAGCAGGTGAAGCGGTGGAAGCTGCTGCCGGTGGAGTGGACGGCCGAGTCGGCGGAGCTGACGCCGACGTTGAAGCTCAAGCGACGGGTCGTGCACACCAACTACGCCGACGCTCTGGAGGAGCTCTACACGTCCTGACCCCGGCCGCGCCGCGCCCCCGAGGTGAAGAGGGGCTTGTGAACGAGCAGAGCTCGGCTAAGGTGGACGAAACGCATCGTCAACGACGATGGGTGTCTCGTTGAAGCCAACGACCTGATGCCTGAGTGCTGTAGGGGTACCGGCGCTCACGCACCATTCAGTCTCCTTCGGGAGACCTACCAGGTCGGTGAGCAATGACCGCAACAGCCCAGGAAACAACTACCTCCAGACGGCGAACGGCCTCGCAGGATCGTTCGGACCGCACGCGGGAGCTCTTCTCCCTCGCGCAGTCCAGCGACAGCGAGGAGGAACGCCGAGGCCTGATGGCGAAAGTGATCGAGATGCACCTCGATCTCGCGCACGCCGAGGCCTCGCGCTACCGCTCCCGGGGCATTCCTCTCGACGACCTGCGTCAGGTGGCCGCCCTGGCACTGACCAAGGCCACACACGGGTACGACCTGAGCACGGGTCACGACTTCCTCTCCTACGCAGTGCCGACCATCCGCGGTGAGCTTCGCAAGCACTTCCGCGACCATGGCTGGATGATCCGTCCGCCTCGCCGCATCCAGGAGCTGCAGGCCCGCATCAACTCCGCCGAGGCCGAGCTGTCGTACCAGCTCGGACGCTCGCCGCAGCCGGTCGAGATCGCCGTGCACCTGGGCGAGGGCACCGAGTCGGTGATCGAGGCCCTGGCGAGCGACGGCTGCTTCGTCCCGGCCTCCCTGGACCACCCGGCGGGCGGTGACGGCTCGACCACGGTGGGCGAGCTGCTGCCGTTCGACGACACCTCGCAGCAGGCGTCCGAGGCCCGGCTGGTCCTCGACCCGGTGCTCCGGACCCTCGGCGAGCGCGACCGTCAGATCCTCAACATGCGCTTCTACGAGGGCCTGACGCAGCGAGAGATCGCCGCGCGCATCGGGGTCACCCAGATGCAGGTCTCGCGACTGCTGACCCGCATCCTCGGTCAGCTCCGCCACGGGGTGGGCGAAGTTCCGCTCGACTGACCGGTGGTCGCGGAAGGGCTCCGGCCTCTCATCGAGGGAGGCGCCCCCGCGGCCCGTCCCGGACGAGAGTCCCGCAACCACGTGTCCTACGAGGCTCTCGCCACCGAGGCTCCGGCACGTTGGTCCCGGACCCCGACCGCGAGCTCGGGGAAGTCGGTGAGGACACCGTCGACACCGAGGTCGAACAAGCGGCCGATGTCGACGGGCGTCTCCTCGCGCAGGGTCCACACGAGGACGTCGAGGCCACATCCGAACGCCGTGGCGATACTTCGCTGGCGGGCGTGGTTCTTGTGCAGCCCGACCGCGGTCGCGTAGGTGGCGACGCGCTGGAGGCGCCGACGCTTGACCGGCTCGACCTCGTCGACGAGCTGGACCAGCTCGGTGTCGACCTCTCTGCGGAGCCGGCGCAGGATGTGTGGGTCGAACGACATCACGGCCGCCCCGGACAGGGCGGAGGTGAGTCCACGCCGGCGGAGCAGGTCGACCAGGGGCTCGTCGAGCGGCATCCCGAGGTCGGCGAAGAGTTCCGGGTGCTTCAGCTCGATGTGCACTCCCAGCCGTCGCCCGGCGCGCTGTGACTCGGCCTCGCGCAGGTCGAGCAGCTCCTCGAGGGTGAGCACACCCAGCAGTCCGTCGTACCTCGCGCTGTCCATCCGACTCGACGGCCACCTCTCCCGCGCCCGGAGCTGACGCACCTCGGCCAGGTCGAAGTCCTGGACGAACCACCCGTGATGCTCGCGCCCGGCCACGACGAGCCGACGGCGACGGTCGGCGAACTCGGGTCGCCGGGCCACGTCGGTGGTCAGCGCCAGGTCGAGGTCGTGCCGGCAGACCAGCACGCCGTCGCGCGTGATCACCACGTCGGGCTCGACGGAGTCCGCGCCACCGCGCCACGCGTGCCGGTAGGCCAGGGAGGTGTGTTCGGGACGGTGCCCGCTGGCACCGCGGTGTCCGATGACGAGTGGTCCAGTCACGCAGCGAGCGTGCGTGCCCCGCGTGACCAGCAGATGACCGGCGAAGGAACGCACCACCTACGGTGGTCGGCATGCAGACGTTCGGCACGCTGACGCTCCAGCCCGCTCTCGACCACCCTGACCTGCTCGCCCCACCCGTTCGCGAGACACTCGCCGCGTGGAAGCACGCTGCTGAGGTGCTCGTCGCCGCGATCGACCCCGACTTCGCCGACACCGAGGCGATGAGCCAGACCTACGAGGTCCCGCTGTCGTCCGGTGCCAACTGCGTGGTCGTGATGGGCCGCCGCGACGGCGAGGAGCGCACGGCCGCGTGCGTCGTACGCGCGGACACCCGGGCCGATGTCAACAACGTCGTCAAGCGCACGCTCGACGTGCGCAAGGCCTCGTTCCTCGACCGCGGGCGTGCCGTGACGGAGACCGGGATGGAGTACGGCGGGATCACCCCGGTCGGCCTCCCCGCCGGGTGGCGGCTCCTCGTCGACCAGGCTGCGACCGGGATCGAGACCGCCATCATCGGCAGCGGCATCCGGGGCTCGAAGCTCGTCATACCCGGCCGCCTGCTGGGACTGCTCCCTGGCGCCGAGGTGGTCCCGGGGCTGGCGCGCCCCGCACCCGCCTAGACCAGAAGGAACCCACCGGAGCCTCCGGGCCCGGAGGAACCGCGGCACCGCGGCCGACGTACCCGTCGACGCCTGATCCGGGCCCGCCGGGACCCCCGGGTGGCGCGGCAACCCTGACACCAATACCGTCAGCGTCATGAAGATCTCCACCATGCTGATGTACGACGGCAACCCCCGCTCGGCCGCCGACCAGGTCGTCGAGCTCGAGAAGGCGGGGATCGACACGGTCTGGGTGGCCGAGGCCTACGGCTTCGACTCCCCCACCCTGATGGGCTACCTCGCCGCCGTGACCGACACGGTCGAGATCGGCGCCGCGATCCTCAACGTCTTCTCGCGCACCCCCACGTTGCTCGCGCAGACGGCCGCCGGGCTCGACAACGTCTCGGGCGGCCGCGCGATCCTGGGCCTGGGCGCCTCGGGTCCGCAGGTGGTCGAGGGCTGGCACGGCATGCCGTACAGCAGGCCGCTCGGCCGCACCAAGGAGGCCATCGACATCGTGCGCGCCGCCCTGCGCCGCGAGGTGGTCGAGTACGACGGCAAGACCTTCCAGCTGCCCCTGCCCCAGGGCGAGGGCACCGGGCTGGGGAAGCCGCTGAAGATGCTGACCCGCCCCGAGCGCAGCAGCGTCCCGATCTACATCGCCGCCCTGGGTCAGAAGTCGGTGGAGGGTGCCGCGGAGTACGCCGACGGCTGGCTCCCGTTCCTCTACAGCCCTGAGGGTGCCTCGAAGGTCTGGGGCGACGCGCTCGCCGCGGGCCGCGCCAAGCGCAGCGACGACCTCGGTCCGCTCGAGATCGCTGCCGGGGGCATGGTCGCGGTGGGTGACGACGTCAAGGGCCTCCTGGACTTCGCCCGGCCGATGACCGCCCTGTACATCGGCGGCATGGGTGCCCGCGGGAAGAACTTCTACAACGACCTCGTCTCCCAGTACGGCTACGAGAAGGAGGCCAAGGAGATCCAGGACCTCTACCTCGACGGGAAGAAGAGGGAGGCCGAGGCCGCCGTACCCCTCGACCTGCTGGAGCAGGTCAACCTCGTCGGCCCCGAGGGGTACGTCAAGGAGCGCATCGCGGCCTTCCGGGAGTCCGGCGTGACCAACCTCCAGGTCGCTCCGGCCACAGACGACCCGGCCGGGCTCGTGCGCCAGCTCAAGGAATGGGTGTCCTGACGTTCGACCTGCAGGCACACCGCGGCGGTGCGGCGCTGGCACCGGAGAACAGTCTCGAAGCGTTCGGTCACGCCCTCACCCTGGGGGTGACCACGCTGGAGTGCGATGTGCACATCAGCGCCGACGGCGTACCCGTGCTCAGCCACGAGCGGACCTACGCCGGCGGCATCATCCCGCTGCTGACGTACGCCGAGCTGACCGCGCTCAACCACCCGGACCTCGCGCCGATCCCCACCCTCTCCGACCTGCTGGCCCTGCTGGCCGAGCGCACGGCGTACGACGTGGGGCTCAACCTCGAGACCAAGTTCGACGTGATCCACCCTGACGAGCATGCACCACGCGAGCGCTTCGTGGAGTCCGTGCTCGACGCCCTCCTCGGCTCCGACGTGCTGGAGCGGACCTCCGTCCAGAGCTTCGACTGGGCCGTGCTGCGGCTCGTCCACGGTGCCGAGCCGCGACTGGCACTGAACGCCCTGGTGAACGCCGCCACCCTCGAGGTCGACGAACCGGGTGCCTCGCCGTGGCTGGCCGGCCTGGACATCGACGACTTCGGGGACAGCGTCCCTGCCGCCGTCAGCGCACTGGGTTTCGACGCCATCTCGCCCAGCCACACCATCCTCACGCCCGCAATGGTCGCCGAGGCGCACGCGGCCGGGCTGCGCGTCATTCCCTGGACCGTGGACAACGAGCCAACGATGCGGCACCTCGTGACCCTCGGCGTCGACGGGCTCATCACCAACCGACCCGACCTGCTGCGCGAGGTGCTCGCGTCCATGGACCAGCCACTGCCTCACCCCCACCCGGCGCGGGGCTAGCCTGAGGAACGATGACCGACCTGCCCACGACCCGGCCCACCCCGCAACAGACCCGGCGCGCGATCGCCCGCGCCGAGCGAGGGGCCGCCCTCGACGTCGCCGAGGCGACAGTGCTGCTGGCCGCCCGCGGCGAGGACCTCGAGCGCGTGACCGCGGTCGCGGCGCGCGTCCGTGACGCCGGGCTGCACGCGGCCGGCCGCCCCGGGACTGTGACCTACTCGCCCAAGGTGTTCATCCCGGTGACCCGGCTGTGCCGCGACCGGTGCCACTACTGCACGTTCGTCACCACACCCGGTCACCTCGA
>NZ_JAOPXP010000023.1 GCF_025965085.1 Marmoricola sp.
CATCGACTCGAGCATGTTGATCGCCTCGCGGCGGAAGTCCGACCCGCGCGACTGGGCGGTGTGGTCGAAGTAGCCGCTGCGGTCGACAGGGATCGGGTCCTCGCCGATGCCGGGGCGGCCCTGGAAGAGGTAGAACTCGATCTCGGGGTGGGTGTAGAAGGTGAAGCCCTTGTCGGCGGCCTTCTGCAGCGTGCGCTTGAGCACGTAGCGCGGGTCGGCGTACGACGGGGAGCCGTCGGGCATCATGATGTCGCAGAACATCCGCGCGGTGGACGGGCCCTCACCCCGCCACGGCAGCAGCTGGAAAGTCGCCGGGTCGGGGTGGGCCAGCATGTCGGCCTCGGTCACGCGGGCGAAGCCCTCGATCGCAGAGCCGTCGAAGCCGATGCCCTCGGAGAACGCGTTCTCCAGCTCGGCCGGGGCGACCGACACCGACTTGAGGTAGCCCAGCACGTCGGTGAACCACAACCTGACGAACCGGACGTCGCGCTCTTCGAGTGCGCGGAGAACGAAGTCTTCCTGCTTGCCCATGTGGAGGAGCCTAGGCCAGAGCGGACAAGGCCTGTGCCAGAGGGCGCCAACCGGCGGCGAGTTGTTCGCGAGCCTCCGCGACGCGGCGCAGGACGTCGTCCAGGACACCCTCGTCGTAGCGGTCCCGGTCGTCCTCGGCCCAGGTCGCGAGCACCCGGTCGTCGACCTCGGGGTGCAGCTGCACGCCCCACACGGTCGGGGCGAAGCGTGCGACCTGGACCTCTCCTCCCGGCGCACGCGCGAGGACCACGGTCCCCTCCGGGGGCCGGAGGACCACGTCGTCGTTCCAGTGGACGCCGGACGTGGTGGCCAGGATCCCGCGAGTGAGCGCGTCGCCGGAGGCCTCGTCGGTCCACCCGACCGGCAGCAGACCGAGCTGCTCACCACGGGGGTTGCGGCCGCACTCACCACCGAGCGCCACCGCCACCAGCTGATGTCCCAGGCAGATGCCGAGCGTCGGCACGGCCTGCCACGCGGCCTGCCGGACGAGCTCCCTGGTGGGGCCCAGCCACGGGTGGGTGGCGTCGTCGTTGGCGCCCATCGCACCACCGAGGACGAGCAGCGCCTCATGGTGCGCGAGGTCGGCCGGGAGGTCGTCACCGGCGTACGCGTGGCGCACGTCGAGCACGCAGCCGGCCTCCACCAGCCAGTCGCCCATCCAGGCGGGCGGGCAGTCCTGCTCGTGCTGGACGACGAGGACGCGCGGTCGGTCAGCCATGGCTCAGGGCGCCGGCGCGAGGATCCACAGCACCTCGCAGGTCTCGGTGCCGGGATTGCGCCACGTGTGCGGGGCGTTCCCCGGGAACGTCATCGCGTCCCCGGCCGACAGGCTCTCCGACCCGGTCTCGAGCACGACCTCGAGGGTCCCCGAGAGGACGTAGGCACACTCGGCGTCGCACGCCAGCGCGTAGAGCTCCTCCCCACCGCTGCCCCCCGGCTCGATCACGGAGTGGATGACCTCGAGGGAGGACTGCGTGCCGGGCGTGACCAGCCGCTCGACCGCACCTTGGCCACCGAAGTTGATCAGCCGGCCCTCCCCGGCCCGGAGCACCGCGGTCACCGGTGGGTCGAACAGGTCACCGACCCGCAGGCCGAGGACCTCGCAGACGGCCACCAGCGAGGCCACCGAGGGTGACACGTCGTCGCGCTCGAGACGGCTGACGAAGCCCTTGGTCAGCCCGGCCGCCTGCGCCACCTGGTCCAGGGTGAGGGACCGCTGCTTGCGGGAGGCGCGCAGCCTGGCGCCGATCAGCACCGCGGGACGGTCCTGGACCGGCTGGGCCACACGGGTCCGCCTGGAGGTCATGGCGCCAGTTCTATCGCAACGGCACGCACCGGCCCGCCGTCCGCCCCGGTGAGCCGGATGGGCGTGCAGGCCACGAGGAAGTCGCCCTCCGGCAGGTCGTCGAACCGGAAGTTCTCGCCGATGACGCCCCCGAGCCGGGAGATGAGGTGATGGCTCGGGAAGCCGACACCCGGGTGGGCGTCGTCCGGGGTCTCGTCGATGTTGATGGCGTCGATGCAGAAGGTGCGCACGCCCAGGTCGAGCATCCGCTCGCACGCCTCCGCGCCGAGGAACGGGTGCTCGAAGTAGGCCTGCGTGCCGTAGTGCTCGCTCCAGCCGGTGCGCAGCAGCACGACCGTGCCCGGACCCAGCCGGTCGCCCACCGGCGCCACGTGCTCCCAGCCGATCTCGCCCCGCGGAGGCAGGCCGGTCGCGTCGACCACCACGCCCGGGCCGACGAACCGGTCGACCGGCAGCTCGTCGAGACGCAGGCCGTCCGGCTCGAAGTGGTACGGCGCGTCCACGTGCGTCCCCGACTGGGAACCGATGTGCACGTCGAGCAGGTTGAACCCGTCGCGCTCGATCGTGCTGTGGACCTCGAAGCGCGGCTGCGGGTCGCCGGGGTAGACGACGGTCCCCGCGTCGACCGGCACCGACAGGTCGATGACGCGCAGGACTCTCATGGGCAACAACTATTGCATGTGGGTAAACAACGTTCTAGCGTTCGTCGGAACTTCCGCACGCGGGCAGACCATGAGGAGCAGACATGACCAGCTCGGCCCCCGACGTACCGATCACCCGCCCGAAGGCCACCGAGGTCGAGCAGCACGGGATCGACACCATCCCGCCCCACCACCGGCACTCCGGCCCGCTGGACCTCTTCCGCATCCAGTTCGGTGGGGCCAACACCTTCGCCACCGTCATCCTGGGCACGTTCCCGATCCTGCTCGGGCTCTCGCTGTGGCAGGCCGTCGCAGCCACCGTGGTGGGCGTCCTGGTGGGCTCGCTGTTCCTGATGCCGATGGGGCTCTTCGGCCCGCTGACCGGGACCAACAACGCCGTGGCCTCCGGCGCGCACTTCGGTGTCCGTGGCCGCGTGCTCGGCTCGTTCCTCTCGTTGCTGACGGCGATCTCGTTCTACTCGATCTCGGTGTGGGTGAGCGGTGACGCGCTGGTCGGCGCCATGATCCGCCTCTTCGGCACCCCCGACTCCGACCTGCTCCGCGGCGTCATCTACGCCCTGCTCGGCGCGATGGTGATCGTCGTGGTCGTCTACGGCTACGCGTTCATGCTGCTGGTGAACAAGGTCGTCGTCGTGGGCAACACGATCCTGATCGTTCTCGGTGCCCTCGCCTACGCCGGCAGGGTCGACATGTCCTTCGACCCCGGTCCGGATGCCTACGCCCTGGGCGGCTTCTGGCCGACGTTCGTGCTGTCCGCGCTGATCGTCATGGGCAACCCTGTCTCGTTCGGCGCGTTCCTCGGTGACTGGTCGCGCTACATCCCGGAGCGCACCGCGCCCCGCTCACTGCTGCTGGCCACGCTCGGAGCCCAGTTCGCCACCCTGGTGCCATTCCTGTTCGGCGTCGTCACCGCGACCATCGTCTCGGGAGAGAGCGACTACGTCGTGGCGCTGATCAACACCTCGCCGCTCTGGTACGCCGTCCTCCTCATGGTCGTCGCCTTTCTCGGCGGTCTCTCGACCGGCATCACCTCGCTCTACGGCACCGGGCTCGACTTCTCGTCGGTCTTCCCGCGCTTCAGCCGGGTGCAGGCGTCCCTGTTCATCGGGGCGATCGCCTTCGTGTTCATCCTGGTGGGCAGGCTCGCGTTCGACCTCATCGACAGCGTGAACGCCTTCATCGGCGCGATCGTGATCTGCACCGTGCCCTGGATGGTCATCATGACCATCGGCTACGTCGTACGACGCGGCCACTACAGCGCCGCCGACCTGCAGGTGTTCAACCTCGGCATGCGGGGCGGCTCGTACTGGTTCGACAACGGGGTCAACTGGCGCGGCATGGCCGCCTGGATCCCCGCCGCCGTCGGCGGTCTGCTCTTCGCGAACTACCCGCCGCTCATCGAGGGCCCCTTCCGCAACGCCGCCGGCGGGGTCGACATCAGCCTGCCCGTGTCCATCGGGCTCGCCGCCGTGATCTACCTGTCGATGCTCTTCCTCTCTCCCGAGCCGCGCTACGTGTTCGGCCCCGACGGCCCCCGCTGGGTGCCCGCGCGGGACGCGGAGGTTCCCGCGGTCGTGGAGGACGCCGGCGCCTCCTCGCATCGGCAGATCCTGCGCAACCGCAAGACCGACGCGGCTGCGGTCGACGAACTGAAGGAAGGACAACCGCATGCCTGACGACACCAGCAGCCCTGCGGCGGAGGGTTCCGAATGGGGCTCACCACCGCGCATCGTCGAGGCCGGCCACGTCGGCCAGGTGGACAACACCCAGGTGCCGCGGTTCGCCGGCCCCCCGACCTTCGCCCAGCTGCCCCGCATCGACGAGGTCGACCATGCCGACCTGGCCGTGGTGGGGGTGCCCTTCGACGCAGGGGTCTCCTACCGCCCCGGCGCCCGTTTCGGCCCGGCCCACATCCGGGCGTCCTCCCGGCTGCTCCGGCCCTACAACCCGGCCATGCACATCTCCCCGTTCGCCGCGCAACAGGTGGTCGACGCCGGTGACATCGCAGCGAACCCGTTCTCCCTCCACGAGGCCGTGGCGCAGGTCGAGCGATCCGCGCGGGCGCTGCTCGAGCGCACGCCCCGCCTGCTCGTGCTCGGCGGTGACCACACCGTCGCGCTGCCGATGCTGCGGGCCCTGGCGTCCGGGGAACCGGTCGCCGTCGTGCACTTCGACGCCCACCTCGACACGTGGGACACCTACTTCGGTGCGGCATACACCCACGGGACGCCGTTCCGCCGTGCCTCCGAGGAGGGGCTGCTGGACACCTCGGCCTGCGTGCACGTCGGCACGCGCGGCCCGCTGTACGGCGCCCGCGACCTCGTCGACGACCGCGAGCTGGGGTTCGCGATGGTGCCGGCCACGGAGATCGACGCGCTCGGGGCCAGCGGCGTCGTCGAGCGCATCCGCGCACGCGTGGGCGACCGTCCCGTCTACCTGTCCATCGACATCGACGTCCTCGACCCGGCCTTCGCCCCCGGCACAGGGACGCCCGAGGCCGGCGGCATGACCAGCCGGGAGCTGCTCGCGGTCCTGCGCGGGCTGGCCGGGCTGGACATCGTGGGGGCCGACATCGTCGAGGTCGCGCCGGCGTACGACCACGCCGAGATCACCGGCATCGCAGCCGCTCACACCGCCTACGAGCTGCTCAGCGCCATGGCGCCCGCGCCGAGGGAGCAGTCATGACCCCGATGGAGTTCGCCGACTCCCTGGTGGCCGCCTTCGCGGCGAGCGACGCCGACCGCTACTTCGCCCACTTCCACCCCGACGCCACGTTCCTGTTCCACGACACCCCCGGTCGCATCGAGTCCCGCGGCGACTACGAGGCGATGTGGGCCGAGTGGGAGCGCGAGGCCGGCTTCCGGGTGATCTCGTGCGCGTCCACCGCCCAGCGCGTCCAGGAGTACGCCGACCTGGCGGTCTTCAGCCACGACGTGCACACGGTACGTCTGCTGGACGGCGCCGAGGACGAGGTCTTCGAGCGGGAGACGATCGTGCTGCACCGCGACGGGGACGGCTGGACCTGCATCCACGAGCACCTCTCCCCCGACCCGGCGAAGGGCGCCGGAGCCGACGGCTGACCGGGCTCAGCTCCGGGGCACGTTCTCAAGCTCGGCCAGCCAGGCCGCAGGGCTGGCATCGCTCGGCATCCGCCAGTCACCCCGCGGTGACATGGTGCCGCCGGCGCTGACCTTCGGACCGTTGGGCAGCGCCGACCGCTTGAACTGGCTGGAGAAGAACCGCCTGAGGAACACCTCGAGCCAGCTCCGGATGTCGGCCAGGGCGTACTCGGGCCGTCCCTCCACCGGGTAGTTCGGGGGCCACTCGCCGACGGACGCGTCCGACCAGGCGTGCTCGGCGAGGAAGGCGATCTTGCTGGGCCGGAAACCGAAGCGCAGGACGTGGAACAGCGTGAAGTCGTGCAGGGCGTAGGGGCCGATCGTCCCCTCCGTCGCCTGCGGCTTCTCGCCCTCCCTCGTCGGGACCAGCTCCGGGGTGATCTCCTGACCGACGATGTCCGTCAACAGCTCGTTGACCTCGCTGCCCCGCTCACCGAGCTGCTCGCTGTCGGCCACCCAGCGGATCAGGTGCTGGATCAGGGTCTTCGGCACCCCGGAGTTGACCGTGTAGTGCGACATCTGGTCGCCGACGCCGTACGTGCACCAGCCCAGCGCCAGCTCGGAGAGGTCGCCGGTCCCCAGCACGATCCCGCCGCGTTGGTTGGCGATGCGGAAGAGGTAGTCGGTCCTGAGCCCGGCCTGCACGTTCTCGAAGGTGATGTCGTACACGTCCTCACCGGAGGCGAACGGATGACCGAGGTCAGCGAGCATCTGCTCGGCGGCCGGCCGGATGTCGAGCTCCTCGAAGCTGACGCCCAGCGCCTTGGACAGGCGCGTCGCGTAGCCCTTCGTCGTCTCCCCCGTGGCGAAGCCGGGCATCGTGAAGGCCAGGATGTCGCTACGCGGGCGGTCGAGGCGGTCCATCGCCTTGGCGGCCACGATCAGGGCGTGCGTCGAGTCCAGACCACCGGAGACGCCGATCACCACCTTGGGATGGCCGATGGCGCGCAGCCGCTGCTCGAGCCCCGAGACCTGGATGTTGTAGGCCTCGTAGCAGTCCAGCGCCAGGCGCTCGGCGTCGTCGGGGACGAAGGGGAACCGGTCCACCTTGCGTCGCAGACCGATGTCGCCCGCCGGCGGGTCCAGGGTGAACGGGATCTCGACGAAGTCCCGGCCTCCCGGATGCTCGGCGTGCCGGTTGTCGTCGAACGTGCCCTGGCGCATCCGTTCCTGGCGGATCCGGTCCAGGTCGACGTCGACGACGGTGCGGCGCGATCCCGTCGGGAAGCGCTCGGACTCACCCAGCAGCTGGCCGCACTCGTAGACCATCGTCTGCCCGTCCCAGGCGAGGTCGGTGCTGGACTCCCCCTCACCCGCGGCCGCATAGGCGTACGCCGCCGAGCAGCGCGCACTCGCGGACCGCACGAGCAGCCGCCGGTCCTCGGCCCGCGCGATGGTGATCGGCGAGCCCGAGATGTTGGCCAGCACGGTGGCCCCTTGGAGCGCGGCGGTCGCGCTGGGCGGGATCGGGACCCACATGTCCTCGCACACCTCCACGAACAGCGCGAGGCCCGGCACATCACTGGCCCGGAAGACCAGGTCGGGGCCGAACGGCACCTCCTGCCCGGCGACGCCGATGAGCTCGCCGTACTGGTCCTCACCGGAGGCGAACCAGCGTGCCTCGTAGAACTCGCGGTAGGTGGGCAGGAACGACTTGGGGGCGACCCCGAGGACCTCGCCGCGGTGGATGACGACGGCGCAGTTGAACACGCGGTTGCCCTTGCGCAGGGGCGCACCCACCACCAGGACCGGGCGCAGCGCGACACTCGCCGCGACCAGCTCGGTGATCGCCCGCTGCACGGCGTCGAGCAGCACGTCCTGGAGGAAGAGGTCGTCGACCGAGTAGCCGCTCAGGCACAGCTCGGGGAAGATCGCCACCGCGACGCCCTCGTCGTGGCACGCCCGCGCCTCTCCCAGGATCGCCGTCGCATTGCGGGCGGGATCGGCGAGCGCGATCGGCACCGTGCAGGCGGCGATGCGGGCGAAGCCATGGCTGTAGGCCGACGGGAAGTCCACGGGTGCAGTCTTGCAGAAGCGACACCGGCGAACATGGCGACGGACTCAGCGCTCCTCGAGCATCCTGTGACCGAGGAGACACCCCGGGACCGTGCGCGCAGGTCTAGCGTGGACGTCGGTCCGGGGGCTTCGCAGGGGAGCCTCGAGAACACCGCAAGGAGCTCGACGTGAGCGAAGAGACCGCACCCTACGGAAGCGGTGCCGCCAGCCCGGCAGCGCAGGCCGGCGCATCCCCCGCCAGGCGGGTCCGCACCCAGCATCTGCGTGAGATGAAGCAGCGGGGCGAGCGGTTCGCGATGCTGACGGCCTACGACATGTACACCGCCCAGATCTTCGACGAGGCCGGCATCGAGGTCCTCCTGGTCGGGGACAGCGCCTCCAACAACGTCTTCGGCAACGAGACCTCGCTGCCCGTCACGGTCGACGAGCTGATCCCGCTGACCCGCGCGGTCGCCCGGGCGGCGAAACGGTCGCTCGTCGTCGGCGACCTCCCGTTCGGCTCCTACCAGCGCTCCCCCGAGCAGGCCTACGACACCGCCGTCCGGTTCATGAAGGAGGGCGGCGCCCACGCGATCAAGCTCGAGGGTGGCCGCGAGATGGCCCCGCAGATCGAGCTGCTCAGCCGCGGCGGCGTACCTGTCATGGCGCACATCGGCTTCACCCCGCAGAGCGAGCACGCCCTCGGTGGTTTCCGGGTGCAGGGCCGCGGTACCGGCGCCGAGCAGCTGCTCGCCGACGCCCACGCCGTGGAGGAGGCCGGTGCGTTCGCCGTCGTCCTGGAGATGGTCCCGGCGGAGATTGCCGGGCAGGTGACCAAGGAGCTGTCGATCCCCACGATCGGCATCGGCGCCGGGGTCGACTGCGACGCCCAGGTGCTGGTCTGGCCGGACATGGCCGGGCTCAACGGCGGCCGGGTCCCGAAGTTCGTGAAGAAGTACGCCGACCTGCGCGGCGAGCTCTTGCGGGCGGCGAAGGAGTACGCCGACGACGTCCGCGGCGGCACCTTCCCCGGCCCCGAGCACTCCTTCGACTAGCGCTTCCCGTCGACTGCACAGTTGGTGTCGCCGACACGGCGGGACCGCATCGACCGACCACAACTGCTCATTGGGCGCGGTCGAGTCCCCGGCGGCGGATCTCCCGGGCCGCGAGCACGCCGTATCCGAACACGTTCGGCAGGAACGCGAGGACATAGATTCCGACCTGGGTGGATGTCGCCCCGATGGGGAAGCCCAGTGGCTCGGTGACGTAGTGCCCGATGAAGCCACCGTGGTAGCCCGGTGCACCGGCGCGCTCGCGCAGCGCCAGCTCCAGGCTGGTCAGTGGGCAGTCCGACCCGGTCAGGTAGAGGCCGAGGATCGCCACGCTGACCGGGACGTGCAGCCACAGCGCCCGCGACCACCGCAGCGCGATCAGGGAGCCGGTCAGCATGAACAGGACGGCGGCCCCGTGGAGCGCCGCGACGGCGCCGGCGAGGACCACGGTCGCAGTCTGGCACCGGACGTGCGGAGTCAGCCGGTGAGCTGCGCGGTCAGCACGGCCGGTGCTTCGGCCAGCGAGGGGCCGTACCAGGTGAGATGTCGCCCGCTGACGAACACCGGCCGGCACTGCGGCCACGCCTCCGGACCGTCGTCCGCCGTGAACGCGTACGGCTCGTCCGGGAACACCACCAGGTCGGCGGTCACCGCGGACGGGTCGTCCTTCGCCAGCCGCGGGTAGCGGTCGGCGTGGTCGCCGAACACGTTCCGGACGCCGAGCCGGGCCAGGACGTC
>NZ_JAOPXP010000030.1 GCF_025965085.1 Marmoricola sp.
CGTCGGCGGGCACATCGCCACCTACGCCAGCGCCGCGAGCCTCTACGAGGTCGGCTTCAACCACTTCTTCCGCGGCAAGGACGCTCCCGGCGGCGGCGACCAGATCTACATCCAGGGCCACGGTTCCCCGGGCATCTACGCGCGCGCCTTCCTCGAGGGCCGGCTGAGCGAGCAGCAGCTGCTCAACTTCCGCCAGGAGGTGCAGCACGGGGTCGGCAAGGGACTGTCCTCCTACCCGCACCCGCGGCTGATGCCGGAGTTCTGGGAGTTCCCGACGGTCTCGATGGGCCTGACGGGGATCAACTCGATCTACCAGGCGCGGTTCAACCGCTACCTGTCCGGGCGCGGCATCAAGGACACCTCCGACCAGCACGTCTGGGCGTTCCTCGGCGACGGCGAGATGGCCGAGCCGGAGTCCCTCGGCGCCATCGGCGTCGCTGCCCGCGAGGAGCTGGACAACCTCACCTGGGTCATCAACTGCAACCTGCAGCAGCTCGACGGCCCCGTGCGCGGCAACGGCAAGATCATCCAGGAGCTGGAGTCGACCTTCCGCGGCGCCGGCTGGAACGTCATCAAGGTCATCTGGGGGCGCGAGTGGGACAGCCTGCTGGCGCGCGACGTCGACGGTGTCCTCGTCAACCAGATGAACAGCACGCCCGACGGCCAGTTCCAGACCTACTCGGTCGAGGACGGCGCCTACAACCGTGAGCACTTCTTCGGCCCCGACCCGCGGTTGCGCAAGATGGTCGAGCACATGTCCGACCGTCAGATCGAGAAGCTGCCGCGCGGTGGGCACGACTACCGCAAGGTGTACGCCGCCTTCGACGCGGCCACCAAGCACGTCGGGCAGCCGACCGTGATCCTGGCGCACACCATCAAGGGCTGGACGATCGAGTCCTTGGAGGGCAAGAACGCCACCCACCAGATGAAGAAGCTCAAGACCGCCGACTTCAAGAAGTTCCGCGACCGGCTCTACCTGCCGATGAGCGACAAGGACATCGACGATGCCTACGAGTCCAGCGGTGGCGCGCCTTTCTTCCACCCCGGCAAGGACTCCCCCGAGATCCAGTACATGCTGGAGCGCCGTAGGCAGCTCGGGGGCTCCCTGCCCAAGCGCGTGGTGCGGGCGAAGCCGTTGAAGGTGCCCGGCGACGAGCTCTACGACGACCTCAAGCAGGGCTCGGGCAAGGCCAAGATCGCCACCACGATGGCGGTCGTGCGACTGCTCCGCGACTGGATGAAGGACAAGGAGATCGGGAAGCGCCTCGTGCCGATCGCTCCGGACGAGTACCGCACGTTCGGCATGGACTCCATGTTCCCGAGCGCCAAGGTCTACAACCCGGGCGGCCAGCGCTACGAGTCGGTGGACCGGAAGCTGCTGCTGAAGTGGCGCGAGGACGCCAAGGGCCAGCTGCTGCACGAGGGCATCTCCGAGGCCGGTGCCGTGGCCTCCGCGACCGCCGCCGGCTCGGCGTACTCCACCCACGGCGAGGTGATGATCCCGTTCTACATCTTCTACTCGATGTTCGGGTTCCAGCGCACGGGCGACTCGATCTGGGCCATGGCCGACCAGCTGGCCCGCGGCTTCCTGATCGGCGCCACCGCCGGGCGCACCACCCTGACCGGCGAGGGGCTGCAGCACGCGGACGGTCACTCGCCGCTGCTCGCCGCGACGAACCCGGCCGTCGTGCACTACGACCCCGCGTTCGCACACGAGGTCGCCTATGTCATGCAGGAGGGCCTGCGGCGGATGTACACGGTGACCGAGGAGCACCCCAAGGGTGAGGACGTCATCTTCTACGTCACGGTCTACAACGAGCCGATCACCATGCCCAAGGAGCCTGAGAACCTTGACGTGCAGGGGTTGCTCAAGGGCATCTACCACTTCGCCGACGCCCCCGAGGTGACCGGCAACGGTGACGCCCCGCGCGTCCAGCTGCTGGCGTCGGGCGTGGGGTTCCCGTGGATCCAGAAGGCACAGCAGCTCCTCGCCGACGAGTGGGGTGTCGCGGCTGACCTGTGGTCCGTGACCTCGTGGAACGAGCTCGCTCGTGACGGGGTGGAGGCCGACAAGTGGACCCTGAACCACCCGGACGAGGCCGCGAGGGTCCCCTACATCACCAGCACGATGGAGAACCAGCCCGGCCCGGTGATCGCGGTGAGCGACTACATGCGCGCCGTACCCCAGCAGATCTCGCACTGGATGCCGAACGACTACCACGTGCTGGGCACCGACGGCTTCGGCTTCGCCGACACCCGTCCGGCTGCGCGCCGCTACTTCCAGGTGGACGCGGAGAGCGTCGTGGTCGCCGCGTTGCGGGCGCTGGCCGACCGGGGCGAGCTCAAGCCCGAGGCGGCCGCAGAGGCTTTCGCGAAGTACCGCATCGACGACCCGACCGCCGTCGCCGACGTGAAGCAGGAGGGCGGCGACGCCTGATCCTCCCACCAGGGGTGAGGGCGGACCGGCGCGCGCATCGCGCCGGTCCGCCCTCGGCCCTCACCGGACCCCTGGTGGGGCTCAGGCGCCCCGCTTGGGAAGCTGGGCCACCGGAGTGAGCGGTGGATCGCCGGCCTCTGCGCGGTTGGACGGTTCCGCGGGACCGTTGCGCAGCAACTGGCGCCAGCGCCCGCGGTGGTACGACGCGGGCTGGGTCGCCCTGATGAAGTCCTGCACGATCTTCACGAAGCGGTCCGGGTGGTCCTTGTGCGGGAAGTGGCCGCTGTTGGGCACGATCTCGACCACTGCCCCGGGAGCGATCCGCGCAACGTTCTCGGCGTGCTTGGCCGGGATCACCACGTCGTCGGTGCCCCACACGACGAGCATCGGCATCGCCTGGGTGAGGTAGGCACGGTCGACCATCGTCACGATCTGGCCGCGCAGGTCCACGACCGCACGCACCACGTGGCGGATCGCCGCCCGCGCCCGCGGGTCCTTGAACGACTCGTAGATCTCGGCCACCTCGGCGAGGTCGCGGACCGCCGGGACGTGGGACCTGGACAGTGCCCGCAGGCCGGCCTTGCCGACGTGGCGCACCCCGGGCAGGGTCGCGAGGCCCATCAGCTGGTGGAACCCGGGCAGCGTCACCGCCCGGATCAACGGGGACACCTCCGGGCCCAGACCTCCGGGCGCGACCAGGATCATCCGCTCCGTGCGCTCGGGGAACTGGTAGGCGAACTGCATCGCGATCCCACCCCCGAAGCTGTGGCCGACCACGGTGACCTTGTCGATGTTGAGCACCGTCAGCAGGTCCCGCATGCCGTTGGCGTAACCGCCGACCGAGTAGTCCGCACGTGGCTTGGCGCTGACCCCGTGACCGAGCAGGTCGGGGGCGATCACGGTGAAGTGCCTGGCCAGGTCGTGGATGACCGGCAACCACGTCGTGTGGTCACAGCCCAGACCGTGCAGCAGCAGCAGTGCCGGCCCCTCGCCGGCCTTCACGTACCCGCGGTCGTGGCCGTGGATGGTGATGCGCTGGAGCTCGAAGGTCTCATCTAAGACCTGTTCCATGCGCACTCCTGAGAAAGTGGTCGTGACGGACAGAGCGTGAGTCAACCAGAACTGGTTTTGGAGGGATATGAGGCGCGCGAAATGTGGGCATACCGTGACCAGGACGAATCCCCGCACTGTGGCGGCCATTGCGGTCTGCGTACCCCAGCACGGCCAACCCAACCATGGATCTTGCCTGTTTTGTGGCTAGAGTCCTCGCATGTCAGTGCGTCCCGTCGGCCGTTCCGACGTCCTCGCCCAGCTTGCCGAGATCGTCGCGCTGGTCACCGAGCGGCCGGCCGACGCCGTCCAGCTGGACCGCACCTTTGTCGACGACCTCCGCATCGACTCTCTGTCCATGGTGGAGATCCTCGAGGGGGCGTCCCGGCACTTCGGCCTGCACATCAAGGACGAGGCCGCCAAGGACTTCGTGCACGTGCGTGACCTCGTGGACCACCTCTCCGCCCGACTCTCTCGCCCCTGACCCTGGGGGTCCCGAGCCAGACCTTGGGTCCCGAGCCGGGGACCGCAGTCAGACGACCTGGTGCAGCCACCGCACGGCGACGCCGTCGCCGGCGTGCCGGAAGGTCTCCAGCTCGTCGTCCCATGGCTTGCCGAGCAGCTTGTCGACCTCGAGCTCGAGGGTGGTCTCCCCCAGCGCCGCCTTCACGACCGCGGCCTTGAGCCGGTCCTCGGGGATCATGATGTCGCCGTGCAGCCCGGTCACCGCGTGGAAGACGCCGAGCGTGGGCGTCGCACAGAAGCGGGCACCCTCCGTGCCTGTTGTCGCCTCCTCGGTCACCTCGAAGCGCAGATGGTTCCATCCGCGCAGGGCAGAGGTGATGGCAGCGCCGGTCCCCTGGTCACCGACCCAGGAGTACTCCATGCGGTAGGTGCCGGACTGGGCCGGTTGAGGGGTCCACTCCACCTGGGGGGCAATGCCCAGCACCCCACCCACGGCCCACTCGATGTGCGGGCACAAGGCGGACGGCGCCGAGTGGATGAAGACAACTCCACGAGTCGCTGAACGAGTCACGACGGACCTCCTCTTGCTTCGGCGTCGAGATACGCCTTCCCCAGCGGTCTCGAAAGTTGAAGCGAGCAGCGTCAATGACTCTGATGAACGTGTGAACTTGTGAGCCCATTGTGACCGAAGGTGGCCCTGCGTGCCAGTCAAATGGCTCAAACCGCTCCCGGCGTGTCGGTTATGTCCGTGCTGGGCTCCCGGCGGCAGCTGTTTGGCCGGACGCACCAGAGGCGAGCGGCTCACGACGCCACCGGAGCATCTCCGCACCACCCTCACCTCCTCGACCGTCCAACGCCCGCAGCGCGACAGCGGTCCCCGGGGTGGCACGACACCTGCTGGTCGGCCCGCGCAGACGGGTGCGCGCCGTGCTCAGGATGGGACCGGACACAATGGGGCTCATGGAATGGCTGCTGCTCGCGATCTCGGTGGGCCTGGTGCTTGCATGCGGCGTCTTCGGGGCGGCTGAGTACTCCTTCGTGGCGATCGACCGCTCGGCGGTGGACAAGGCCGCCAGCGATGGTGACCGCCAGGCACAGGGGGTCCTGAAGGCTCTGCGCAGCCTGTCCACCCAGCTGTCCGGGGCTCAGATCGGTGTCACGCTGACCAACCTGGCCATCGGCTTCCTCGCGGAGCCCGCCATCGCCACGCTGCTCGAGTCCCCGCTGAAGACCGCCGGAGTGCCCGCGGGGGCGGTGCCGGGGATCTCGGTGACCCTGGGCCTGACCCTCGCCACGATCGCCACCATGCTCTTCGGTGAGCTGGTGCCCAAGAAGCTGGGAATCGCGATCCCCTTCCCGGTGGCGCGCCGTACGCAGGTCTTCATCCGTGGCTTCACCACCCTGATGACCTACCCGATCAAGGTGCTCAACGGCTCCGCCAACGCCCTGGTCCGGGCGCTGGGCGTCGAGCCCCAGGAGGAGCTGCGCTCGGCCCGGTCGTCCGACGAGCTCGCCTCGCTCGCCGGCCGGTCCGCCAGCGAGGGCACCCTCGACTCCGAGACCGCCCACCTGGTGCAGCGCTCCGTCGCCTTCGGCCCACGGACCGCCGGCGAGATCATGACGCCGCGCGTGCAGATGGTCTGCGTCGACGCCACCGACCCGGTCAGCGAGGTGATCGAGGCCTCCAGGACGACCGGCTTCTCCAAGTTCCCCGTCATCAAGGGCAGCTCCGACAACGTCGTGGGCTCGGTGCACGTCAAGCAGGCAGTTGCGGTGCCCCGCTCCGAGCGCGCCCACACCCTCGTCCGCGAGGTCATGGTCGAGGCCACCGTCGTCCCCGAGTCCCTGCGCCTGGACCCCCTGCTCTCGTTGCTGCGACGTGAGGGCTTCCAGATGGCGATCGTCTCCGACGAGTACGGCGGCACCGCCGGTGTGGTCACCCTCGAGGACGTCGTCGAGGAGATCGTCGGCGACATCGCGGACGAGCACGACCGCAGTGGGGCGCGGCTGCGGCGTCGTCCGGACGGGTCCTGGATCGTGTCCGGACTGCTGCGCCCCGACGAGGTCCAGGACGCGACCGGCCTGGCGCTGCCCGAGCACGAGGACTACGACACCGTCGCTGGTCTGCTGGTC
>NZ_JAOPXP010000040.1 GCF_025965085.1 Marmoricola sp.
GTTCTGCACCCTGAACTACGGCGTGACGTTCCCGATGTTCGCCAAGATCGAGGTCAACGGCGACGGCACCCACCCGCTGTTCCGCTGGCTGAAGAAGGAGCGTCCCGGCCTCCTCGGCGGCACGATCAAGTGGAACTTCACCAAGTTCCTGATCGGTCGCGACGGCAAGGTGCTCAAGCGCTACGCGTCGACGACCAAGCCCGAGAAGATCGCCGGGGATATCGAGAAGGCGCTCGCCAGTTGACGGTTTCACAACGTACGTTGTGAAACTGACGCCGACCGACCGGGATTCCGGTCGGTCGGCGTCAGTCTTGGTAGGTCACTTCCCGGCGTAGGAGTGCATGCTCCCGCTGCCGAAGAAGAAGTTGATCCCCACGAAGTTGAACCACAGCGTCGCGAGCCCCACCAGCGCGACCACCGCGGCCGAGCGACCCTTCCAGCCCGACGTCGCGCGCGCGTGCAGGTAGGCGGCGTACACCACCCACGTGATGAACGCCCACACCTCCTTGGGGTCCCAGCCCCAGTACCGGCCCCAGGCGTAGTGGGCCCAGATCGGCCCGGCGATGAGCGCTGCGAACGTCCAGATTGGGAACGCGAACGCGTGCGTGCGGTAGGCGATCCGGTCGAGTACGGCGAGCTCGGGCAGCCGGGCGAGGTAGCCACCGGAGCGCCTCGCCGTCGCGGCGCCCGCTTCCTGCCCGGACCCCGGCCCCTCCTGCCCGGACTCTCGCTCGGCCTGCTGACGCCGCTGCCAGCGCTCCTTGACGAGGTACAGCGCCGAGCACATGCCACCGAGGGTGAAGGCGCCCGTGGCGATGATGGCCGCGATCACGTGGATGACCAGCCACGGCGACTGCAGCGCGTCACGCAGCGGCACGACGGGGGTGTAGAGGACCAGCACGTCGATCATCAGCGTCACGAGCACGAAGCTGGTGACCACCGGCGAGAGCCACGACAGCGAGTAGCGGCGGTAGAGCAGCAGGTAGCCGACGACGACGACCCAGGTGCCGATGAGCGTGAACTCGTACATGTTTCCCCAGGGCACGCGCACCGGGTCCGAGGCGAGGCCACGGCTGACCACGGCGACGAACTGGAGGAAGGCCGCGACCACGGTGAGCGCGACCCCGACGCGGGAGAACAGCTCCATCCGGTCGGACTCGTCGGCGACGGGTGCCTCGGTCGGGGCGACGGAGCCGCCGCCCACGGACACAGGCTGCTCGACCTGCGCCGGGACTTCCGCGACCTTGCGCCCGGCTGCCCACTGGGCGAAGTTGGCCAGCACCGCGAGGAAGTAGACGACGGCACAAGCCGCCACTGCCTGGTTGCTGAGCACCTCGAACTGTTCGTGCGTCACGACGACTCTCCTGAGGTTGTGGAGCCTGTGCTGCTGAGCTGGGCGGAGCCTGCCGGAGGTGCGGTCGGGGACGTCGGCGGCCGGAGCGCAGCGGCCAGGTCGTCGATCTCCGCGGACAGGTCACCGCCGGCACTGCGGTCCAGCCCGGCGACCTCGACGAGCGTACGCCCACCCTCGCGACGAGCCCGGACCCAGATCCGGCGGGGCCGGATGAACAGCGAGCCGAGCAGGCCGACGAGCGCGAGCACCACTCCGGCCAGCGCGACCTTCTGCCCCGGCGTGTGGCTGACCTGCAGCTTCACGTAACGGCTGACCCCGTCGAAGGTGACAGACCCCAGCCCGTCCGGCAGGGTCGCGCTGCGCCCCAGGGCGAGGTCGAGGCGCACCGGCTTGCCGTCGGCCGACGTGACCCGCTGGAGACCCTTCTTCTGCAGCGCGTAGACCGACTGCGGCGCCCCGGCGTCCAGACCCAGGTCGCCCTTGTAGACGATCATCGAGATCGCCGGGTTCTTCGCGTCCGGGAAGGCCGAGAACGGTCCTCCGTTCTTCCCCTTGATGAAGGCGTACGTCGGGTAGAACTCACCCTCCAGCCCGATCTGGGTGCTGCCGTTCCGCTGCCTGGCATCAGGCACCTTGACGACCCCGAAGGAGCGGAACGTGCTGTCCTCGGGCAGGAACACGACCGGACCGGAGTAGGCGATGCTCCTGTCGGCGTTGCGCACGGTGATGTGCGGCGCGTAGCCGTGGCTGATCAGGAACACGTCGGTGCCGCCGAGGGTCAGCGGGTGGTTGACCGAGATCTTCCGCGCCCTTTCCGGTGCCGACGGCGCAGTCCGGTAGGTGAGGTCGGCGGCGAACTTGTGCGCCATCCCGGCCTCGCGTCCCTCGCGGATGAAGGTGACGTCGAAGTCGTTGACCGTGAACTCGAAGGGGTCGAGGTTGGCCGGGTCGAACAGGGCACCGGCCCGGAAGTCGTCGTACTGGCTCAGCGTGTTGGCGAAGCTGTCCTTGGTCACCACGATGACCCCGCCCTTGAATCCCCACAGGCCGCCGAGGGCGAACCCGACGAGCACGATCAGCACGGAGAGGTGGAAGACCAGGTTGCCGGCCTCGCGCAGGTAGCCGCGCTCGGAGCTCACGGCACCGTTGCGCACCTCCACCCGGAAGCGTCGCTTGCGCAGCAGGGTGCGGGCCCGCTCGACCACCGCGTCGGCGTCCTCGTCGGTCTCGAAGCTGCGGCTCTGCGGCATCCGCGACAGGTGCCGCGGAGCAGCCGGCGGCCGGCGTCGTAGGCCGCGCCAGTACACCAGCAGCCGCGGGACGATGCAGCCCACCAGCGAGATCATCAGCAGGATGTAGATCGCGGAGAACCAGATCGAGTTGTAGACCGAGAACAACCCGAGCTTCTCGTAGACCGGTGTCAGCTGCGGGTGCTTGTCACGCCACTGCGAGGCCCGCAGTGAGTCCACCGCCTCCTGCGGCACCACAGACCCGGGGATCGAGGCGAGGGCGAGCATGAACAGCAAGATGAGCGCCGTGCGCATCGAGGTGAGCTGGCGCCACGTCCAGCGCGCCAGCTCGCCGGGGCGCAGCGGGGGCGGCTCGTAGCCGGTCGCCGGGCCGCTCATCGCGATTCCCGGTGACGCAGGAGCACAGCGAGTGCTTGGACGTGGGTCATCAGATGCCTGCCGTGAAGCCGGGGAAGAACCAGGTCTGGATCCAGCCGACGAGGACGTCCCACCAGCCGGTGACCAGCAGCAGCCCGACGACGACCAGCATCAGCCCACCGACGGCGGTGACCCACCTCTGGTGCCGGCGCACCCATCTCACGGTGCCGAGCATCCGCCGGTAGGCCAGGGCAGCCGCGACGAACGGCAGGCCGAGCCCCAGGCAGTAGACGAAGGTGAGCAGTGCGCCCCGGCCGGCGGAGGCCTCGTTCACCGAGAGCGTCAGGACCGCGCTCAGGGTGGGCCCGACACACGGCGCCCAGCCCAGCCCGAACAGGGCGCCCAGCAGGGGCGCGGCGGCCAGGCCGACGGACGGGACCTTGTGGATGCGCCAGTCACGCTGCATCCACGGGACCACGCCGACGAAGACCAGGCCGAGCAGGACCGTCATGCTGCCCAGGACGATGGTGATCGGCCGTTCGTACTCGAAGAGCCACGCGCCCACGCCGCCGATGAGCGCTCCGAACGAGACGAAGACGAACGAGAAGCCGAGCACGAACAGCAGCGACCCCGCGAGCATCCGGCCGCGTCGGGCATCGGCCAGGTCGGCGCCGGAGAGCCCGGTGGCGTAGGAGAGGTAGCCCGGCAGCAACGGCACCACGCACGGGGAGAAGAAGGAGACCAGCCCCGCGACCATCGCCACGGGGACGGCCAGCACCAACGAGCCGTCCAGTGCGGTACGCCGGAGCCAGTCACCCAGGTCGAGCGCGGTGACCAGGGTCGTGAGCTCAGGGGTCACTTCTGCACGTCCCGGACGAGGTCGACCAGGGTCTGCTGGCTCGGGATCTTCCCCTGGATGCTGGCGGCCACCCGACCGTCCGCGTCGAGCACGACGGTGCTCGGGATCGCACTCGGGATCAGGGTGCCGTGGAAGGCGAGCAGGGTGCGCCCCGACGGGTCGTAGAACGACGGGTAGGGCACGTCGTAGCGCTTCTCGAAGGCCAGGCCCTGGTCGGGGCTGGAGTCCTTGGTGTTCACCCCGACGAACACGACGCCGTCCTGGGCGAGCTCACGGGCGGCCCCGGCCAGGGAGCGGGCCTCCTGGCGGCACTCGGCGCACCAGGACCCCCAGACGTTGAGCACGACGACCTTCCCGGCGTACTGCTTCAAGGAGAGCTCTTCACCCGTGAGCGTGGTGCCGGAGACGTCGCCCGGGACCTTGCGCTCGTCGGCGGTGAGCCGGGTGACGATCCCCTGGCCGTCGACGTACCCCTTGTCGCCGGTGCTGGTACCCCCGCCGCAGGCGGACGTGACCGCACCGACGAGCAGCACGGCGAGCAGGAGCCGGAGGGGAGATCGCACGTCAGGACGGCGGCTTGTGCTCGTCATCGGCGCCTCCCGCGGAGAAGGGGGCGTTGCGGTCCGCGACCGGGATCAGGTCGCCAGCCGGCTCGGAGTAGCCCACGCTCACCAGCCTGTCGTCCTCGAACGTGAGCGAGGTGACGCTGGCCAGCGTGCAGTGACGCTTGCGCGGGTCGTGCAGGAAGCTGCGCCCCTCGACCTTGAGCCGGGTGATCCAGATCGGCAGCTGGTGGGAGACGATCACCGCCTCGTGCCCGGCGGCGGCGTCGCGAGCCTCCTCGATGGCGGCCCACATCCGCGAGACGACCTCCTTGTAGGGCTCCCCCCACGACGGCCGGAGCGGGTTGAGCATCTTCTTCCAGACCTTCGGCCGGCGCAGGATCGACTCCCGCAGCCGGAAGGGGCTGCCCTCGAAGATGTTGCCGGACTCGATCACGCGGTCGTCGAGGCGCACCGTGAGTCCGCGGGCGGCGGCGAGCGGCGCGGCCGTCTCCTGCGCCCGCTCGAGAGGAGAGGACACGATGTGGGTGATGTCGCGGTCACCGATGCGGTCGGCGACCCGCTCGGCCATCGCGCGGCCGCGCTCGGAGAGGTGGTAGCCGGTGGAGCGGCCGTAGAGGATCCCCGTCGGGTTGTGCACCTCTCCGTGCCGCAGCAGGTGCACGATCGTCTTCACTTGTCGGCACTCCCGTCGTGGGGGCTGGTCGAGACCTGTGCCGCCGCCCGGGCAGCCGCGGGGAGCGCGGCGATCACGTGCTGCAGCGCGCGGTCGTCGTGGGCGGAGGAGAGAAACCATGCCTCGTAGGCGCTGGGCGGCAGGTAGACGCCCTGGTCCAGCATCGAGTGGAAGAACGCGCGGTAGGCCCCGACGTCTTGGCGGGACGCCTCCGCGTAGTCGCGGACCGCGTCGCCCTCGAGGCCGAGGAAGACGCTGAACATGTTGCCGCCCGCCTGCACGACGTGCGGTACGCCGGCCCGGGTCAGCGCCTCGCCGACCGCGGCCGACAGCGTCCTGGCCGACTCGTCGATGTGGGCGTAGACCTCGTCGGTCGCGAGCCTCAGCGTGACCAGCCCGGCGGTCGTCGCGACCGGGTTCCCCGAGAGCGTGCCGGCCTGGTAGACGGGACCCTCGGGCGAGAGCATCCCCATGACGTCGGCGCGGCCGCCGAACGCCGCCGCCGGGAACCCACCCCCCATGACCTTGCCGAAGGTGAGCAGGTCGGGACGCCAGTCCTCGACCGCGCCGTCGCGCCCCCACTGACCGCTGCGGGACACCCTGAAGCCGGTCATCACCTCGTCGGACACGAACAGTGCTCCGTGCCTGGCGCAGGTCTCCGAGAGGAACTGGTTGAAGCCGGGCTCCGGCGGGACGACGCCCATGTTGCCGGGCGATGCCTCCGTGATCAGGCACGCGATCTCGGACCCGCGCTCGGCGAACGCGGCCTCGACGGCCTCGCGGTCGTTGTAGGGCAGCACCAGCGTCGCCGCGGTGGAGGCAGCGGGGACGCCGGGGGTCCCGGGGACCGCACCCTCGATGCGATGGGCGTGCTCCGCGGAGTCGAGGGACGGGTCGTCTCGGAAGGTGGCCAGGCCCGAGCCGGCCTCGGCCAGCAGCGAGTCGACGTGCCCGTGGTAGCAGCCGGCGAACTTCACCACGAGCTCGCGACCGGTGAACCCGCGGGCGAGCCGGATGGCCGACATGGTGGCCTCGGTCCCGGAGGAGACGAACCGGACCTTCTCCACCGGGGTGCGCGCGACGATCTCCTCGGCGAGCTCCACCTCGGGGCGGGTGGGCGTGCCGTACGACGTGCCGCGTCCCACCGCCTCGACGACCGCTGCCTGGACGTCGGGGTGGGCGTGGCCGAGCAGCAGCGGACCCCACGAGCAGATCAGGTCGACGTACTCGTTGCCGTCGACGTCCCGGAGCCACGCTCCCGACCCGGACTCGATGAACCGGGGGGTGCCGCCGACGGCGTTGAACGCGCGCACGGGCGAGTTCACGCCGCCGGGCGTGACGCGGGTGGCGCGCTCGAACCAGTCACGTGATCTGGTCGTGAGCCGGGCCTGGGAGGAGCTGACGGTCTCTGACACACAGGCATTCTCCCCGACCACCCATGAGTGGGGCGAACCGGCTGTTGGTCACCTCATGGCGCGAGACCTGAAATCTTGATAAACCCTTCAACAGAACGAGTCCAGACATAGCGTGAGACGTCCCGATCGGCGGCCCGGACCGACGTGGGGCAGGGTGTCTGTGGCGTGGGTCACAGAGTTCGTTTGCGCGTGACCACGTGGGGGAAGGCTCGTTGAAGCACGTGTCGGCACGGCTCGGGGGCCGCGACACACTGATTCGCCAGGGGAGAGAGCACACACATGACCACGAGGACGTTGTCACGCAGGGGCAAGGCGGCCACGCTCGTCCCGCTCGCACTGCTGTCGGGGGTGTGGACGGCCAGCCTGGTCAGCTCCAGCGCCACCGCCAACAGCGCCGCGAAGACCACCGCCCTGCCTGATGGCACCCCCGTCCCGGCCGACGCGATCGAGGCTCCGGCCAGCGTCCCGGTGCCCGGCGTCATCGCTCCGGCCGTCCCCGAGGGCTCCGCCGACTCGGTCGTGGCCGGAGCCTCCAGCAACGGCATCCCCACCCCCGCCCTGGCCGCCTACCAGCGCGGCGCCCAGATCATCGACGCCGCCGACAAGTCCTGCAACATCCCCTGGGAGCTGATCGCCGCCATCGGCCGCGTCGAGTCCGACCACGGCCGGTACGGCGGCAACACCCTCACCGAGGACGGCGTGTCCACCCCCGGCATCTACGGCATCGCCCTCAACGGCAAGAACGGCACCCAGGCGATCACCGACACCGACGGGGGCCAGCTCGACCAGGACACCGTCTTCGACCGTGCCGTCGGCCCCATGCAGTTCATCCCTTCCACCTGGCAGGTCGTCAAGGTGGACGCCGACGGCGACGGCAAGCGCGACCCCCAGGACATGGACGACGCAGCCCTGGCCACGGCGGTCTACCTCTGCTCCGGTTCGGACAACCTCTCCACCCGCAAGGGCCAGGAGGCGTCCGTCTACCGCTACAACCACAGCCAGGACTACGTGAACCTCGTCCTGCGGCTGATGGAGTCCTACAGCTCCGGGGACTACACCGCTGTCCCCTCGGGCACCTACGGCGGCACCTCCTTCTCGCCGTCGTACTCCTCCGCGATCGACCGGTCCTACAAGGCCGCCAAGCAGCGCAAGGCCAAGCAGGCCAAGGCTCGTGCCAACGGCACCAGCGGATCCGGCAGCGCCATCGGCGGCGGTGGCGGCAAGAACTCGGGGGGCAGCGGTCCGGGCGGCACCGGCGGTTCCTCGGGTACCGGCGGCGTCACCGGCCCGCTCCCCGGCGGCGGGGGCTCGACCCCGGGCGGCGGGGGCTCGACCCCGGGCAGCGGCGGCAACGTCGTCAAGGACATCGGTGGCGCCGTTGGAGGTGTGGTCGGAGGTGTCACCGGCGGCAACACACCTGCCCCGAACCCCACGGGCACCCCCAACCCTCCCACGGGTAATAGTGGCGATGGCGGTGTCATCGGCGACGTGCTCAAGCCCCTGTGTTCCACGCTCGGGCCCCTCATCAAGCCGATCCCCGGAGACAACTGCCGCAACTGAGCGGCCCAGTTATTGAGCAGAACCCCCGGTCCTTCGACCGGGGGTTCTTGCGTTCTCTGCTGAGTACATTGATGCCGTGACCTCGCCTCCGACCCCGTTCGTGCACCGGCTGCGGGTCCGCTACGTCGAGTGCGACATGCAGGGCATCGTGTTCAACGCGCACTACTACACCTGGATGGACCTCGCCCACACCGAGCTGATCCGCGAGGTGCTCG
>NZ_JAOPXP010000041.1 GCF_025965085.1 Marmoricola sp.
CGCAGCTGGTCGGCCTTGCGCTTGTTGCGGGTCGTGCAGTCCGCGCGCGTCAGGACGTGCAGCCGCTCGAGCTGGTCGCCGGCGTCGCGGACGTAGCGGCGTACGGCGGAGTCGGTCCACTCCCCGGACCCGTAGCCGTGGAAGCGCAGGTGCTGCTCGACGAGCTGGGACACGGCGTCGATCTGGTCCTTCGGGAACCGCAACGCCTGCATCCGGCGGCGGGTGAGCTTGGCGCCGACGACGTCGTGGTGGTGGAACGTGACGACGTTGTTCTCCACGAAGCGACGCGTCTTCGGCTTGCCGACGTCGTGCATCAGGGCGGCGAAGCGCGAGACGAAGTCGGGACCGCCGCCGGTCAGGTCGGCCAGCCTGTCCTCGAGGTCGATGGACTGCTCGAGCACGATCAGGGTGTGCTCGTAGACGTCCTTGTGCCGGTGGTGCTCGTCGCGCTCGAGCACGAGGGCCGGCAGCTCGGGCAGGACGTGCGCGGCCAGGCCGCTCTCGACGAGCAGCCGCAGGCCGGTGACCGGGTCGGGGGCGAGGACGAGCTTGACGAGCTCGTCGCGGACCCGCTCCGCCGAGACGATGGAGATCCGGTCAGCCATGTCGGTCATCGCCGCCACGACCTCGGGAGCGACGGTGAAGCCCAGCTGGGCGGCGAAGCGGGCGGCTCGCATCATCCGCAGCGGGTCGTCGGAGAAGGAGTCCTCGGGAGGCCCGGGGGTGCGCAGCACCCGGTGGGCGAGGTCCAGGATCCCCCCGAACGGGTCCTCCAGCCGCTGCTCGGGCAGCGAGAGGGCCATCGAGTTGATCGTGAAGTCGCGGCGCGCCAGGTCGCCGACGAGCGAGTCGCCGTATGCCACCTCCGGCTTGCGGCTCGCGGCGTCGTAGGCCTCCGAGCGGAAGGTGGTGATCTCGACCTGCCACTCGCCGCGACGGCAGCCGATCGTGCCGAACGCCCGGCCGATGTCCCAGGTCGCGTCCGCCCAGCCCTTGACCAGCCGCTCGGTGACCTCGGGCCGTGCCGAGGTGGTGAAGTCGAGGTCGTTCTGGAGCCGCCCGAGCATGGCGTCCCGGACCGGACCCCCGACCAGGGCGATCTGCTCACCGGCCTCGGAGAACCGCCGGCCCAGCTCCTCGGTGACCGGGGAGATCCGGGCGAGCTCCGCGACCACGCGCGCTTGCACGTCGCTGATCAGCAGGGGCTCCTCGGACACGAGAAGCCACTCTAATCGCGCGCCTCCGCGGCCGTGACGCCGCGCCCGGCCCGGGGCGGCGCAGGCAAGGTCCGTGCCCACGGCTCGGTAGCATCCGGCTGTGACCCGCGCCCGCTGGACGACCCATGCGCTGGGCGCCGTTCTCGTCGCGGCGAGCGTCGCGGCGGGGCCCCTCGTCGCCCTCACGGCGGTCGCCGGACCCGCCGAGGCGCGTGTCCACGCCGCCGTCCCTGCGGCCGACGAGGCCGAGACGACGCCGCTCTCCGTGGAGCTGACCTCGATGACCCCCTCCCAGATCCCGAGCAAGGGCGTCATCACCCTCACCGGTGTGGTGCGCAACGACTCCACGGAGGACTGGCTGGACATCAACGTCGCGCCCTTCCTCTCCCGTACGCCGATCACGACGCGCGACGAGCTGGCCCGGGCGGCCGCCACCCCGGCGAACGAGGCCGTGGGTGAGCGGCTCACCGACTCGGGCACGTACGCCGCCGTCGGCGACCTGACCCCCGGCAGGGCGGTCCCGTTCAGCCTCCGCGTGCCGGTCACCTCGCTCCTGATCAGCGGTGACCCCGGCGTCTACTGGATCGGCGTACACGCCCTGGGGACGGACGCCGCCGGCCGGGACCTGGTCGCCGACGGACGGGCCCGCACGTTCATCCCGCTGGTGGCCCCGCGGCAGGCACGCACGCGCAGTGTCGCGGTCTCCGTCGTGCTGCCCCTGCGCGAACGCGCCCGCCGCGCCGCCGACGGCAGCCTCAACGGCCCCACGCGCTGGGTCACCCTCACCGCGCCCGACGGACGCCTGACCCGGCTCGTGGACTTCGGTGCGTCCGCAGGCAGGGCCCCCGTCTCCTGGCTCGTCGACCCCGCGGTCCTCGACGCCCTCGACGACTTCAGCCGTGGCAACCCGCCCCTCTCGCTGAGGTCGGCGCAGCGGGCCGGCAACGGGTCGGGCGGCGCCGACAACGGGGACCCCACCGGGGACAGCGGCGGGGACAGCGGCGGGCAGCCCAGCGGGAGCCCCTCGCCGACCGACAGCGCCTCTCCCGAGCCCGGCTCGCCCAGCGAGGAGCAGCGCCAGCGGGCGAGGAGCGTCCTCGACGCGTTCCTGGGCACCGCCAGGTCCCATCCCCTCTTCACCCTGGGGTACTCCGACCCGGACGTCGCCGCCCTCGCCCGTCACCGCCCCAGCCTGATCAACCGGTCCGATGCTCTTGCCGAGAAGCAGATGTCGGCTCGGGGCCTGAGGGGCCCGAAGATCGTGGCACCGCCCAGCGGCTACTTCGACCCCCGCCTGCTGGGAGAGGTCCCCCGGGACTCGACCCTGCTGCTCAGCGACGCCGGCCGACTGTCCGACCCGCCGCTGTCCCGGCTGCCGTCGGGCCAGGAGATGGTGATGAGCGACGCACGCGCGAGCACGGGCGGTCCGGCGCCTGCCGATCCCCGCGACCCCCTCGCCCTGCGCCAGCGGATCCTCTCCGAGGCCGCCCTGGAGGTGGCCAAGGGTGCGGCGCCCACCCGGCCGATCGTGGTGAGCGTCCCCGGCAGCTGGGACCCCGGCGCGAACTGGCGCCAGGCGGACTTCTTCGGCGGTCTGCAGGTCCCCTGGGTGCGGATGGCGTCGATGCCCCGCGGCGCGAGCACGACGTACGGCGGGCAGCTCGTCCACGGGCGGGCCCAGCTCGCCCTCGAGATCCGCGGCAGCAACGTCTCCGCCACCCGCACGCTGATCCGGACGAGCGACGTCCTGAGACACCTGCTGACCACCCCCAACGAGGCGACCGACCGACTCGTCGGCGCCGCGCTGCAGGCCTCGTCGTACAGCGCGCGCCCCACTCCCGACCTCGCGGCCAGGCAGGTGCTCGCGCTCGACGACACCGTGCGCGGCCGGATGGCCAAGGTGCAGGTGACAGGCACCGACTTCGTCACGCTCTCGGGTGGCTCCGGTTCGCTCACGGTGACCCTCGTCAACGGCCTCGGGCTGCCCATCACCGTGGGCCTGAAGGCGCGAACCGACCCTCAAGTCAAGGTCGAGACCCCCGACCCGGTCGACATGCAGCCGGGTCAGCGCACCACCCTGCGGCTGCAGGTCACCAGTGGTGTCGGCGTGCACGACGTGACGATCTACCCCGTGACGCACGAGGGTGAGGAGACCGGCACCCCGCTGACCTTCAGCCTCCGCACCAGCCAGGTCGGGCGGCTGATCTGGTACATCATCAGCGCTGGAGGCGCCCTGCTCGCGGTGATGACCGTGCGCCGCGTCGTGCTCCGCATCCGCAGCAACCGCTGGCGCCGGGAGGCGACGTGAGCGAGTTCCGGCAGCAGTCGACAGGCGCCACCTCCCGGGCCCTGCTCTCCTCCAGCGCGGTGATGGCCGCCGGGACGATCGTGTCGCGCCTGAGTGGCTTCGTGCGCGGCATCCTGCTGGCCGCGGCGCTGGGCGTCGGCCTGCACGCGGATGTGTTCAACATCGCCAACACGGTGCCGAACATGCTCTACATCCTGCTCGCCGGCGGCGTCGTGAACGCCGTGCTGGTCCCCCAGCTGGTGCGTGCGATGCGGAACGACGCCGACAAGGGCGAGGCGTTCACCAACCGGATCATGACCCTCGCCGCCCTGTTCCTCGGCGTGGTCACCATCGGGCTGGTCGTCGCCGCCCCGCTGCTGATGCGCCTGTTCCTCGACCCGCACTACTTCGACCCGGGGCGCCGGGAGCAGCTGCAGTCCGTGATCGACTTCGCCCGGTACTGTCTGCCCCAGGTCTTCTTCTACGGGATGTTCGTCCTCGTCGGACAGGTGCTCAACGCCCGCGGCCGGTTCGGGCCCATGATGTGGGCGCCCATCGCCAACAACGTCGTCGCGGTCCTCGTGCTGGTCACCTACCTGATCACCATCGGGCCGGCGGACGAGGCCGAGGCCAGCGGCGGCTTCACCTCCGGCGCCGAGGCGCTGCTCGGCCTCGGCTCGACCCTCGGCATCGTGGTCCAGATGCTGGTGCTGATCCCCTACCTGCGCGCCGCGGGCTTCACCTACCGACCGCGGTTCGACTTCCGCGGCACCGGTCTGGGGCACACCCTGCGCCTCGGCGTGTGGACCGTGCTGTTCGTGGTGGTCAACCAGATCGCCTACACCGTCGTCGTACGCCTGGCCAGCAGCGGCACGGTCAGGGCCGCGGACGGGAGCGACGGCGGCACCGGCTACACGATCTACTCCAACGCCTTCCTGCTCACGATGGTCCCGCACTCGATCATCACCGTCTCGTTGGCCACCGCGATGCTGCCGCTGCTCTCGACGTACGCCGCCGAGGGGCAGCTGTCTCGGATCGGGAGCGCCGTCTCCTCGACGCTCCGCTCGGCCTGGGCGCTGGTGATCCCGGTGGCGGCGCTGCTCACCGTGATGTCCCTCGACATCGCGAACGTGATCTGGGGCTACGGCGGCGCGGCGGCCGACTTCGGGAACTTCGCCCCGTCGCTGGCTCTCTCCGGGATCGGGCTGGTGCTCTTCACCGCGCACTACCTGGTCCTGCGCGGGTTCTACGCGCTCGAGCAGACCCGTCTGGTCTTCGTGATCCAGTGCGCCATCGCGCTGACCAACATCGTGGCGGCCGTGCTGCTCACACGCGAATCGACGCCCGCGGAGACCGCACCGCGCCTGGTCATCGCCTACTCGTGCTCCTACGCCGTGGGAGCGGTGACGTCCTACGCGGTCCTGTCGCGCCGCGTCGGCGGTCTCGACGGACCACGGCTCGTGCGCTTCCTGGTGCGCCTGCTGATCGCCGTCGGTCTCAGCACGGCCGCCGCGTGGGGGCTTCGGGAGGGCCTGACCGAGATCCTTCCCGGCGAGAGCAAGGTGCACGCGATCTGCGACCTGCTCGTCGTGGGCGCGGTGTTCTTCGGCCTCTTCCTCGGGTTCGCGAAGCTGCTCCGGATCGCCGAGGTCACCGACGTCATGAGACTGGTCACACGCCGCCTCGGAAGGGGCAGGTGACGACGGTCGGCACTGCGACCGCCGCTCACACCGGACCTACCATGGGCCGGGGGCCACTCGCCCGTGTCCGAGGAGCAGAGGGGCCGCGAGGCACGACGGCGTGTGACCAGGGATGACGAGACAGCGGGGAGGGACGCCGTGGGGACCGGTTCGATAGGGCCAGGCACCGTGCTCGCCGGGCGGTACCGCCTCGAGGACCTGCTCGCCGAGAGCGAGGGCGCCCGGTTCTGGCGTGCCACGGACCAGATCCTGGCGCGCAGCGTGGCCATCCACGCCGTGGCCAGTGACGACCCGCGCGCCTCCGCACTGCTGGAGGCGGCCCGGGTCTCGGCCACCGTCGTCGACCCGCACCTGCTGCGGGTGCTCGACTGCGACGACGAGGACGGGATCAGCTGGGTGGTCAACGAGTGGGGCGACGGGGTCAGCCTCGACCTGATGCTCCAGCAGGGAACCCTGCCGCCCTCGCGTGCGGCGTGGCTGGCCCGGGAGGTCGCCGAGGCGATCGCTGCCGGGCACGCCCAAGGCGTGGCGCACGGCCGGCTCAACCCCGAGGCGGTGCTGGTCACCCACGCCGGGGCGGTGAAGCTCATCGGGTACGTCGTCGACGCCACCCTGGAGCGCCCCCGGCCCCCCGACCCGTTGTACGGCGAGCTCGACGAGCGCGAGGCGGACGTCATCAACCTCGCCGGCATCCTCTACGCGGCGCTGACCGGCCGATGGCCGGGAGTGGCCCGGTCGGCCGTGCCCCGGGCACCGCGCGAGTCGCGCCGGCCGTTGCGGCCACGCCAGGTCCGGGCCGGCGTACCCCGCACGCTCGACGCGATCTGCGAACGGGTGCTGCACAAGGAGGGCTCGATGCACGCGATGCCGATCGAGACAGCCCAGGAGATCGCGGCGGCGCTCGCGGACTACGTCGGTGACCCCGCCCTGACCGCTCCCGTCGACGCCGCCGCGATGCACGCTGAGCCGGCCGCCCCCCTTCACCGCGAGGAAGCCGGCGTCGGAGACGATCCCGAGGCCACCAGGGTCGGGGCGCCGCCGTTCGCACCCGAGCTCCCGGTCCAGGACGACCCCGAGGCCACCCAGGGGTTCCGGCTGTCCGACGACGCACCCGACTCGCTGTCCCCGCTCCATGCCCCCGCCGACCGGACGCCTTCAGCGGCGTTTCCCGACCTTCCCGAGCGCCCGCTGTTCGCGTCGACCGAGCGTCGGGTGCCGACCGCGACGCGCGCGGGCCAGCAGTCGGGCCACGGATCCGGCCGGTCCCACGCGTCCGGGCCTTCCGAGGGAGGAGCGGGAGGACACGGCGACCCCGCCGACACCGGACCCGGCAGCGCCATCGGCTTCTGGCCCTTCGAGGAGGATCCGGAGGAGGCCGCCGAGGTCCACACCGGCAAGGAAGGCCGCGGCTGGCTTCGGGTGGCCGTCGTGGTCGGCGTGCTCCTCGTCCTCGTGGTCGCGACGGCGATCGCGTTCAACCGCAGCCGCACGGACGGCAGCACGCCCTCTGGCACCAGCAGCAGTCCCGGGGGCGGGCCGAGCAGCGCGACCTCGGCGGCCGGGGCGCCGGTCAGGCTGGCCGACGTACGCGACTTCGACCCGTTCGCCCAGCCGCCGGAGGAGAACCCCGAGACGGCCCCCAACGCCATCGACGGCGATCCCGCCACCTCCTGGAGGACCAGCACCTACCGGGGCAGCCCCGGGCTCGGTGGCCTCAAGGCCGGGGTCGGGCTCATCGTCGACCTCGGCAAGGACGTGGCCGCGAAGTCGGTCACGGTCCGGTTCAAGGGCCGGCCCACCTCCTTCGAGGTGTACGCCGCCACGGCGGGAGTCACGCAATTCCCCGACAGCCTCGACCAGCTCGACAAGGTAGGCGCGCGTGCCGACGCCCCCGAGCGCGCGACGGTGACCCTCGACCCGGCCCCCACGACCCGCTACGTGCTGGTCTGGCTGACCAAGCTTCCCCAGGTCTCGGGGGGCTACCGGGGTGAGATCAGCGACGTCACGGTCACGTCGTGACACCTGGCGTCGAGGGAGGTTTCGACGGGCCCCGCGACGGGCCCGGGGACTTCCCAGCCGGTTCCGGGGACGACGGGTCCGGGGACCGGCGCACCAACGACGGGGGCACCGACGACGTCGCGCTGCTGCGGGCACACGTGGCGGGTGACCCGGCGGCGTTCGGCGTGCTGTTCACCCGGCACCGGGACCGCCTGTGGGCGGTGGCACTGCGCACCACCGGCAACACCGAGGACGCCGCCGACGCGCTCCAGGACGCGCTGATCTCCGCGTTCCGCAGGGCGGAGTCCTTCCGTGGTGACTCCGCGGTCACGACCTGGCTGCACCGGATCGTCGTCAACGCCTGCCTGGACCGGCTGCGTCGTGCCAAGGTCCGCTCCGCCGACGCGCTGCCCGACGACCTCGAGGAGCAGGTGGCACGGGGGTCCGTGGTCGCCGCCGGCAACCAGGGCAGCGACCCCGAGGCGCAGGCACTGGCCGGTGACCTCCGGCACCGGCTGCTCGCCGCGCTCGAGCAGATCCCACCCGACCAGAGGGCTGCCCTGGTCCTGGTGGACATGGAGGGGCTGTCCGTCCAGGAGGCCGCCGCCATCCTCGACGTACCGGTGGGCACGATCAAGAGCAGGTGTGCCCGCGGACGCGCCCGGCTGGCGGTGCTGCTGGCCGATCTCGGCCCCCGCTCCGAGGACGCGGGCCACGCCGACCCGGCCGATGGGGGAACCGCACCCGCCTCGCGTGCGTCGCATCCGGGAGACCCGCCCACGAGTCCACCCGGAGATGCGCCACCAGGGCGTCGACCTGGACACCTGACCGCCGGACCCGCCGACGGGCACGACAACCCCCGCGAGGAGGTGAGCGGGCATGAGTGAGGAGCCGGACGCCGAGGCCCGCATCCGTGCCCTGCTCGCCGGCCTGGGGTCAGGTCCCGAGGGCGAGAACGTGCCACCTGACGTGGCCGCGCGGCTCGACGAAACGCTCGCCCGGCTCCTCGCCGAGCGCAGCGAGGACCAGCAGGAGGCGGTCGGCGCCGACGTCGTACCCCTGCGCCGCCGGTGGCTGCCCCGCCTGACAGCCTCCGCCGCCGCAGTCATCGTCCTGGGCGTGGCCGGGGTGACAGCAGCCCACCTGGGCCTGTTCGACGGCTCGTCCCCGGCCGGCAAGTCCGACAGCACGGCCGGCGGCAGCACGACGTCCGCGCCTTCGCAGCCGTCCACGACACGGTCCTCGGGTGCAGGTGGTCACGGAGAGAACCGCCAGTCGTTCGGGGGCACGCTGCGACTCCCCCAGATCGCTGCCGCGTCGTTCGCCGCCGACGTGGGCCGCCTGCTGGAGCAGGGCAGCGCCCTCGCCACGCCCGAGCACCCGACCCCGGCGGGCGCCAAGCGGCCTCCGGCCAAGGCGCTGGAGGAGTCGGGGTGCCGGGGACCGGTCGTCACCGACGGGGCGGTCCCCAACCTGGTGCAGTACGACGGCCGGCCGGCCGTCCTCGTCGTACACCCCGACCGCGACGGCCACAGGCTCGTGGAGGCCTGGGACTGCTCCGGCGAGCATCGCTTGGCGGGTGCCACGCTCACCCCGTAGTACGGGGTGAGCGGGCGCCTCCGCCAGACTGCAGGCATGAGCGTCTCCCACCGCACCCGGTCCGTCTCCTGCGAGGTCGAGATGGACGTGCGCGAAAGTGCCGAGCTGGTCTGGTCGGTGGCCGTCGCCCGGGGACCCGAGCTGGCCTCGGAGCACCTCTCGATCACCGTCGACGGTCGGCCCGTCGAGGTGCAGGAGCTCACCGTCGCCGACGGGGGCAGGCTGCACCTGGGCACCGCCCCTCCGGGCCGTCTCGTGCTCACCTACGCCGCGGAGGTGACGGGGCACGCCGAGCCCGCGACGGTCGACCCCGTCGACGCCATCGTCTACCGCCGACCGAGCCGCTACGCCGAGTCCGACGAGCTGGGCCCGACGGCCTGGGCCGAGTTCTCCACGCTCGAGGGCAAGGAGCTCCTGGACGCCGTGAGCTCCTGGGTGGGCACGCAGCTCTACTACGTGAGCGGGTCGAGCCGGCCCACCGACGGCGCCACCCAGACGATGCTGCTGCGCCAGGGCGTGTGCCGTGACTTCGCCCACCTGGTGATCGCCATGCTCCGCGCGCGCAACGTCCCGGCCCGGCTGGTGTCGGTCTACGCCCCCGGCCTCTCCCCGATGGACTTCCACGCCGTCGTCGAGGCGGCGATCGACGGACAGTGGTACGCCGTGGACGCCACCACCCTCGCGCCCCGCGAGACGCTGGTGCGGATCTCCACGGGTCGCGACGCCTCGGACACCGCCTTCCTCACGGTGCAGTCCGGTCGGGCCGACCTCGTCTCGATGCACGTGACCGCGACCGCCGTACCCGACCTGCCCCTGGACGACCTCACCCGTCTCGTCTCCCTCACCTGACCCAGCGCGACCGCGCCCTCACGCCGGTTGGAATGTGCAGTGCCTAGGATCTGTTCAGACGTCGTGTCCGTCATCCAGTCCAGAAGAACTTCAGTGTGGGAGTCGCAGTGACCGAAGAGACCAGCTCATCCGCCACCGAGATCCGCGACGTGATCATCGTGGGCTCGGGTCCTGCGGGCTACACGGCAGGGGTGTACGCCGCTCGCGCCGCCCTGGAGCCGCTGCTGTTCGAGGGTTCGGTCACCGCTGGTGGCGCCTTGATGAACACGACCGAGGTGGAGAACTTCCCCGGGTTCCGTGACGGCATCCAGGGCCCCGCGCTGATGGACGAGATGCGTGCCCAGGCCGAGCGCTTCGGTGCCGAGATCGTCTCCGACGACGTCATCGGGCTCGACCTCACCGGTGAGACCAAGATCGTCACCACGGCCGAGGGCACCTTCAGGGCCCGCGCGGTGATCCTCGCCACGGGCTCGGGCTACCGCAAGCTGGGGATCCCCGACGAGGACCGCCTGGCCGGACACGGCGTCAGCTGGTGTGCGACCTGCGACGGGTTCTTCTTCCGCGACCAGCACATCGCCGTCGTGGGCGGTGGCGACTCCGCGGTCGAGGAGGCCACCTTCCTCTCGCGCTTCGGCTCCAAGGTCACCCTGATCCACCGCCGCGGTGAGCTGCGCGCCTCCAAGATCATGCAGGAGCGCGCCTTCGCCGACCCGAAGATCGAGTTCGCCTGGAACTCCGAGGTCGTCGCGATCCACGGCGAGGACAAGGTCACCGGGGTCACCCTGCGCGACACCGAGACCGGCGAGACCCGCGAGCTGGATGCGACCGGCCTGTTCGTCGCCATCGGCCATGACCCCCGCTCGGAGCTCCTGCACGGCCAGGTGCGTCTCGACGACGAAGGCTACGTCCTCGTCGACTCGCCGTCCACCCGCACCAACGTCAGCGGCGTCTTCGCCTGTGGCGACCTCGTGGACCACCACTACCGCCAGGCGGTCACCGCGGCCGGCACCGGTTGTGCGGCCGCCCTGGACGCCGAGCGCTACCTCAGCGACCTCCACTTCTCGCTGACCACGTCCGCCGGTGCGGCCACCGTGGGTGCGGGTGCGTGACCTCAGGCGTCACAAGTTTTTCAGGTTCACTTGGTAAACAGCCACTTACCCCGCGTTGCAACAGGGGGGAAGTGCCTGTTTCACAGGTGAACGGGTGAAACCGCCCGACGGGAAGACCGACGGGAAGAATTGTCAGGGCGGACGTGTTCACTCAAGGCAACCCGATCACCCGAACCAACTCACAAGGAGCGCAGATGTCTGACCTGCAGGCAGTCACCGACGACAACTTCGAGACCGAGGTCCTGAAGTCCGACAAGCCCGTCCTGGTCGACTTCTGGGCCGAGTGGTGTGGGCCGTGCCGCCAGGTCGGTCCCATCCTCGACGAGCTCGCCACCGAGCACGGCGAGAAGGTCACGTTCGTGAAGATGAACGTCGACGAGAACCCCGTCACCCCGTCCACCTACCGGGTCAACGGCATCCCGACGCTCAACCTCTACAAGGACGGCGAGGTCGTCAAGCAGATCGTCGGCGCCCGTCCCAAGGCTGCGCTGCTCAAGGAGCTCGCGGACTACATCAGCTGAGCGCACGTGCTCGGTCAGAGGACTACAGTCGCGGCGTGAACGCAGTCTTCCGGCTCGGGGACTCCGGTCCCGCAGTCGCCCAGATCATCGGTCTTCTCCAGAGGATCGGTGTTCTGGGCGACTCGGCCGCCGAGACGGCGTACGACGAGGACGCCCTCGGTGAGGCCCTCTACGACGAGCGCGTCGAGCTGGCTGTCCGTGCCTTCCAGCAGCAGCGCGGCCTGACCGTCGACGGTGTCGTCGGTCCCCTCACCTTCGGCCGCCTGGACGAGGCCCGGTGGCGTCTCGGGGACCGCATCCTGAACCACCTGCCCGGAAACCTTCTCGCCGGGGACGACGTCTACTCGCTGCAGGGCCGGCTGCTGGACCTCGGCTTCCGTGTCGGTCGCCTCGACGGGTACTTCGGGCCCGAGACCGAGGCGGGCGTGCGCGAGTTCCAGCGCAACTTCGGCATCCCCCCGGACGGCACCTGCGGCCCGGCCACCCTCAAGGCCCTCGCCCGGCTCAGCCCGATGGTCAGAGGGGGTGCCCCCAACGCGCTGCGCGCCCACGAGCGGATCCGCGAGGCGGGCCCCCACCTCGGCGGCAAGATCGTCGTGATCGACGTCGGCCGCGGCCACAACCTGCCCGCGCAGTACGCCCAGACCTCCGACGCGATCCTGCACGACCTCGCCCAGCGCGTGGAGGGCCGGCTCGTCGCCACGGGCGTGCAGGCCTTCCTGACCACCCCGCGGTGGGCCGTCCCCGGCGAGGAGACCGAGCGCGCCGCGTTCGCCAACCGCACGGGCGCCGACCTGTTCCTCTCGCTGGCGCTCGACGCCTCCGCGAACCCCGGCGCGTGCGGCGTATCGGCGTACTTCTTCGGCGACGCCCACCAGGAGACCTGGTCCTCGGCCGGCGAGCGCTTCGCGGGGCTGGTGCAGCGCGAGATCGTCGCCCGCAGCGACCTCGTCGACCTGCGGTGCCATCCGAAGACGTGGGACATCCTGCGCCGCACCCGGATGCCTGCGATCCGCCTGGACGCCGGCTACCTGACCAACCCCGGGGACACCGAGCGGCTCCAGGATCCCGCCTTCCGCGACGTCCTGGCCGAGGCGATCGTGGTCTCGGTACAACGCTTCTACCTCAGTCCCGAGGTCGACTCGCACACCGGCGTCCTGCAGGTCAGCGAGCTGCGGGACAGCTTCCGCCACCCCTGAGACCCCCTCCCCGGACGCGGCTCAGGGCTACAGTCGGCGGCTGCCTCGCCAGGTCAGGACCTGCGCGGGGACTGGGCAGCCCGCGACGACGACGGCGTGGCCTGCCCCGTCCGGCCCGGCACGGGCCGCTTGACGGGCGCGAGCAGCCGCCCCAGCCCCTTCTCGAGCTCCTCGCGAATCGACAGCGTCGTCCGCAGATCCATCCGCATCCGCGGATGGAGGACGTGGGCGCGGAGGGTGGAGAAGCCGACGGCGAGCAGGAAGTCGGCGGGCACGACGCAGTGGCCGCTGCGGCCCCGGGTGTCCCCGAACGCCTCGACGGCCTTGACGCCGCCACGCTGCACGAGCTCCTTGGCCATGCCCTGCATCATCATCCGGCCCAGTCCCCCGCCGCGATGCGCGGGCGCGACGTACGCCGTGGTCATGATGACCGCATCCGAGCTGATCGGTGCGGTGGCGAACCCGAGGGAGCTCGGAACGTGCACCGGCGGCGCCCAGATCATGTGGCCGACCACCTCCCCGTCGACCACCGCCACCCGACCGCAGGAACCCCACTCCCGCAGCACCGTGGAGACCCAGGCGGCCTTCTCCTCGGCCTCGTGCCCGCGTACGGCGGCGCGGCGTACGGGATCGAGCTCCCAGAAGACGCACTGGCCACAGCCCCCGGGGAGCTGGTCCAGGTGATCCAGCGTCAGCCGCTCGATCTTGCGTGCCATGCGGCCATCGTAGGCCGCTGGTGGTTCAGCGCTGGGTGGCCAAGAAGTCCGCGATCCGCCCGATCGCCTCGGTGAGCGTGTCCAGGTCGGGCAGCGTGACGAGGCGGAAGTGGTCGGGCTCGAACCAGTTGAAGCCGGTGCCGTGCGTGACCAGGATCTTCTTCGCCCGCAGCAGGTCGATGACGAACTGCTCGTCGTCCTTGATGTCGTAGACCTCGGGGTCCAGGCGGGGGAAGCAGTACAGCGCCCCGCGCGGCTCCACGCAGCTCACTCCGGGGATCTCGTTGAGCAGCTTCGCGGCGGTCTTGCTCTGCTCGTAGAACCGGCCACCCGGGTGGATGTACTCCTCGATCGACTGGTACCCACCGAGCGCGGTCTGGATGGCGTGCTGCGCGGGCACGTTGGGGCACATCCGCATGTTCGCCAGCAGCGTGAGGCCCTCGAGGAAGTCCTCGGCGAGGTGCCGGGGACCCGAGACCATCACCCAGCCGGCGCGGTAGCCGCACACGCGGTAGGCCTTGGACAGCCCGCTGAAGGTCAGGCAGAGGACGTCGTCTCCGACGTACGACGCGGTGTGGTGGTGCACCGCATCGTCGAACAGGATCTTCTCGTAGATCTCGTCGCTGAAGATCACCAGCTCGTGCCGGCGGGCGATGTCCACCAGGCCCTTGACCGTGCCCTCGCTGTAGACGGCGCCGGTCGGGTTGTTCGGGTTGATGATCACCAGACCCTTGGTGTTCTCGGTGATCTTCGACTCGATGTCGGCCAGGTCCGGGTCCCAGCCGTTCTCCTCGTCGCAGCGGTAGTGCACCGGCGTACCACCGGAGAGCGAGACCGCCCCGGTCCACAGCGGGTAGTCGGGCGCCGGCACCAGGATCTCGTTGCCCTCGTCGAGGTAGGCCAGCAGCACCATCGAGATCAGCTCCGAGACCCCGTTGCCGAGGTAGACGTCCTCCACCGAGGTGTCGGTGAGCCCGTGCGACTGGTAGTACTGCGCGACCGCCGTGCGGGCGGAGTAGATGCCGCGGGAGTCGGAGTAGCCCTGGGCCTCGGGCAGGTTGTGCACGATGTCGGCCACGATCGCCTCGGGGGCCTCGAAGCCGAACGGCGCCGGGTTGCCGATGTTGAGCTTGAGGATCTTGTGGCCCTCGGCCTCGAGGCGGTGAGCCTCGACCAGGATCGGACCGCGTACGTCGTAGCGGACGTTGTGCAGCTTGCGGCTCTGGACGATCGGGCGCATGCGGCACAGTCTCGCAGAGCGTCTCGGCGCCTTGTGCTCAGGTGCTCAGGTGGTCGCCCAGCGGATGGTGCGGCGGTCCCTGGGCACGCATGGGACGATCGGCGGACCGCAGCACCACTCACCGACCCATCTGCCGAGGACGTTCGTATGCGCGACATCAGCTATCCGCCGATCATCGGAACCGCGAAGGTGCTCTTCCGGGCGCTGGGCCTGCGCTTCCAGACGAGCGGCACGGAGCACGTGCCGGCCACCGGTGGTGCGCTGCTCGCGTTCAACCACGTCTCCTACATCGACTTCGTGCTCGGCGGCTTCGCCGCGCAGCCGTCCGGGCGCCTGGTCCGCTTCATGGCCAAGCGCGAGGTGTTCGACCACCCCATTGGGGGGCCCGTGATGCGTTCGATGCACCACATCTCCGTCGACCGGGGCGACGGCGCGGCCTCGATGGACGAGGCCCTGCGCTACCTCGAGGCCGGTGAGGTGGTCGGGATCTTCCCGGAGGCCACGATCTCTCGCTCCTTCGAGGTCAAGGAGCTCAAGTCCGGTGCCGCCCGGATCGCCGCCCAGGCGGGCGTGCCGCTGATCCCGGTGGCACTGTGGGGCACCCAGCGGCTGATGACCAAGGACCACCCGCGCGACTTCTCCCGCGGGAAGACCATCGGCATCCGCGTGGGTGAGCCGATGCATCCCTCCGGCGAGGACACGGTGGCCGACACCGCGGAGCTGCACCGTCGGCTCTCGGCCCTGGTCGAGGAGGCGATCGACGCCTATCCCCAGGAGGAGCAGCCGGCCGGGTCGTGGTGGCTGCCGGCCTCGCGCGGCGGCTCCGCGCCGACACCGGAGCGGGCTATCGAGCTCGACGCGGAGGAGAAGGCCGCGCGAGCCGCACGCCGGCAGGAGCGTGCCGACCAGGACGGCGACCCAGCCGTCGGTTGACCGGCCGTCGCCCGGAGGGCTTGCGCGAGCCGCTTTGTCGACAAAGAGACCTAGCGATCTCGCTTTAGCGATTTGTCGACAAACCGACGTGTCGCCTCATTGCTAGATCGGCCTGTCGTCCCGGTTGCGCGGGTCGATGACCGCCACGATCCGCTCCAGGTCGGTCAGGGAGGCGAACTCGATGGCGACCTTGCCCTTGCTGCGTCCCAGCGTGACCTTGACCCGGGTGTCGAGACGGTCACTGAGCCGGTCACCGAGCTCCGCGAGGCCAGGAGCCGTCGGGCGCGCCGGCCGTACCCGCGGCTGATCGTCGTCTTCGCCGAGCTCACCGACCGACACCAGCTCCTCGAGGCCCCGCACCGAGATGCCCTCGGAGACCACGCGTCCGGCGAGCCGGTCCTGGGCGGCGGAATCGGTGACACCGAGCAACGCGCGGGCGTGCCCGGCGCTGAGGACGCCAGCCGCGACGCGTCGCTGGACGGCGGGAGAGAGGTTCAGCAGCCGCAACGTGTTGCTGATCTGCGGCCGGCTGCGACCGATGCGTCCGGCGAGCTCGTCGTGGGTGCACCCGAAGTCGTCCAGCAGCTGCCGGTACGCCGCCGCCTCCTCGAGCGGGTTGAGCTCGGAGCGGTGCAGGTTCTCCAGGAGGGCGTCGCGCAGCATGTCGTCGTCGCCGGTCTGGCGCACGATCGCCGGGATGGTGTCGAGCCCGGCCTGCTGGACGGCACGCCATCGACGCTCGCCCATGATCAGCTCGTACGACGAGTCACCGGTCCGGCGGACGACCACCGGTTGGAGCAGCCCGACCTCCTTCACGGAGTGGACCAGCTCGGCCATCGCCTCCTCCTCGAAGACCTGCCGTGGCTGTCGGGAGTTGGGGGTGATCGACGTGGTGGGCAGCTCGGCGAAGTAGGCGCCGGGCACCTCGGCCGGACGCTCCTCCGTGAGGGTGGCGGTCGCACCGCCCGCACGCTGCGTCGCGGCAGCCGCGCCGTTCGAGGTGGACCCGTCGCCGCCGGCGCTGCCGTCCACGCCCGAGGGGCCGTCGAGGGAGCCCGCAGCCGATCCGGGCGCCCCGGGACCGGCTGCGTGTGAGCCGACGTACCCACCCGGGACGGGGGATGCGGTGTCCCCGGAGCGCGAGCGCGTCTGCTCGGTCGGACCCGTCGGGATGAGGGAGCCCAGCCCGCGGCCGAGTCCCCGTCGCGGTGCCGGCTGGTTGGTGTTCATCGCGATCCTCCGAGGTCACTGTGGGTGGCAGAAGTCGTGGGTGCGTCGTGCTGGGCCCCGTGATGGGCGTCGTGCTGGGCGGCCGACTGTGAGGAGACGCCTCTCTGGGCCATCTCCCGCGCGGCCTCGAGATAGCTGAGCGCACCGGGCGAGCCAGGGTCGTAGGTCATCACGCTCTGGCCGTAGCTGGGCGCCTCGGAGACGCGCACCGACCGGGGGATCGAGGTCCGGAGCACCTGGTCGGCGAAGTGCTGACGGACCTCCGCGGCGACGCCGGCAGCCAGGTTGGTCCGGGAGTCGAACATCGTGATCAGGATGGTGCTCACGGTGAGCTCCTGGTTCAGGTGCGTGCGCACCATCTCCACGGTCTCCAGCAACTGGCCCAGCCCCTCGAGCGCGTAGTACTCCGCCTGGATCGGGATCAGCATCTCCGCTCCCGCGACGAGCGCGTTCAGCGTCAGCAGCCCCAGGGACGGGGGGCAGTCGATCAGGACGTAGTCGAAGCGGTCCTCACCCCCACCGTCGACGAGTGGGTGCGCAGCGATCGCACGGCGGAGGCGGCTCTCGCGCGCGACCACGCTGACCAGCTCGATCTCGGCACCGGCCAGGTCGATCGTCGCCGGGGCCACGAACAGGTTCGGCAGGTCCGGATGGGGCTGCACGACGTCGACCAGCGGGACGCCGTCCACCAGCACGTCGTACGACGAGAGGGTGCCCCGGTGGTGGTCCACCGCCAGGGCGGTCGAGGCGTTGCCCTGGGGGTCGAGGTCGATCACCAGCACCCGGAGACCGTGCTGGGCCAGCGCTGCGGCCATGTTCACGGCGGTGGTCGTCTTGCCGACGCCACCCTTCTGGTTGGCCACGACCATGACGCGCGTGTGGTCCGGCCGCGGCAGCGCGGATCCCGGTCGCCGTCCCTGGCGTAGAAGCAACTGCTGCTCGATGGCGCGCGCCATGGGCGTCGACTCGTCGTACCTCGCACTGTCCCGGGCCATCTCCGCGGCTGTTCGTACGCCGGAGTGCCGACTTGCGCTGGCTGCTGTCTCCACCTGGTGCACCGTCCCGTCCTGCTGCTGTGTTTCACGTGAAACCGGGGGCTCCTGTGGATAACCCGCCGCTGTCTGTGGATGGGCACGCTCAGGCGCCCCTCGCTGATCGGTGGATAACCTCAACCGACTCTCGGTCCACGGCTTCGCTGGGCCGATACGCGGGACGGTCACGACCGATCCCCCGACGACCCCGTCATCGCATGTGGCCGGTCTTCTCGACCCGGACCACCGTGACCGGTGGCGTCAGCCACTCGGCGCCGACGGACTCGATCCGCGTCCCGCTCCCGCCCAGACGACGGATGACCGGGGCCGCTGACGTCAGCTCGTCAGGCGCCGAGGAGCCCTTCATGGCGAGGAAGAGCCCGCCGCGGCGCACGAGCGGGAGAGACCACGTCGACAACCTGTCCATCGGGGCCACCGCTCGCGACGTCACCACATCGAACCTCTCCGCCCAGGCCTGGTTACCGTGGAGCTCCTCGGCACGTCCGCGATGGACGTGCACGTTGGTCAGTTCCATTGTGGACACAGCGAGGTCCAGAAACGTGGTGCGACGCAGCAAAGGCTCCACCAAAGTCACCTGCAGATCCGGTCGGCGGATGGCCAGCGCAATCCCTGGGAGTCCCGCGCCGCTCCCGACGTCACAGACCGTGCTCCCGGGAGCCATCAGGTCGGTGACCACCGCGCAGTTGAGTAGGTGCCGCTCCCAGATTCTCGGCACCTCACGCGGCCCGATCAGCCCCCGTACGGTCGCCTCGCGGACCAGCAGATCGGCGAACTCCTCCGCCTTTGGGAGGGCACGTGAAAACACCCCCTGCGCACTGGTGGGCGCCGGGGGTGTTTCACGTGAAACGTGGTCGTTCACGAAGCGATCACCGGGGTCACGACGCGGGGAGCACGACCACGTAGCGGCGGGGCTCCGCCCCCTCGGACTCCGAGACGAGACCGGCAGCCGAGACCACGTCGTGCACGACCTTGCGCTCGAACGGCGACATCGGCTCCAGGGAGGCCCGCTCGCCGGTCTCCCTCACCTGCGCGACGATCGTCGCTGCCTGCTCCTCGAGCGCGGCACGACGCTCCGCGCGGTGTCCGCTCACGTCGAGCATCAGACGCGAGCGCTCACCGGTCTCGCGGTAGACCGCCAGCCGCGTCAGCTCCTGGAGCGCCTCGAGCACCTCGCCCTGCTCGCCGATCAGCTGGGGGAGGTTCGCGCCCACGATCGAGACCGTCGCTCGGTCACCCTCGACGTCCATGTCCAGATCGCCGTCGAGGTCGGTGATCTCGAGCAGCTCCTCCAGATAGTCCGCGGCAATCTCGCCCTCCTGCTCCAGGCGGTCCCGACGCCCCGGCCGGGTGGGCTGCTCATCGTCGGAACCGGTCTCGTCGGCGTCGTCCTGCGCGTCGTCGAGGTCCTCCTCCTCGGGAAGCGAGGAGTCCGCCGGCTCCGAGGTGGGCTCGGCGACCTCCGGCGCTGCCTCGGCGGTCACGTCGGGCCCGTCCTCGAGGGTCTCGAGGTGCTCGTCGGTCTGGGAAGTCTCGCTCACGTGCTCACTCACTTGTCTTCTCCCTCATCGTTCTGGGGATCGTTCGTCTGGTCATCGGACGGGGGGGTGCTCGCGGCTCCGGGCTTGCCGGCGGACTTCTTGCGCTGCTCGCGGGTCAGCTTCTTCGGCTGCTGGCGCTGGACCGGCTTGGGCGCCTCGGCCTGGACCTCGGTGATCGTGGTGCCGTCCGCCGCAGGCACCGGCGGCTCACCCTTGCGCTTGCGCTTCTCCTCGTCGCGGCGCTGCTTGGCCTTGAAGGCTTCGGTGTTCGGCGCCGGGTTGTTGCGGATCACGTAGAACTGCTGGCCCATCGTCCACAGGTTCGAGGTCGTCCAGTAGAGGAGTACGCCGATGGGGAAGGCGATGCCACCGACGGCGAACACCACCGGGAGCACGTAGAGAAGAAGCTTCTGCTGCTGGGCGTAGGGGCCGCTGAGCGCGTCGGCAGGCATGTTCTTGCTCATCAGCTGGCGCTGGGTGAGGAAGGTCGTGGCGGTCATCGCCAGCACCAGGGCGGCAGCGATGAGCTGCACGGTCAGGTTGCCGTCGGACTTGAGGAAGGTCGAGGAGATCTTCCCGCCGAAGAGCTCGGCGTCCCGCAGCTGCCGTGCCTGGACGTCGGTCAGCAGGCCGCGTCCCGAGCCGTTCTTGGACGCCTGGTCGATCAGCCGGAACAGGCCGATGAAGATCGGCATCTGGACGATCAGCGGGAGGCAGGAGGAGAACGGGTTGGTCTTGGTCTCCCGGTAGAGATTCATCGTCTCCTGGGCGAGACGCTCCCGGTCGTGGCCGTACTTCTTCTGCAGCTCCTTGACCTTCGGCTGCAGCAGCTGCATGTTGCGGCTGGACTTGATCTGCTTGACGAACAGCGGGATGAGCAGGGCCCGGATGACGATGGTCAGGCCGATGATGGACAACGCCCACGAGGCACCTGAGGCGTCACCGAAGAGCTTGCCGAAGACGTTGTGGAAGCCCAGCATCACCGCGCTGATCAGGAAGTACAGCGGCTCCATGATGAAGCCGGCGATATCGCTGAAGAAGGACACTCAGACTCCTCGAGTCATCTTTGTATGTGGAGGAACAGGGTCATACCCACCCAGAGTCCAGGGGTGGCATCGCAGGACCCGTCGCGCTGCGAGCCAGGTGCCCTTGAGACTGCCGTGCACGGTGACCGCCTCCAGAGCGTAGGCGGAACAGGTTGGGTGGAACCGGCACACCTGTCCGTAAAGCGGGCTGACCAGGAACCGATAGCCGCGCAGGAAGCCGATGAGGAGGAACTTCACCTCACGCGCTCCGCGCGTGGTGCCGCCGCATCAAGCTTCGCCAGGCACCGATCCAGCTCGCGCGCCAGGTCGTGGTACGACGCGTCAGCCGACGCCGGGAGCGCACGGACCACGAGCATGCCCCGCACCGGCAGTGCGTCGGTGCGCGCGCGGGCCAGGTGTCGCAGGCGGCGCTTGACCAGGTTCCGAGTGACCGCAGGCCCGACGGCCTTGGAGACCACGAAGCCCATGCGGGGTTCCTCAGGGAGCCCCGGATGGACGTGCCCGTCCGGCGGCGCGAGGAGATGGACGACCATGAGCGGTCCACCGCAGCGCCGGCCACGGCGCACGACCTCCCGGAAGTGAACAGGTGAGGTCAGGCGATTGCTGGGGGAAAGCACGCCCGGCTGCTCACGCCTCAGGCAGCGAGGCGGTCGCGGCCCTTCCGCCGGCGAGCCGACAGGACCGCGCGGCCGGCGCGGGTGCGCATCCGCAGACGGAAGCCGTGGGTCTTGTGCCGACGACGGTTGTTCGGCTGGAACGTGCGCTTGCTCAACGAACTCACTCCACTCAGGGGGTTGGAACTGACAGTCCGATCACCGGGGCCGTGTCATGCGGGACGATCGCCAGTTGAGAGTCAACTGGCACCGCTCACCCACGAGAGTCGGACTGTCCATGGGCATGCGGCACCGGTCGACGCCGGTTCAGACCTGCCAACGGTACGCGTTGCGCCGACACAGGGTCAATTCGACGGATCGGCGGCCGATTCGCCCCCGAACGCGTGATGCGTCGAACTTCACACCCTCACACGCGAGGTGGACACCTTTTCCCATCGACACGCCGCGCCCTGGGGATAACTGGGCCACCGCCTGTGGACAGCGGTTGAACGACAGGCGCCGCAGTTGTTAGCGTCCGTTGTCCGGGGAGTCCCCCACACGACCGATCCGCCCCTGAGTGGCGATCACCGGGTCGACCCCCACGGTCACGCACTCGAGGGTGACATCGAGAGGCCGTGGGCGAGAGGGACAAGACGGGCGTAACAGACAGCAGTCGCGTCGGCGGAATCCCAAACCGGGACCTCTTTCGATATCGCACAACCTGTGGACAAAGGTGTGGAGACTCGGCAACCGGTCACCGGCCACGACACAGCCAATGAAGGGGAGCGCGGCGCGTGGACGCAGCACAGAACACCGGGAACAGCCAGGCAAGCGAGCTCGAGGTGCTGTGGCCGGGCATCGTGGACAGCCTGCCACCCAACCAGCGCGTGTGGCTCACCTCGAGCAAGCCGCTGATGCTCGCGGAGAGCACGGCCGTAGTGGCCGTGCCCAACGAGTTCACCCGCAACCAGCTCGAGGGCCGGCTGCGTACCCGCATCGAGGACACGCTCAGCGAACGCCTCGGCAAGCCGGTGCGCCTCGCCGTCAGCGTCGACCCGTCCCTGGAGCAGGAGTCCTCCGAACAACCGCCTGCCACCCAACCCGGACTGACCAACGGACCGGGCTCCTCCCACGGCACGGGTGCCGCGCCCGGACAGGGAACCCTGATGGGCGGAGCCTCGGCCGAGCCGTCCGGTGGCGTGCCGGGCGGAATGCTGGGCGACCTCGGCGCCTCGGCACCGCCCGCGAACACCCCGCCGCCGCTGGAGCGCCGCGCGGACGCACCCACACGTTCCTACCCGCAGCACGACACCCGCCCCCATCTCCAGCCATCGACACATCGACACAGCGACATGTCGACAAAGACGTCGAGTGCGTCGTTGACGACCGGCATCCCCGACAGCCCGCTGAACCCGCGCTACTCCTTCGAGACCTTCGTCATCGGTTCGTCCAACCGCTTCGCCCACGCCGCCGCCGTGGCGGTGGCCGAGGCACCGGGCAAGGCGTACAACCCGCTCCTGGTCTACGGCGACTCGGGGCTGGGCAAGACCCACCTGCTGCACGCCATCGGTCACTACGTGCGCAACCTGTGGACCGGCGCGAAGATCCGCTACGTCTCCTCCGAGGCGTTCACCAACGACGTGATCAACGCGATCAAGGACGCCAACACCGCGGCGCTGCAGCGTCGCTACCGCGACGTCGACGTGCTGCTCGTCGACGACATCCAGTTCCTCGAGGGAAAGCAGCAGACGCAGGAGGAGTTCTTCCACACCTTCAACACGCTGCACAACGCGAACAAGCAGATCGTGATCAGCTCCGACCGGCCGCCCAAGCGCCTCACCCAGCTCGAGGACCGGCTCCGCAACCGCTTCGAGTGGGGGCTCCTCACCGACGTACAGCCCCCCGACCTCGAGACCCGCATCGCGATCCTGCGCAAGAAGGCCGCCGCTGACCGGCTCTCGGCGCCCGCGGACGTCCTGGAGTTCATCGCCTCGCGGATCCAGACCAACATCCGCGAGCTCGAGGGTGCGCTGATCCGGGTGACCGCCTTCGCGAGCATCAACCAGCAGGAGGTCGACATGACCCTTGCCGAGATCGTGCTCAAGGACCTCATCCCCGAGGGCGGCGAGCCCGAGGTGACCGCGGGGCTGATCATCGCGCAGACCGCGTCGTACTTCGGCTTCAGCATCGAGGACCTGTGCGGACCAAGCCGCACCCGCGCCCTGGTGACAGCGCGGCAGATCTCGATGTACCTGTGCCGTGAGCTGACCGAGCTCTCGCTGCCCAAGATCGGCCAGCAGTTCGGCGGCCGCGACCACACCACCGTGATGAACGCCGACCGACGCATCCGCAAGGACCTCGCCGAGCGTCGCAACGTCTTCCACCAGGTCACCGAGCTCACCACCCGGATCAAGCAGCAGGCCAAGCAGTCGTGAAGGGAGGCGCTCGAGACCGCGGATCGTCGACCCGGAGCCGGGCGGAGCGAGGCTGAGCGACGGTCTCGCAGCCCCACCCGAGGCGCGGCGGACCCCTCACCCCGGCGCCGAGCCACAACGACGCAAGGTGTGGTTCCAGGTGCCAATTCCGGTGGACTCCCTCTGGACGACGTGTGGACAACCGGTGGACGGCGCCCACAGGCGGTCTCGCGAAGCACAGGAACTTGTCGTTCACCTCGCCGCCGTCCACAGCTCTCTCGTCACAACTTCTGGCCCTGACCTGCATGAAGACGGGTTGTCCACAGAATCCACCGCCCCTACTACTACTGCTGAATTCCCAATTGATTCCTCGTCGCGCAACAACCGGGGCAACGCTCGCCTGTGGAGGGCGCCCAGCGTGGCAGGATGCTCACCCCCGGCTTCTTGCTCGTCGACATCCCTGTCATCCCCCTGAGCCACCACAGCTGATGCACCAGATGGAGAGGAACCATCCGTGAAGTTCCGCGTCGAACGTGACGTCCTCGCCGACGCCGTCGCCTGGACGGCCCGCACCCTCCCGATCCGCCCGAGCGCGCCCGTGCTCGCCGGCCTGCTGATCGAGGCGGGTTCCTTCGATGGGGCCGACGGCCTGCAGCTGTCCACCTTCGACTACGAGACCTCGGCGCGCGCCACGCTGAACGCCGACGTCAGCGACGAGGGGCGTGCCCTGGTCTCCGGCCGGCTGCTGGCCGACATCTGCCGCAGCCTGCCGAACAAGCCGGTGGAGATGAGCATCGAGGGTGCCAAGGTCACGCTGACCTGTGGTTCTGCTCGGTTCAGCCTGCAGACGATGCCGGTCGAGGACTACCCGACCCTGCCCCAGATGCCCGAGGCACGCGGCACCGTGAGCAGCTCGGTGTTCGCCCACGCCGTCTCCCAGGCGGTCACCGCCGCCGGTCGCGACGACATGCTGCCGGTGCTCACCGGCGTGCGCCTCGAGCTCGACGGTGACTCGATCGCGATGCTGGCCACCGACCGCTTCCGGCTCTCCCAGCGTGAGCTGACCTGGTCGCCGTCGGCGCCTGACATCGACTCTGCCGCCCTGGTCCCGGCCAAGGTGCTCGCCGACACCGCCAAGGCACTGGTCGGGGGCAGCGAGATCTCGATCGCCCTGTCCACGCCGGGCTCCGGCGGCGGGGCCGGTGAGGGCATCATCGGTTTCGAGGGCAACGCCGGCGGCGGGATCCGTCGTACGACGACCCGGCTGCTGGACGGCGACTTCCCGAAGGTCCGCTCGCTGTTCCCCAGCGAGCACCTCACCGTCGCGCGGGTCAACCGGGCCTCCCTGGTGGACTCGGTCAAGCGCGTCTCGCTCGTGGCGGAGCGCAACACCGCCGTCCAGCTGGCGTTCTCCGACAACGTGCTGACCCTCGATGCCGGCTCCGGCGAGGAGGCCATGGCCAGCGAGTCCCTCGAGGCCAACATCACCGGCGACGACATCACGACCGGGTTCAACCCGGCGTACCTCCTCGACGGCCTGACCGCCATCGAGACCCCCTTCGTGGAACTGGCCTTCACACAGGCCTCCAAGCCCGTCGTACTCTCAGGTGTGGGCTCACTCGAGGGGGAGTCGGACACCGACTTCCGCTACCTGCTCATGCCGCGACGGCTGCTCTCGTAGGACACACGCCGCACCACCGACCGCCTGACATCGAGGAGAGGGAACACCTTCATGGACATCGGACTCGTCGGACTCGGCAAGATGGGCGGCAACATGCGTGCCCGCCTGCGCAAGGCCGGGCACACGGTGGTCGGTTTCGACCGCAACCCCGCGCTCAGCGACGCGAGCAGCCTGGCCGACATGGTGGAGCGGCTGCCCAGCCCCAAGGTGGTCTGGGTGATGGTGCCCGCCGGGGACCCCACCCGCGACACGATCAACGAGCTCCGCGAGCTGCTGTCCGACGGTGACCTCGTCGTCGACGGCGGCAACTCCAAGTGGACCGACGACGCGGTCAACGCCGCCTTCCTGGGCGAGAAGGGCATCGGTTTCGTCGACTGCGGCGTCTCCGGCGGCGTCTGGGGTCTCGACAACGGCTACGCCCTGATGTGCGGTGGCTCCGCTGAGGACGTCGCCAAGGTGCAGCCGGCCTTCGACTCGCTGCGCCCCGAGGGGGAGGCCGGGTTCGTGCACGCCGGCTCCACCCCAGGCGCCGGGCACTTCGCCAAGATGGTCCACAACGGCATCGAGTACGCCATGATGCAGGCGTACGCCGAGGGCTGGGAGCTGCTGCAGAAGGTGGACCTCGTCGACAACGTCACGGACGTCTTCGACTCCTGGCGCGAGGGCACCGTGATCCGCTCCTGGCTGCTGGACCTGCTGGTCGCCGCCATCAAGGACGACACCCACCTCGAGAAGGTGCGCGGCTACGCCGAGGACTCCGGCGAGGGTCGCTGGACGGTCGAGGCCGCCATCGACAACGCCGTTCCGATGCATGTCATCGCCGCCTCGCTGTTCGCCCGGTTCAGCTCGCGCCAGGACGACAGCCCGGCGATGAAGGCCATCGCGGCGATGCGCAACCAGTTCGGCGGCCACGCGCTGCACGCCGGCAGCCCGCCGACCACCGCCGACATCGACTCACCGGCTGACAAGTAGCCGACAGGAGTCCTGGACCGCTTGTACGTCGCCCACCTGTCACTGCACGACTTCCGCTCCTACGCCGTCCTCGAGGTCGACCTGGAGCCGGGAGTCACCTCGTTCGTGGGGCGCAACGGACAGGGCAAGACCAACATCGTCGAGGCGATCGACTACCTGTCGCGCCTCCGCTCGCACCGGGTCGCCGCCGACCTGCCGCTCGTACGCCGCGGCGCTGCCCGGGCCGTGGTGCGTGCGGCCGTGGTGCGCGACGAGCGGCGAGCGGTCCTCGAGGTCGAGATCAACCCCGGCCGGTCCAACCGGGCCCGCGTCAACCGTGCCCAGCTCCCGCGGGCGCGTGAGCTCCTCGGGCTGGTGCGCACCGTGGTGTTCGCGCCCGACGACCTCGCGCTGGTCAAGGGCGACCCGACCGAGCGCCGCACGTTCGCCGACGACCTGCTCGTCCTGCACCAGGGGGCGCGGTACGCGGGGACCCGCAGCGACTACGACCGGGTGCTCAAGCAGCGCAACACGCTCCTGAAGACGGCACGGATGCGCGGTGGGTCCGCCGCGGACTCCATGCTCTCCACGTTGGAGGTCTGGGACGAGCGGCTGGCCCGGTTCGGCGCGGAGATCATGGCGGCCCGGGGCCGGCTCGTCGAGGAGCTCAACCCGCTGCTCGGGAAGGCCTACGAGGCGGTGGCCCGCGGGGCGAGCCGCGACGACGCGACGCTGACCTACCGGCCGAGCTTCGACCCCTCGGTGGGCGTGCCGGCAGCGGACCAGGCGCCGGCGGCCGACCTAGAACAGGCCATGCTCGCCGAGCTCGCCCGCCGCCGGCGCGACGAGCTCGACCGGGGCGTCTCCCTGGTCGGACCGCACCGCGACGACCTGCTGTGCTCGTTGGGCGAGTTCCCGGTGAAGGGCTACGCCAGCCACGGGGAGTCCTGGTCCTACGCGCTGGCGATGCGGCTGGCCTCCTACGAGCTGCTGCGCTCCACCGGCGACGACCCGGTGCTGATCCTCGACGACGTCTTCGCCGAGCTCGACACCGGACGCCGGGCGCAGCTCGCCGACCTGGTCTCCGGGGCCGAGCAGGTGCTGGTCACCGCGGCGGTGCCCGAGGACATCCCCGAAGGGCTGCGGGGACGGCGCTTGGACGTGCAGGACGGGGAGGTGACTCCCGTTGACGCCTGAGGAGCAGGACCCGGAACGTCAGGTGCCCGATCCGGCGAAGGACCACGACGAATCCGGGCTCGACCTGGCCCGCTCCATCGCCCGCGGGCTGGCCGGCCGGACGCCGAAGAAGTCCTCGCGCCAGTCCCCGGCCCGCACGGACGCCGCCCGGCGGTGGCGCACCGCCCGCGAGGGCCGCTCGAGCGGCGCACACCCCGACGACCGCGACCCCCAGACCATGGACGCGACGCTCGGCCGCTTCGTCAGCGAGCAGGGCTGGGAGACCGAGCTGCGGGTGCACGGCGTCTTCTCCCGCTGGGAGGCGATCGTCGGACGCGACGTCGGCCAACACGTCCGACCCGAGTCGTTCGCGGACGGCCGGCTCGTCGTACGCACCGACTCCACGGCGTGGGCCACGCAGATGAAGCTGCTGGCTCCCGACGTCGTACGCCGACTCAACGAGGTGCTCGGCGAGGACACCGTGCAGGCCATCGACATCGAGGGGCCCCGTGGCCCGTCGTGGAGACGCGGCCGGCTCCGGGTCAAGGGCCGAGGCCCCCGAGACACCTACGGCTGAGCCGTCGTCGGCCGGCTCGACGGCCGGGGCCGGGTGCACCCCCGGCGCGGAGCCCTGCGCTTCGAGGATGCGCCCTGAACGCCCCCGGGGCGGTACAGGGAGTCGTCTGACCCCCTCAAACGGCCCTCCGGACCCCGTTCCGGGCCTCTGAGGGCCATTTTCAAGGCCGGATGTGCACATTCCTGGGGCACAGGACGTGATTACGCGGCCGTGACGGGTAGACTGGGCGTTGGTCGCCGACCTCTCCAACGGCGGCCATTGTGTTGCACGGAACGTGCTCACACCCATCACACTCGTCCCGGTCCAGCAGGGGACGCACAGCAGAAGAGGAAGCCTTAGTGGCCGACGAGCAGATCGATACGACCCCTACCGGCACCCTTGCCACCTCTGGTCCCACCTCTGGCTCGATCGAACACCCTCCGGCACCCGACGTCGTGCCGGCCAGCATCCTCGAGGGACACTCCGTCGAGGCCGGGAACTACGACGCAAGCGCGATCCAGGTCCTCGAGGGTCTCGAGGCCGTCCGCAAGCGCCCGGGCATGTACATCGGCTCCACCGGTGAGCGCGGGCTGCACCACCTCGTGTGGGAGGTCGTGGACAACTCGGTGGACGAGGCCCTGGCAGGCTTCGCCGACCGCATCGAGGTGGCGATCCTCCCCGATGGGGCGATCCAGGTCTCCGACAACGGCCGCGGCATCCCGGTCGACATCCCCGCGGGCCAGGAGCTGCCGGCGGTCACCGTCGTGCTCACCGTGCTGCACGCGGGTGGCAAGTTCGGCGGCTCGGGCTACAAGGTCTCCGGCGGACTCCACGGCGTCGGCATCTCGGTCGTGAACGCACTGTCCAAGCGCGTCGAGGTCGAGATCAAGCGCGACGGCTTCCACTGGTTCCAGGCCTTCGAGCTCGGCGTCCCGACGGGTCCGCTGGAGAAGGGCGAGCCGACCGACGAGACCGGCACCACCACCCGGTTCTGGGCCAGCGAGGACATCTTCGAGACCACCACCTACTCCTTCGAGACCATCACCAACCGCTTCCGTGAGATGGCCTTCCTCAACAAGGGCCTCGAGATCGTCGTACGCGACGAGCGACCGGCCGCGGCGGAGATCGTCGAGGCCATCGAGGACGACACCGTCTCCGACGACGTCGCGGACGGTGGCGAGGGTGAGACGGCGGCGCACGGTGCGGGCGGGGGCGTGATGGAGCGCCGTTTCAAGTTCGACCGAGGTCTGGTCGACTACGTCGAGCACCTCAACCGGCGCAAGACGATCGCCAACCCCACGATCATCAACTTCGAGGCCGAGACGCCCGAGAGCCACGAGAGCCACATGAGCCTCGAGCTCGCGATGCAGTGGAACACCACCTACAACGAGTCGGTGCACACCTTCGCGAACACCATCAACACCCACGAGGGCGGCACCCACGAGGAGGGCTTCCGCGCCTCGCTCACCACGCTGGTCAACTCGTGGGGCGAGGAGTGGGGCCTGATCAAGAAGAGCGAGGACCGCGTCAAGGGTGACGACATCCGCGAGGGCCTCACCGCGATCATCTCGATCAAGCTCGCAGACCCGCAGTTCGAGGGTCAGACGAAGACCAAGCTCGGCAACACCGAGGCCAAGGGCTTCGTGCAGCGGGTGGTCAACGACCAGCTCGGCGACTGGTTCCAGAAGAACCCTGCCGAGGGCAGGGAGATCGTCCGCAAGGCCCAGTCGGCGGCGCAGGCGCGCGTGGCGGCCCGCAAGGCCCGCGACCTCGCCCGCTCCCGCAAGGACCTCTTCGGCGGCGGCGGCCTGCCCGGCAAGCTCTCGGACTGCCAGTCCACCAACCCCGAGGAGTGCGAGGTCTTCATCGTCGAGGGCGACTCGGCCGGTGGCTCCGCGCGCCAGGGCCGCGACTCCCGGGTGCAGGCGATCCTGCCGATCCGCGGCAAGATCCTCAACGTCGAGAAGGCACG
>NZ_JAOPXP010000171.1 GCF_025965085.1 Marmoricola sp.
GCAGAAGGCCTGCCCGACCGAGGAGTCGGCGACCAACGGCAGCGGGGCGCCGGTGGAGAACTGCGGGAACCTGCTCGCGAAGGTGAAGTCGGGACCGGAGGCCGGGAGCACCCAGACCGTCGGGATCCCACCCGCGGACGCCAAGTCCGGTCTGGGCAAGGGCGACACGGTCCGTCTGGAGCGGGACCCCGGTCACGACGGCGCCGCCGCGAGCTACTCGTTCTTCAGCGTCGTGCGCAACGGTTCGCTGGGCATCCTCGCGCTGGTGTTCCTGATCGTGGTCGCAGCCGTCGCCCGGTGGCGCGGGATCCTCGCCGTGGTCAGCCTCGGCTTCGCCGGACTCGTGCTGCTGAAGTTCATGCTGCCGGCGCTGCTCTCGGGTTCGTCGGGGCTGGCCGTCTCGCTCGCAGGTTCCGCGGCGATCATGTTCGTCGTCCTCTACCTCGCGCACGGGTTGTCGGTGCGGACCAGCGCAGCGCTGGCCGGGACGCTGCTCGGCATCGGCGTCACCGCCGCGATCGGCCTGGTCGCGATCCACGGCGGAAACCTGTCCGGGTCGGCCGACGACAGCGACGCGCTGCTCGGCGGTTTCGCGGGCGGGCTCTCGTTCCAGGGGCTCTTCACCTGTGCGCTCGTGGTGGCGGGACTGGGCGTGCTGAACGACGTGACCATCACCCAGTCCTCGGCAGTCTGGGAGCTGCGCGAGGCGGGACCGCAGCTGAGCCGGCGCTCGCTGTTCACCAGCGCGATGCGGATCGGCCGCGACCACATCGCCTCGACTATCTACACGATCGTGTTCGCGTACGCCGGCAGCGCGCTGACGGTTCTGCTGCTGCTCTCGCTCTACGACCGCCCGCTGCTCGAGCTGTTCTCCTCCGAGCCGATCTCCGAGGAGATCGTGCGCACGCTGGCCAGCGCCATCGGTCTCGTCCTCGCCGTCCCGATCACCACGGCGATCGCCGCCTCGGTGGTCGAGGCAGGCGCTAGCGCGCCTGCACCTCGACCGACGCGGTCACGGACTGATCGTCGGGTCTCCTGACGGTGTCGTCGTCGGGGTGTCGGTCGGCGGCGGCGGGGCCTCGTAGGTCGAGACCGAGAGCGTGATCGTCGTTCCCTGCAGCTGGGTGCTGCCGGCCGGCGGGTTCTGCTCGGTCACGGTGCCCTTGGGCTCCGTCGAGGTGTCGTCGTCCTGCGTCGGACCGACGGTGAAGCCGGCGGCCTCGAGGGTGGTGACCGCCTTGTTGAGCGTCATCCCCACCACGTTCGGCACCTTCTGCGGGCCCTGGGAGAAGAAGACCGTGACCCGGTCACCGACGCGCACGCTCTCGCCGACCCCGGGGGAGAGCTCGACGACGTTGTCCTTGGGGTCGTCGGAGGCCTTGCCCTTCAGGGTCACCTTGAGGCCGAGTGCCTTGAGCTGCTCGGCCGCGGTGTCCTTGTTCTGGCCGACCAGGTCGGGGATGGCGACGGTCTTCTTGCCGCTGGACACGTTCAGGTCGATGGTCGCCTTCTTGTCGACGAAATCACCGAACTTCGGGTCCGTGCTGATGACGATGCCCTCGTCGACCACGTCGCTGGGCTGCTGGACGACCTGCCCGACGGTGAAGCCGTCCTTGACGATCGCGGCCTTCGCCGCGGCCACGGTCAGCTTCGAGTAGTCGGGGACGGAGACCTGGTCCGGAGACGAGCCGATCAGCTTCGGGATCAGGAAGATCGCACCGACGATGACCGCCACCAGCAGCAGGCCGAGCAGCATCAGCGGGCCGACCCGACGCTTGGGCTCCTCGCTCCAGTCGCCGGCACCGGGCACGACGGACGTCGAGGTGGTGTCGGGACGCGTCGGGATGATCGGCGCCGCCACCACCGGCTCGGAGGAGACCGGCGGGGCCTGGACCGGACGACCGGCCAGGAAGCGGTCGATGTCCTCCTTCATCGCGGCAGCGCTCTGGTAGCGGTCCTCGAGCCGCTTCGCCAGCGCCTTCGCGACGATGGCGTCGATCTCCGGCGGCAGGTCGGCGTCCAGGCTGGAGGGGGCCGGAGCCTGCTCGCGGACGTGCTGGTAGGCCACCGCCACCGGCGAGTCACCGATGAACGGCGGGCGGCCGGTGAGCAGCTCGAACAGCAGGCAGCCGGTCGAGTAGACGTCCGAGCGCGAGTCGACGGTCTCCCCGCGGGCCTGCTCGGGCGAGAGGTACTGCGCGGTGCCGACGACGGCCGCGGTCTGGGTCATCGTGCTCGAGGCGTCGGAGACGGCCCGGGCGATGCCGAAGTCCATCACCTTCACGTCACCCGACGGCGTGAGCATCACGTTCGCGGGCTTGATGTCGCGGTGGATGATGCCGGCGCGGTGGCTGTAGTCGAGCGCGGCGAGGATGCCCGAGGTGATCTCGAGCGCGCGCTCGGGCAGGATCTTGCGGCCTTCGCGGATGATGTCGCGCAGGGTGCGGCCGGCGACGTGCTCCATGACGATGTAGGGCTGGGCGACGTTGCTGCCGTCGATCGACATCTCCTCGCCCGTGTCGTAGACCGAGACGATGGCGGGGTGGTTCAAGGAGGCGGCCGACTGGGCCTCGCGGCGGAACCTGGCCTGGAAGGTCGCGTCACTGGCCAGGTCGGTGCGCAGCCGCTTGATCGCGACCGTGCGTCCGAGGCGTACGTCGACGCCCTTGCGGACCTCGGCCATGCCACCGCGTCCGAGGAGCTCGCCCACCTCGTAGCGGCCACCGATCCGGTGCGGTTCAGCCATCGCGGAATCAGTCCCCCTGCTTCGTGGGCTTGGGCTTGGGCTTGCCCTCGGTCGGCGTGCCGCTCTCGGCCACCTTCTCGGGCCTGACTTTCTTATCTGCCTGGCCGGGCTCTGCGGCGCCCGCCATGCCGGGGTCGGCGCTGGGAGAGGGCGAGTCGGTGGGTTCGGAGGTCTGCGGGTCGGCGGGCTGGGTCTGGTCGTTCCCCTTCCCGTTGCCGTCTCCCTTTCCGCTGCTGTCGTCGCCCCGGTCGCCTCGGTCGCCTCGGTCGCCCTTGTCCCCGTTGTCAGCCTGGTCGGTGGGCTCGGCCGCCGGAGGCTGGCCCCAGGCTCCGATCGTGATCGTGGCGCCCTTCTCCACCTTGCCCGTGGGGTCGAGGTCGGCGACCGTATCGACGTCGCGGTCGCCAGGGTTCTCCCGGGTCTCGACGCGCGTCTCGAGCCCCTTCTTCCGCAGGGCCGCCACGACGTCCTCGACCGGCTCACCGAGGTAGGCCTTCGGCACGCGGACCGTGTCGGCCCCTGCCACAGAGGTGCCGGTGCCGGCGCCGGTGTCCCGGGCCCACGGGTGCGCGACGAGGAGGGCTGCGATCACCGCAAGGGCCAGCAGGCCGGCCGCGAGAAGCGGCCAGCGTGCAGCCCTCGGACGTCGGGGGGCAGGGCCCTCGGCGAGCGGCGCACGGGGTGGTTCCACGGTCGCCGCCGCAGCCACGGGCGGTGTCGCGGCGAGGACCTGGGTGTGATCGGCTGCCGGCGTCGCGATCGGGACAGCCACTGGCACGGCGCCGTCGGCGGCCCCACGCAGGGCAGCGGCGATCGCGGCCCCGTCGGCGTACCTCTCGGCCGGATCCTTGGCCAGTGCGTGCCCGACGACCTCGGCCAGGGCGGGCGGGACGTGGTCAGGCAGCGAGGGCACCGGCTGGTGGATCTGGGCCAGCGCCGTGGCGATCGGGGTGTCCCCGACGAACGGCCTGCGACCGCTGAGGCACTCGAACAGGACCACGCCGAGCGCGTAGACGTCACTCGCCTCGGTGGCGGACTCGCCGCGCGCCTGCTCGGGCGAGAGGTACTGCGGGGTGCCGACGATCTGCCCGGTCTGGGTGAACGCGACCGAACCGGTGGCACGAGCGATGCCGAAGTCGGTGATCTTGACCCGGCCGTCCGGGGTCACGAGCAGGTTGGCCGGCTTCACGTCGCGGTGCACGACCCCGGCCTCGTGCGCCGCGGCAAGTGCCTCGGCAACCTGCAGCGCGAGCAACCGAGCCTGCTCGGCGTCGAACGGCTGGCCCTGGGCAAGGAGCTCGGAGAGGGGCTTGCCGTCGACCAGCTCCATCACGAGGTACGGCGCGTTGCCCTCCTGCAGGATCCCGTAGTCGAAGACCGAGGCGATCCCGGGGTGGTGCAGCCCGGCCGCGTGCCGGGCCTCGGCGGCGAAGCGTGCCCGAAAGGTGGCGTCGTCGGCGAACTCGCGCTTGAGGACCTTGACCGCCACCTCACGCCCGAGCACCGTGTCGCGGGCACGCCAGACCTCGCCCATCCCGCCCGAGGCGATGCGCTCACCGCGTCGGTAGCGCTCACCCGAGTCAGCGCTGAGTGCGTCCCCCGCCTGGGTGTCCGGCTGGTCGTCGTGTGCGTCGGTCACTTCCCGATCACCGCCTCCATGACCGCCTTGGCGATGGGTGCGGCGAGGCCGCTGCCGGAGATCTGGTCGCGGGCGACACCCGCGTCCTGGACGAGTACGGCGACCGCCACGGCCGGCGTCTGGGCCGGCGCGAACGACACGAACCAGGCGTACGGCGGCCGGTCGGGCGAGCTCTGGGCCGTGCCCGTCTTGCCGGCCACCTCCACCCCGGGAATCTGGGCGGTCCGGCCGGTCCCGCCCTGGACGACCGCGACCATCATCTGGCGCAGGTCGCGCGATGCCGAGGAGCTCATCGCGGGCTGGTCAGGCATCTGCTGGGGTTCGGTCTTGTTGATGACGTCGAGCTTGGGCGACTTGATCTCGTCCACGAGGTAGGGCTTCATCACCACGCCGTCGTTCGCGATGCCGGCGCCGACCATGGCCATCTGAAGCGGGGTGGCCGCGACGTCGAACTGGCCGATCGCCGAGAGCGCGGTCTGGGGCGCGTCGGGCTTCTCGGGGAAACGGCTCAGGGCCTGCCGGGTGAGGGCGTCGTCGAGGTCGTTGAAGAAGCGCTTGCCGAAGCCGAACTTCTCGGCCGTGCTGCGGATCTTGTCGGCACCGACCTTCAGGCCCACGTCGCCGAACGAGACGTTGCACGAGACCTGCAGCGCCCGCGTGAAGGTGATCTTGTCGCCGCCGCACGATCCGCGGCTCTCGTTGACGAGGTCCTTGGTGGTCTGCGGCAGGTCCAGGGCGGCGCCGCCGGGGACCAGGCTGTCGGGCTTGTACTTGCCCGAGTCGAGCGCTGCCGCGGCCGTGACCAGCTTGAAGGTCGATCCGGGCGGGAGGACCTCCTCGATGGCCCGGTTGTTGAGCGGGCCGAGCGGGTTCTTCTCGAGGCTCTGCTTGACCTTGCCGACCTCGCTGAAGTCGTGGCTGGCCAGGCGGTTGGGGTTGTAGCTCGGGCTGGAGACCATCGCGAGGATCTTGCCGGTGCTGGGCTCGATCGCGACGACGGCGCCGCGGACGTCGGTGCCGAGCGCCTTGAGCCCGTCGTACGCCGCCCTCTGAGCGTCCGGGTCCACGGTCAGGCTCACGCTGCCGCCCTTGGGGGACTGGTTGTCGACCAGGTCGATGACACGGTTGACGAACAGGGTCGAGTCGCTGCCCGAGAGGATGGAGTTCTTGGTCGCCTCGATGCCGCCGAGTCCCCAGTCGCGGGAGAAGTAGCCGGTCAGGTGGGCGTACTCCGGGCCCTGGGGGTAGACCCGCTGGAACTTGTAGGCGTCGTGGGACCTGTTGCTCTCGGCGACCGCCTTGCCGCGCACCAGGATCGCGCCCCGTTCGCGGGAGAACTCCGCGTCACGGACCCGCTTGTTGTCGGGGTGCTTGGCGAGGTTGGTGAGGTCGTCGGCCTCGTAGTACTGCACGTAGGTGGCGTTGACCAGCAGCGAGACGAACAGCAGCATGCAGGCCACGGACAGGTTGCGGATCGGCTTGTTCATCTACGGATCCTCACGACCTGGGTGGCGTCGGCGTCGTAGCCCTCGGCAGCCTCGACGAGCTCCGGCGGTGGACGACGGGCCTGGTCGGAGATGCGCAGCAGCAACGCCACGATCACCCAGTTCGCGACGAGGCTGGACCCGCCGTACGACAGGAACGGGGTGGTGAGGCCGGTCAGCGGGATCAGCTTGGTCACGCCGCCGACGACGACGAAGACCTGCAGCGCGAAGACGACCGCCAACCCGGAGGCCATCAGCTTGCCGAAGTTGTCGCGGCAGATCAGGGCAGTGCGCAGACCGCGCTCGACGAGGATGCCGTAGAGCAGGATCACCGCCATCACCCCGGTCAGCCCGAGCTCCTCACCGATCGAGGGCAGGATGAAGTCAGAGTAGGAGTACGGCGTGATCTGGGGGTTGCCCTGCCCCAGGCCGCGCCCGACCAGCCCTCCCCAGGCCATGCCGTAGAGGGCCTGCACGATCTGGAAGGCGTTGGCGTCGGGGTTGAAGGGGTCCAGCCACGCCTGCACGCGCAGCTGCACGTGGCCGAGCGTGAGGTAGCCGAAGTAGGCACCCGCGGCGAACAGGGTGCCGCCGACCACCAGCCAGCCGGGACGCTCGGTCGCGGTGTACAGCATCACCAGGAAGAGTCCGAAGAACAGCAGCGAGGACCCGAGGTCGTTCTGGAAGACCAAGATTCCCAGCGAGAGCAGCCACATGGCGAGGATCGGCCCGAGGTCGCGACCGCGGGGAAGGTCGACGAAGAGGAACCTGCGGCCGGCCAGCGCGAGCGCGTCCCGGTGCAGCACGAAGTAGCCGGCGAAGGCGATGACCAGCAGCACCTTGGCCACCTCGCCCGGCTGGAAGCTCAGCGGACCGAGGTTGATCCAGATGCGGGCGCCGTTGATGTTGCGCCCGATGCCGGGCAGGAGCGGCAGAAGCAGCAGCACGATCGCGGCAAGCCCGGCGGTGTACGTGAAGGCCTGCAGCCGGCGGTGGTCGCGCAGGAGGACGATCACGGCCACGAAGAGGGCCACGCCGATGGTCATCCAGATCAGCTGGGTGCCGGCGAAGGTCCGGGCGTCGGCGCTCCTGGCCTCGTTGGCGAGGTCGATGCGGTGGATCATCGCGAGGCCGAGTCCGTTGAGCGCCGAGACGATCGGCAGCAGGATGGGGTCGGCGTACTCGGCGAAGACGCGGATCACGACGTGGCAGCCGATCACCAGTGCGGCCAGCCACGCGCCGTAGGTGAACAGGTTGACCGGGAGGGTGCCGTTGACGCCCAGGTCGACGGCCGCGTAGGCGCCGATGCCGACCACCAGGCTGAGCAGCAGGAGCACCAGCTCGGCACCTCGACGCCGGCGGTGCACGAAGCCCATCCGCCCCGGGGAGGCCTCAGTGGAGCCGACGGCGCTCATGGCGCCTCGGTGCAGGGCGTCGACCCTGAGGGCGCGGAGGGGCTGGCCGACGGTCGCGGCGACGGGCTGGGGCTGGGCTTGCGCGTCCCGGCCGCGGAGCCGGCGCCGGGGGACCTGCTGGGCGCAGCGCTGGGCGAGCCACTGGGTGATCCACTGGGGGTCGCGGTCGGCGTCGGCTGGGGGCAGACGATGAGCCTCTTGAGCCGGGTGACGATGCCGCGGGCGTCGTCGAGGCTGTTGGCGCTGATGCCGTCGCTGACCTGGCGGGCGTTGTACGTCGGCAGCTGGTCGAGGGTCAGGCTGCTGCGCTCGGTCACCTCGTGCATGCGGATGCCCGGCACGTCGGCCTCCACGCCGCGGAAGATCGCCACCCGCTCCCCGTCGTTGGCCACGTAGTACTGGCTCTGGGTCCACTTGTAGCCGGCGACGGCGATCAGCGCGACCACCATCGCGACCAGGCCCAGCGCCATGACGCGGCGCAGCCAGGTGAACCGCTGGGGGGGACGGGGGGCGTAGCGCATCGCCTCGGGGTCGAGGTCCTCGCCGTCGTCGTCGCCGTGGCCTCGTCGGGCGCGACCGTCGCCTGCTGCGGCGCCGGCCACCGGTTCGAGCTCGCCCGTGTCGACTGCCCGGGAGCCGCGGCCGGCGCCCATCCCTCGACGTCGGGGTGCCTCGGCTGCCGCACCGACCAGCATCGGGCCGGTGACAGCCGCGGCGGAGGTCTCGGCGTCGTCGACCTCGTCGTCGGCGACGAGGTCTGCGATGACGACGGTGACGTTGTCGCTGCTGCCGGCCTCGAGAGAGGCGCTGACCAGGGCGACGGCGGCGTGATCGGGCGTGCCGTCGCCGAGCAGTCGGGCCAGGTCGTCGTCGGTCAGCACGCCGGAGCAGCCGTCGGAGCACAGCAGGAGGCGGTCGCCCAGGGCGACTCCGAGCGTGAAGACGTCGGGCTCGGGCTCGTGCACGCCGTCGACGGCGCGAAGGATCAGGTTGCGGTGGGGATGGACCCGCGCCTCGTCCTCGGTGATCCGGCCCTCGTCGATGAGGCTCTGGACGAAGGTGTGGTCGGTGGTGAGCTGGGAGAGCGTGCCGTCGCGCAGCAGGTAGCCGCGGCTGTCACCGACGTGTCCGATGCCGATCTGGGTCCCGTCGAAGATGGCCGCGGTGACGGTGGTGCTGGTGCCCTCGATCTCGGGCTGCTCGGCCACCAGGCCGGCGATGCGGTCGTGGCTGCGGTGGATGGCACCGGCGAGTGCGCTGAGGATGTCGTTGCCCGGGGGTTGGTCCAGCCGGCGGAGGACCTCGACGGTGGCCGCGCTGGCGATGTCGCCGCGGGCCGAGCCACCCACGCCGTCGGCGACGACGAGGAGATGGGGCCCGGCGTACCCGGAGTCCTGGTTGTCGCGTCGTACGCGCCCCACGTCGGAGAGCGCGGCGTAGCGAAGCCTCACTTCCGCAGCTCCAGGATCGTCTTGCCGATGCGGACCTGCGTGCCGAGCTGCAGAGCGGTGGGCTGGGTGATGCGGCTGGTGCCGACGTACGTGCCGTTGGTGGACCCGAGATCCTCGACGAACCACTGCTCGCCGGAGACGGCGATGCGCGCATGCCGGGTCGAGACGTAGTCGTCGTCGAGGCGGATCGCGGCGTCGTTGCCACGGCCGATGAGCAGGGGCGCGGCGTCCAGCGAGACCGTCTCGCCCTTGTTGCCACCCTCGACGATGACGACCTGTGTCGGGACGCCCTTACGGGGCTTGGGGGGCTTGACCTTGCTCCGGGTCCGGCGTTCCTGCCGGCTAGGGCCGCGGCCGGCCGCCTGCCGCGCGACGCGCGCGCCGAACATGTCGGAGCGGATCACGGAGATGCAGGAGAGCACGAAGATCCACAGGATCGCCAGGTAGGCGAACCGGATGAGGACGAGCGTCAGCGCGGACAAGTCTGGGTCATCCTCGTGTGAGGCGCAGGGACATGGTCGTGTTGCCGATCTTGATGGTTGCACCATCTGCGAGGGCGGCCCGCTCGACGCGCTTGCCGTTGACGAGGACCCCGTTGGTGGAACCCAGGTCATGCACGCTGATGCGCGGGGCCCCGCCGGGGTCCTGCGCGTCCTCGACGCGGATCTCGATGTGCCTGCGGGAGACCCCGGGGTCGTCGATGCGCAGGTCCGCGTCGTTTCCGCGGCCGATCACGATGCCGGGTGGCGCCAGCGGGAGGTGCTCGCCGTTGAGCTCGAGGGTCGCGCTGGCCCGGCGTACCTGCGTGTCGGTGGGGTCCCCGGCGGCCAGGGTCGAGCTCGAGACGGCCTTGCTGCGCACCCGGAAGCGACCGGTGGTCAGGTCGTCACCCGTCTCGAAGGTGATGCTGACGGGGCCGGTGAAGACGTAGGACTGCTGCGCGGCGTGCTCGCGCAGCATCTCCGTCAGCTCCCGCGGCAACTGCGGTCCGAGACCCTGCAGGCGCTCGTGATCGGCCTGGGAGAGCTCGACGGAGAACGTGTTGGGCACCAGTCGACGGTCGCGGCTGAGGATCTGTGCGGAGTTGTCGACCTCGCGGTTGAGCGCGGAGGCGATCTCGACGGGCTGTACGGCGCTGCGGAACGTGCGCGCGAAGACTCCGGAGATCAGCTGCTCGAGCTTGTTCTCGAAGCGTTGCAGTCCACTCACGGTGCCTCCCCTCAGGTCTGTTTCGAGCCGGGCGTTCTGGCGATGGTATCGGTCGACCTCCTCCCTGCTGGTCCCGGTTTGGGCGCTTGAGACGACGTGGGATAGCCTGACCCCTGCTTCTGGCGCGAGTGGCGGAATAGGCAGACGCGCACGGTTCAGGTCCGTGTGCCCGAAAGGGCGTGGGGGTTCAACTCCCCCCTCGCGCACGCAGAGCAGGGAGAAATCCCTAAGTGATGGGCCGGGCAGTCAGGGTGACCTGACTGACCCGGCCATCGCTGTCTCCCAGGACACAGTCCATGAGGCCGATACGGGCAGTGTCGGCCCCGATGAGCCGGGTCAGCCCCGGCGCGGCCGACGGCCTGCGGCCCAGCCGCTGTCCCCGGGCACGGTGACCGAGCCTGGCCGCGGTGCGATCGGGCCTGGCCCGGGCGCCGGCCAAGCGACTGCCCGGGGGGAATCAACCGGCACTGGTAACGCGGTG
>NZ_JAOPXP010000104.1 GCF_025965085.1 Marmoricola sp.
CGACGGGGCCGGGGGTGAGCTTGTCGGGACCTGCACGCCTCCATGGAAACCCGCCCTGGGGCCGGACGGCGCTGCGCTAACGCATCCCTAACGCGGGCGCGCGGATCCCTAACTCCTCCATGACAGCACGATGTTCCGGCCATGACGTGGCGAGGCGTTGTTGCAGCGCGGGCCGGGGCGCTGACGTTCCGTGCCGCATGTCCCCATCTTTTCGAGCAAACAGGGTCAAGAAGCGTCCGAGTCGAGCAGGCGCCCGACTACCTGGGGACCAGGGTCGTGCAGGTCAACGTTCACGTCCGCGGTCTCGGCGTCGCGGAATCGCCGCGCACGTCCGGGCGGCTCGCCTCGGCGCGCTCCAGCAGCTCGGTTCAGACTGCGTGTTGCCTCAGTCCTCGGCTGGACTCGGGATGATCCCTCGGTTTGCGTAGCGGTCGACGAGGCGGATCTTCAAGTTCAGGGGCAGGCCGTAGTAGCGCTTGAAGCGCTTCTGCTGGTCTCCCTGTGGCAAGGGATCGGGATTGTGTACGTGCTCTTGGAACGGCAGTGTGTAGACGTAAGCGTAGGGAAACCCTTCGTCTGCCGCGTTGCGCAGGTAGTCAGCGCGGCGTTCCACGTCGCGGTGGATGACGACGTAGACGGCGAAGTAGCTGGAGATGGTCGCGAGGGCCACGACTGCTCCCAGTCCGGCCGTCAAGCGCGTGAGGACGGGGGCCGAGGATCCCTCGAGTAGCTCAGCGAGCAGTAGCAGGGCGACCACGACCAGCAGCAAGTAGCTCGCCAGGAAGTTGCGTGGACCGAACGGAGTGACCACCGCCATCGGCGCGACCAGCACCAGCACGGATACGCCGAGCACCCCCACGGTCACCGCTCTGGCAGTGTCCTGGATGAGGGTTCTCGCGGTCAGGAGGATGGCCACGAGCTGGGCTAGGGCCGCGATCCACGACCACGATGACAAAGTCCCGTAGTAGTGCCCGGGCTCGATCGCCGTCTGCACGGCGATGCTGACGATGACGGCCACGCCAGCCAGGACGACTACCACCAGCGGGCCACGAGGCGGGTGACCGGATGGGCCGCGGTGACGCCACGCGAGGCTCAGCACCAGCGCGAAGAGGACCAGGTTCAACACCGTGTTCGCAGTCACGGCGTACTGGCTCACCCCACGAGAACCCTGCACGATGATCGCCCAGATCGCGCCGTGATCGGAGTCCGAGGCAGCGAGTCCTTGGTTCGCCTCGCCACCTGTTGCCACTGTCCGGTACGCGGAGTTCGAAAACATCACGACGGCACCTACCACTGCGCCAACTGCCCAAGCCACAGCGACCCTGCTGACCCCGCTCGCGCGCCGGAACTGGACCGCTACGTTCGCCAGGCTGGCCACCAAGATGAACAGCGTGACGTGCTCCATGAAGAGTTGGCCCGCAACAGCAAAGAACAGGAGTAGCACGGCGCGTGACAGCGGAAGCTTGCGCGGACGCAACCAGTCGCGCTGAATGGTCAGCAAGAAGACCAGCAGGACGAACGCGGAAAGCACGTAGTTCGAGAAGCCCGAGAGCCACACCACTGTCTGGCGCCATTGCCCCAAAGGCATGACCAGTACCAGGGCGCCAGCCGCCAGATAGCCCGCTGGAGATTTGAGACCGGCGATCTCGACCAAGAGGCGCACCAACAGGCAGATCGTGCCCGCGATCACAAACGGAGTCAGCCACGTCACCCGGGTCAAGAAGAGCACGGCGAAGTTGCCCAGGTAACGGCCGTTGTAGCCGGCGAAGTAGTTGTCGAGGCGCTGCATACCCAGACGAGAGCCCCAAGCCCAGTCGTCGCCGCTGGCGGGAAACAGGAAGGCAAGGCCGCTGAGGAGGACGAAAAGGCTCGAGATCACTAGACCCTCGATCGTCCAGACTCGGCGGAGCCAGGGCGCAATGAACGTCACAACAATGCCTCCCCGCGGTCATCAGATTGAACCCGGGCGATGGTGTCATACGCGAGCGGTGCGAACCGGCGGCGCGCCAGTAACGAATCGGGCAGTGCATAGTTTGCACTCGCGGGTCGGTCCGATGTTGCTCGCAGCTTCCGTTACGGTCCAGTCGTGGCGCGGTCAGCGAGCCGTCCCGAGCCAGCCACCCCGAAGGAGTCAAGTGCACCTTTCAGTCGTGGTCCCTTGCTACAACGAAGGCCAAGTCATCCTGCGGCTCGCGGACGAGCTCGAGAACGTCCTCAGTCGTGTGGAGGGTGAATGCGAGGTCATCCTTGTCGACGATGGAAGCTCGGACGACACCATCGAGCACATGCGCAGGCTGCATGAGACCCGCCCGATGTTCCGCTATCTCGCCCTGAGCCGAAACTTCGGCAAGGAAGCAGCGATGCTGGCTGGTCTGAGCCAAGCAACGGGTGACTGCGTGGCCGTCATGGACGCCGACTTGCAACACCCACCCGAGCTACTGCTGCCCATGCTGGACCTGATCGAGGCGGGCTACGAGCAGGTCGTCGCACGTCGTGACCGGCACGCTGACCCATGGCTGCGCACCCGCGCCTCCCGGGCCTACTACCGGCTGGTCAACGGACTGATCGACGTACGACTGCAAGACGGGGCTGGTGACTTTCGGATCCTGAGCCGGAGCGCCCTTCGCGCGCTGCTCTCACTCGGTGAGGCGAACCGCTTTTCCAAAGGCCTTTTCGCTTGGATTGGGTTCAAGACCACCTACGTGGACTATCAGAACGTCGCCAGGGCCGCCGGCGAGAGCAAGTGGGGACTACGAGGTCTCTTCGACTACGGGATCGACTCGATTCTGTCGTTCAACAACAAGCCGCTGCGCCTGGCAATTCACGTCGGACTCGCGGTCTCGATGTCGGCCGTGATCTACGGCCTGTGGGTGGGAGTCGACGCGCTCGTCCGCGGGAACCCGGTTCCCGGCTACGTCACACTCATCTGCGCCGTTGTGGGTCTCGGTGGCCTGCAGATGATCATGCTCGGCGTGATTGGCGAATACCTCGGGCGTATCTACATCGAGACGAAGGCACGCCCGCACTTCTTGATCCGCGAAAGTAGTGGCGGTGAGGGGTTGTCGGTGACGACTGCCGTCGGACGCAACCGGCTCCTTCTTGAAAGCCAGGAGACAGCTCCGAGGTCGACCAGCTGGCTCGGCCAGCCATAGCCGCCCCGAATGGCACTGATCACTCGCAGTACCGTTTGGTTCGTCGTAGTCGGCCTGGTCAATACGGTCATCTACTACGTCGGCTACCTGATGCTCCACGGTCTCGAGATGGGCTACATGGCGGCCCACGTGGCCGCGACACTCATCGCAATGGTCTGCTCGTATTTTCTCAACTGCACGCTCACCTTCCAGATCCGGCCCTCCTGGAAGACCTTCTTGCTGTTCCCACTGTCCAACGTGGCGAATTTCGTGATCACGACGGTGGGCATCCGGGTGGCCGTTGAACAGTTGGGTGTGCACGAGCTCCTCGCTCCGCTAACCGTTGCGCTGGTGGCCATCCCGATCACGTTCATGGTGACCCGCTACTTGCTCGTCGACGCCTGGCAGGGCCCCTACGGCGTCGCGGGCGAGCGAGAGGCTCATGAGGCAGGGAACGCGAACAGGCTCGAGGCGCCATCGGGGTCGACCGAGTAACGCCTCTACCGAGCCAAGGAGGGGCAGAGTCCTTCGCCGTCAAGGTCGTTCGTCCGGTGGGGCGCTCCACCGTGACGGCTCCGGTGCGTCGTGCTCTCCCGGACCCGCCTCGACCTCCATGCGATGGGCCTGTTGGGTGTCGGCGACGAGGTGGCGGTAGAAGCATGTCGGCCAGGCGTCGCAGCTGGGGCCGGTGGTACTGTCCTGCGCATCCACACGGGAGCCCGATGCATCGGGCTGAGATGGGGCTGATGCCGCCCCGACCGTCGAACCTGCTCCGGATCATGCCGGCGAAGGAAGTGAGATCGACGTGTTGCCACGGTTCCACCTCATCACCGATTGCGAGACCTTCGACCAGGACGCCTTGACGCGCCTGCTCGCCGTCTTGGGCGAGGATGTCGAGGGCGTCGCGCCGCATGTCGACGCCGTCCAGGTCCGTGCGAAGCATGCCAACGACCGCGAGGTCGTCGCCTGGACCCGTCGGCTGGTGGCCGAGCTCAGCTCGCGTGGGACGCGGGTCATCCTCAACGACCGCCTCGACCTCGCCCTCGCGGCAGGTGCCCACGGCGTGCACCTGGGGAGGGACGACCTGTCCGTGGCCGATGCCCGGGCGCTCGCCCCGGCGGGCTTCCTCGTGGGTGCCACCTGCCGTGGCCCGGAGCACGCAGTCAATGCGCGCGCGGAAGGCGCCGACTACGCCGGGGTCGGCCCGGTGCACGCGACCTCGACCAAGGACGGACTACCCGACCCACTCGGTCTCGACGTGCTCGCCGCGACCGCGCGCGAGATCCCGGCCATCGCGATCGGCGGGATCACCGCGGCCCGGGTCCGCGACGTGATGGCGGCGGGGGCGCACGGGGTCGCGGTCGTCGCAGCCGTCTGGAAGGACCCCGACCCACCCGTTGCCGCCAGGAGGATCGCCGAGCTCGTGCACGCGGCGTGAGGGCCGGGCGGCCCGCGCTGCGGGTGGTCGTCGTCGGTGGTGGCATCGTCGGGTTGGCCTGTGCCGACGAGCTGGTCGGCGCGGGGCACCACGTGCGGCTGTTCGACCCGGCTCCCGCCTCGGGAGCGACGTACGCAGCCGCGGGCATGCTGGCGCCGGGGGGCGAGGCTTGGTTCGGCGAGGAGACGCTGCTGCGCCTGGGCGTGGACTCCCTCGGACGCTGGCCGGCGTACGCCGCTGCCCTGGAGAAGCGCTCGGGCCACCACCTCGACCTCCGCGCGGGCGGGACCCTGCTGGTGGCTGCCGACCGCGACGACCTCGCGGAGGTCCGCCGGGCCCGCGCACTGCTGGACTCGAACGGCGTGCGTGCCGAGGAGCTCGACCGTCGGGCACTGCGCAGGTACGAGCCCACGCTGTCGGGTCGGGTCATGGGCGGCGCGCTGCTGCCCAACGACCGACACGTCAATCCACGCCGCGTCGCAGAGGCGCTGCTGGCCGTCCTGGGGGATCGCGTGGTCCGGGCCCGCGCCACGGCGGCAGCCGACGGGGTCGTCCTCGACGACGGCAGCAGGATCACCGCCGACGTCGTCGTGCTGGCCACCGGCGCCGCCGGGATGCCGCACGTCCGGCCGGTGCGAGGCGAGGTGGTGCGGGTCCGCTCGCACGACGCCCCGACCCGGGTGCTGCGGGCGCGGGTCCACGGAGAGCAGGTCTACGTGGTGCCACGGGCCGACGGCGAGCTCGTGATCGGTGCTACCGAGGAGGAGCACCCGGCCGGCGAGGGCACGCCGTTGCCGACGGTGGGCCGAGTCGCTCGGCTGCTGGAGACCGCGCGCGCCCTGGTGCCGGGCCTCGACACCGCCGAGCTGCTGGAGGTGGTCGCCCGGGACCGGCCCGGCAGCCCCGACAACGGCCCCCTGCTCGGACCGGTCGCGAGTCCCGGCCCCGCCCGGGTCCTGCTGGCCGGCGGTCACCACCGGGGCGGCGTGCTGCTCGCACCGGTGACCGCGGCGGCGCTGCGCGCCCACGTCGACGGCCTCGACGTACCACAGGCAGCCCTGCCCTTCAGCCCTGACCGCTTCGAGACCCACCGCTTCGACACCCGCCACCCCGAGAGAGACGAGGACCCATGCGCCTGAGCGTGAACGGAGGACCGCACGAGCTGCCCGAGGGCTCCGCGCTGACCGAGCTGGTCGCCACGATGGCACCCGACGCCCGCGGGATCGCCGTCGCGGTCAACGGCAGCGTCGTACGTGCCGCCGAGTGGCCGGCCACCACCCTGCGCGAGGGCGACCTGGTCGAGGTCGTCACCGCCCACCAAGGCGGGTGAGCCGCGTGGAGATCGCGGGCCAGAAGCTCGGCCCGCTGTGGCTCGGCACCGGGGGGCTGACGAACCTCGAGACCGTGCAGCGAGTGGTGGCCGCAGGCGCGCCCGGTCTCATGACGGTGTCATTGCGGCGGTTCTCGGACACGGGGAACGACAGCCTGCTGGCCACTCTGGCCGAGCTGGGCGTGCGGCTGCTGCCCAACACAGCCGGGTGTCTGGGGGCGCGAGAGGCGGTGCTGACAGCCGAGCTGGCCCGTGAGGCCCTCGGAACCGATTGGGTCAAGCTCGAGGTCATCGGCGACGAGCAGAGCCTGCTGCCCGACGTGGTCGAGCTCCTCGAGGCCGCCGAGAGCCTGGTCGACCGGGGCTTCACGGTGCTGCCCTACACGACCGGGGACCCCGTCGTCGCCCGCCGACTCGTCGACCTCGGCTGCGCCGCGGTGATGCCGCTGGGCTCACCGATCGGCTCGGGACGCGGGATCGCGGACCCTCACACCATCGAGGCGGTGCGAGCTGCGGTCGACGTACCGGTCGTGCTGGACGCCGGGATAGGCACGGCTAGCGAGGCTGCCCAGGCGATGGAGCTGGGCTGCGACGCTGTGCTCGTGGCGACCGCTGTCACCCGGGCCGAGGATCCCGTCGCCATGGCCCGGGCCATGCGGCTCGCAGTCGAGGCCGGTGGGCTCGCCCGCGGGGCCGGACGGATCCCGCGTCGCGAGAGCGCCCGCGCCTCCAGCCCGATGCGCGGGCGGGTGGGCCGGTGACGGTGCCCCGTCTTCTCGTGCTCACCGATCGCCGACAGCTGCCCGACGGCCGGGGGCTTGTCGACACCGTCGCCCGGTGTGCCGAGGCCGGCGCGACGACCGTCGTGCTCCGCGAGCTCGACCTGTGCGAGGACGAGCGTGCGGAGCTGGCCGTCGCCCTCGTCGCACGTGTGCAGGTGGTCTCGGCGCGCACGGCACTCGCGAGCGCGTGCGGCGTCCACCTCGCCTCCCACCAGCCGATCAGCGATGCTGGGAGTCTCTTCCACGGCCGGTCCTGCCACGGCCCGGACGGCGTCGCCCGGGCAGTGGGCGAGGGTGCGTCCTGGGTGACCGTGTCGCCCGTGGCGCAGACGCCCTCCAAGCCGGGCTACGGTCCACCGCTGGGCACCGACGGCGTACGCCGAGCGGTCGCCGCCGCGGGTGGCACGCCGGTGTACGCACTGGGTGGCGTCGAGGTGGCCACGGTGGCCAGCCTGCGGGCGGCGGGTGCGCATGGCGTCGCCGTGATGGGTGCGGTGATGCGCGCCGCGGACCCTGCCGCCGTGGTGTCCGGGTTCCTGGCCGAGCTGGGGGTGTGATGGCCACCCCGCTCGTCGTGCTCAGCGTCGCCGGCACCGACTCGGGCGGCGCCGCGGGGCTCGCCGCCGATCTGGCTACCTTCGCAGCGCTTGGCGTCCACGGCGCCTGCGCGGTCACGGCAGTCACGGCGCAGGACACCACCGGCGTGCAACGCGTCGTGGCGCTCGACGCCGACGACCTGCGTGCCCAGATCCGGTCTGTGCTGGGTGATCTTCCCGTGGCCGCCGCGAAGATCGGCATGCTCGGCTCCGCCGCAGCCGCCCATCTCGTCGCCGAACTGCTCGCCGGCGTGGTGCCGCTCGTGGTCGACCCGGTCCTCGTGTCCACCAGCGGCGCCCAACTCGGTGACGACGCCCTCGTCGCGGCGTACCGCGACGTCCTGTTGCCCCGAGCCGACGTCGTCACCCCCAACCACCACGAGGCCGCGGCACTGGTCGGCCTGCCGCGGGCGACCGCGCCCGAGGACCTGGCGCTGGCCATGCACGCGCTCGGCCCCGACACCGTGCTCACCGGAGGCGACCCCGACAGTGGCATCTGCCGCGACCTGGTCGTCCGTGACGGAAGCGCCACGGCGATCGAGCACCCCACCGTCGCGACGACCAACGACCACGGCACCGGCTGCACCTTCAGCGCCGCCCTCGCCGTCCACCTCGCCCGCGGCCTCGACCTCGAGACGGCGGCTCGACGGGCGCAGGCCTTCGTTGCCCGCGCGCTCGTCACCTCCGCGCCCTGGCATCTCGGCCGCGGCCGGGGACCGGTCGCCCACGTGTTCACCCACCCGCAAGAGGAGAACTGATGCACGTCCACCCTTCACACAGCACCGTCCACCGCACCGGCTCGCGCGACGACGTCGCCGTGCCGTTCACCCGGGTCGCGCTCACCAACGGCGACACCTTCGACCGCTACGCCACCGCCGGCCCCGGCAGCGACCCCGAGGTCGGTCTCCGCGCGCTGCGCACTCCCTGGGTCGTGGAGCGCGGAGACACCGAGGAGTACGACGGCCGTGAGGCCCAGCTGCTCGACAACGGCAAGGCCGCGGTCCGCCGCGGCGAGGCCCGCGAGCAGTGGCGCGGACACCGAACCCGGCCCCGCCGGGCGCAGCCCGGCCGCACCGTCACCCAGATGCACTACGCCCGCCGAGGTGTCATCACTCCCGAGATGGAGTACGTCGCGATCCGGGAGGGCATGGACGTCGAGCTCGTCCGCGCCGAGGTCGCGGCCGGACGCGCCATCATCCCGGCCAACGTCAACCACCCCGAGGCCGAGCCGATGATCATCGGCAAGCGATTCCTGGTGAAGGTCAACGCCAACATCGGCAACTCCTCGGTGACCAGCTCGATCGCCGAAGAGGTCGACAAGATGACCTGGGCGGTCACCTGGGGTGCCGATACCGTGATGGACCTGTCCACCGGCGACGACATCCACACCACCCGCGAGTGGATCGTGCGCAACTCCCCGGTTCCGATCGGCACCGTCCCGATCTACCAGGCCCTGGAGAAGGTCGACGGGGACGCATCGAAGATGACGTGGGAGATCTACCGCGACACCGTCATCGAGCAGTGCGAGCAGGGTGTCGACTACATGACCGTGCACGCCGGCGTGCTGCTTCGCTACGTGCCGCTCACGGCTCGGCGGATCACCGGGATCGTCTCGCGAGGTGGCGCGATCATGGCCGGCTGGTGCCTGGCCCACCACGAGGAGAACTTCCTGTACACCCACTTCGACGAGCTGTGCGGGATCTTCGCCCGCTACGACGTCTCGTTCTCCCTCGGCGACGGACTGCGCCCCGGCTGCACCGCCGACGCCAACGACGAGGCCCAGCTCTCGGAGCTGCGCACCCTCGCAGAACTGACCGAGCGGGCCTGGGAGCACGACGTGCAGGTGATGGTGGAGGGTCCCGGCCACGTGCCGTTGAACCTCGTCGAGGAGAACGTCGTGCTCCAGCAGGACTGGTGCCACGGTGCGCCCTTCTACACGCTCGGCCCACTGGCCACCGACATCGCACCGGGTTACGACCACATCACCTCGGCCATCGGTGCCGCCGCGATCGCGATGCACGGCACCGCGATGCTCTGTTACGTCACTCCCAAGGAACACCTGGGCCTGCCGAATCGCGACGACGTCAAGACCGGCGTGATCACCTACAAGCTCTCCGCCCACGCCGCGGACATCGCCAAGGGTCACCCGGGCGCGCGGGACTGGGACGACGCGCTGTCGAAGGCGCGCTTCGAGTTCCGGTGGCACGACCAGTTCGCGCTGTCCCTCGATCCGCACACCGCCGAGTCCTTTCACGACGAGACCCTGCCGGCCGAGGCCAGCAAGACCGCGCACTTCTGCTCGATGTGCGGCCCCAAGTTCTGCTCGATGCGCATCAGTCAGGACGTCCGCGACTACGTCGACTCCGGCATGGCGGAGAAGTCCGCGCAGTTCGTGGAGCTGGGGGCGTCGATCTACGTGGAGGAGCCCACCTTCACTCGCGCCCCATGACGTGAAACCGGCCCGTACCTCTCCTCGGCGACGGGACCTCGGCGGTCGCACGTGCCGCCGAGGGGAGGGATGGGCCTTCCCCGCGGCCGCGCGGGAGGCGTTCTACGAGGCCCTCGGTGCGCGCCGCGACGTACGCCGCTTCCGCCCGGACCCGGTCGACCCCGGGCTCGTGCGGCGCGTGCTCACGGCGGCGCACATGGCGCCGTCGGTCGGGCACAGCCTGCCGTGGTTCGAGACCGCGCCTTTTCGCCG
>NZ_JAOPXP010000029.1 GCF_025965085.1 Marmoricola sp.
GATGAGCCGGCCGTTCTCGATGGTGACGTTGTTGTTCATGCGGGTCCTCCCTGCTGGATCTGCGCGCGCTGCAGGAGCCGTGCGCCGAGGTCATGGGCTGTGTTGTCGCGTGGGCCGAGGTGCTCGCGGCGCACAGGTTTGCCCGGCCGCTCGGGAGGGCACGTGCACCCGGTCTGCACGCTCCCCGTCCAGGAACGAGGCACCCATGTCCGAGATCACCGCCGAACGCGGCCAGCCGGCCGGCGCAGGCCCGGGTGAGGAGCTGAAGCGCTCGATCACCGGGAGACTGCTCTTCTTCTACGTCCTCGGTGACGTCCTGGGGTCAGGCATCTACGTGCTGATCGGGGCGGTGGCGGGCGCCATCGGCGGCGCCTTCTGGATGGCCTTCGCGGTCGGGGTCGCCATCGCGACGATCACGGGCCTGGCCTACGCGGAGCTGGTCACGAAGTACCCGCAGGCCGCTGGAGCCGCGCTCTACGTGAACAAGGCCTTCGGCAACAAGGCGCTGACCTTCCTCGTCACGGTCACCTTCCTGTCGGCGAGCTTCGCGGCGGCGGGATCGCTGGCGACCGGCTTCTCCTCCTACTTCGCCGAGGTCTGGGACCTGCCGCCCGCACTCCTGATCGGCGTCGTGTTCATCCTGCTGCTGGCGGTGGTGAACTTCATCGGGATCACGGAGTCGGTCGTCGCCAACATGCTGATGACGTTCGTCGAGATCGCCGGACTGCTCCTCATCATGGTCATCGGGATCGTGTACGTCGCCCGGGGGAGCGCGGACTTCGGCACTCTCGTGCAGTTCGAGGCTGACGGCAACCCGATCTTCGCGCTGGTCGCCGGGGTCGCCCTCGCGTTCTTCGCGATGACCGGCTTCGAGAACGCCGCCAACGTCGCCGAGGAGACGATCAACCCCTCGAAGACGTTCCCGCGTGCCCTCGTCGGCGGCATGATCGCTGCCGGCGTGATCTACGTGATCGTGGCTGTCACCGCGGCGCTGACGGTTCCGACGAAGACCCTCGCGGACTCCGACGCGGCGCTGCTCGAGGTGGTCAAGGAGGGCATCCTGCCGGTCCCGGTCGGCGTGATGTCCATGATCTTCGCCGTGATCGCGATGGTCGCCATCACCAACACCACGCTGGTGGCCGTGGTCACCCAGTCACGGATCCTCTACGGCATGGCACGTGAGGACGTCGTTCCGGGGTTCTTCGCCAGGATCCACGCGTCACGGCGAAGCCCGTGGGTGGCGCTGGTCTTTGCCGCCGCGGTGGTGGTGGGCCTGCTGCTCGTCGGCGCCGCTCTCAACAGGGCAAGGGTAGGGGTCGACGTCGTCGAGCGACTGTCACTGGTCACCGTCGTGCTCACCCTGGCGATCTACGTCATGGTGATCCTGTCCTGCCTCAGGCTGGGGGACCAGGACAACCACGACGAGTCGTTCCGCGCCTCGCGTCCCCTGCTCCACCTCGGCATCGTGGGCAACCTCGTCCTCCTGGTCTACGTCGTGGTGGACGACCCCTTCGCGCTGGTGTGGTGTGCAGGGCTGCTCGCGTTGGGAGGTGCCCTCTACCTGGCCGAGTACTTCTTCGGAAGGCCCGAACCCGATCAGCTCGCCGACAGGGAGGCCTGACGATGCTGCTGCACGCACGCGCTTTGCCTCGTCACCGAGAGGAAACGTCCGGCTGACAGACTGGGCGCATGACTCTCACGGCTGATCTCGGACCCGGATCGCGCGCGAAGGCACTCGGGGCCATGGAGGCCGGAGAGCTCGACGTGCTCGTGGTGGGCGCGGGTGTCGTCGGGGCGGGCACGGCCCTCGACGCCGTCTCGCGCGGGCTCTCGACGGCCCTGGTCGAGCAGCGCGACTTCGCGAGCGGCACGAGCAGCCGGTCCTCGAAGCTGGTCCACGGTGGCCTGCGCTACCTGGAGATGTTCGACTTCGCGCTGGTGAAGGAGGCACTGGAGGAGCGCGGACTGCTGCTGACCAGGATCGCACCCCACCTGGTCCGGCCCGTGCCGTTCCTCTACCCGCTGCACCACACGTGGGAGCGGCCGTACGTCGGTGCCGGGCTGGCGCTCTACGACGGCATGGCGATGACCGGCAGGTACGAGATGGGGGTGCCCAAGCACAAGCACCTCTTCCGCAAGCAGCTCGCGCGGATGGCCCCGGACCTGCGCACCGAGACGCTGACGGGTGCGATCCGCTACTACGACTGCCAGGTCGACGACGCGCGGCTGGTGATGAACATTGCCCGTACGGCTGCGGCGTACGGCGCACACGTGGCCTCGCGCACGAAGGTGATCGGCTTCCTGCGTGAGGCCGACCGGGTGGTCGGCGTACGCGTGGAGGACCTCGAGAACGACCGCGAGTTCGAGGTGCGCGCGAAGGTGGTCGTCAACGCTGGCGGCGTGTGGACCAACGAGATCCAGGAGATGCTCGGTGGCCGCGGTGCGCTCAACGTCGAGGCCAGCAAGGGGATCCACCTCGTCGTACCCCGTGACCGCATCCGCAGCGAGGCCGGCTTCATCACCAAGACCGAGAAGTCGGTGCTCTTCGTGATCCCGTGGGGCCGCCACTGGATCATCGGCACCACCGACACCCCGTGGGACCTCGATCTGGCGCACCCGGCAGCCTCACGGTCGGACATCGACTACGTGCTCGGCCATGTCAACAAGCTCCTGCGCACGCCGCTCGACCACACCGACGTGCAGGGGGTGTACGCCGGCCTGCGGCCCCTGCTGAAGGGGACCACCGAGCCCACGTCGAAGATCTCGCGCGAGCACACGGTGGCGGCGCCGGCCCCGGGGCTCGTGATGATCGCAGGCGGCAAGCTCACGACCTACCGGGTGATGGCGCGTGACGCGGTCGACGCGGCTGTGCAGTCGCTCGAGGTCGCGGTGGGGGAGAGCATCACCGACCGTGTGCCACTGCTCGGTGCCAGCGGTTTCGAGGCCCGCACCAACCAGCGAGTGGCGCTCGCCCGCTCCAGCGGGCTCAACGTCACGCGCATCGACCACCTGCTCGGACGTTACGGCGGCCTCATCGACGAGGTGCTCGGTCTGATCGCCGCGCGGCCTGAGCTCGGTGAGCCGCTCACGGGATCGGAGGACTACCTCGCCGCCGAGGTCGTCTACGCCGTCACGCACGAAGGGGCCCGCCATCTCGACGACGTCCTCGCCCGTCGTACCCGTATGTCGGTGGAGTCGTTCGACCGCGGAACCGCCTCCGCCCGTCCGGCGGCCGAGCTGATGGCCGCCGAGCTCGGCTGGGACCTGTCCCGGCTCGAGGACGAGGTCGACCACTACCTGCGACGGGTCGAGGCCGAGAGGCAGAGCCAGGAGATGCTCACCGACCAGGAGGCAGACGAGGCGCGGGTCCGGGCACCGGAGGGTCCCTGGGCCGTGTGAGCCGTTCTGCGCCACAGTGGTCGGCATGACCGCCTTCATCTCGCACACCACGATCGACTGCCGCAACGCCTACGAGCTCTCCCAGTGGTGGAAGCAGGTGCTGGAGTACGTCGACCAGCCCGACGACCCCAACGAGCCCGGCCACGAGGAGTGCTGGATCCAGCGCCCCGACGGAGGCCACCCGCTGCTGTTCATCGAGGTGCCCGAGGAGAAGCAGGTCAAGAACCGCCTCCACCTCGACCTGCGCCCGAGCGCCGGCACCCGCGACGAGGAGCTCGACAGGCTCCTCGGCCTCGGCGCCCGACAGCTCGACGACCAGCGCAACGACAACGGCACAGGCTGGGTCGTCCTGGCAGACCCGGAGGGCAACGAGTTCTGCATCCTCCGCAGCCAGCAGGAGATCGACGCGAGCAGTGTCTCCTGACATCCCTTCGTGGTCCGGGAGCGAGTGCCTCCGGCGCGGTCAGGAGGTCGTCTTCTCAGCCACCGGGGTCGTCCATCAGCCAGCGCAACGCGACGAGAGGCTCGTCGCCCGTCTCGCTCGGTGCTGGACGAACCGGGGGTCGCTCGGTGGGGGCGGCGCGCCAGGCGGCGTACGGCGTGGCGAGCATCAGCGCCAGGATCACGCTCGCCAGGAACAGGAGCTCGGCTGTCCAGGGCGGGGTGAACTCGAGGTCCATCACGTCGCCGATCTCATCGATCGCGAAGGCAGTTCCCATGAGGGCCAGGGGTGCCGAGGAGCCCAGGACGACGAGGGCCCTGGTGCGTGTCGAGACGTCCAGGACGCGGGCGACGCACGCTCCGGCGCCGGAGACCACGAACAGGGCCACGATGGCCAGCGAGGCGCCGACCCGGAACTGCGTCTCGATCGTCATCCCGATCGCGACCAGGCGCATCAGCGCGCGGGCCATCGTCCCGAGAACCGCGCCGGTCGCGGCGCCCAGCAGGAGAGCGCGGGTCACCCGCCCCATTGCTGCAGCATGCCCCCGTCCGGCACGGCTGAACAGCGGCCGAAGGGAGTGGTACGTACCTCGTAGACTGGAGCCAACCCCCTGTGCGCACTGGCGGGGGGTCGTCTTGCGTGCCCAACATCTCGGGCCCGCGCTGCTGATGGCCTCACCGAGGAGTCACCTTGTCCGTCACCGCCCTGGCCGATCTGGTCCTGCGCGAACCCGCGCTCGCCGAGTCGATGAAGGACGCGAAGGCGGGTGTCGCGACGCTCGATCTCACGGGTCCGGCGGCGCTGCGCCCGTTCGTGGTCAAGGGGCTGGTCGACGCAGGGCGCACGGTCCTGGTGGTCGCCGCCACCGTGCGTGAGGCCGAGGACCTCACCGAGGAGCTGCAGGACGTGCTCGACCCGGCCACGGTCGCTTTCTACCCGGCCTGGGAGACGCTCCCGCACGAGCGCCTCAGCCCGCGCAGCGACACGGTCGGCCGCCGTCTTGCCGTCCTCCGGCGGATCAAGCACCCAGGCACCGACGCGAACAACGGACCGCTCAAGGTCATCGTCGCCCCGGTGCGTTCGGTGCTGCAGCCCCAGGTCAAGGGTCTCGCCGACCTCGCGCCGGTGGAGCTGGCTCCGGGCCAGGAGGTGGAGCTGCAAGACGTCGTGCAACGCCTGGCGGGGGCGGCGTACTCCCGCGTCGACCTGGTCGAGAAGCGTGGCGAGTTCGCCGTCCGCGGCGGCATCGTCGACGTCTTCCCGCCCACCGAGGAGCACCCCCTCCGCGTCGAGTTCTTCGGCGACGAGATCGACGAGATCCGCGCCTTCGCGGTCGCCGACCAGCGCACCCTCGAGCCCGTCGAGCGCCTGTGGGCGCCGCCGTGCCGCGAGCTGCTGCTCACCGACGACGTACGCCGCCGGGCGGCCGAGCTCGGCAGGCTGCACCCCCAGCTCGCCGAGCTCACCGACAAGCTGGCGCAGGGCATGGCCGTCGAGGGCATGGAGTCGCTCTCGCCGGCCCTCGTCGACGAGATGGAGATGCTGGTCGAGCTGCTCCCGGCCGAGACGCACGTGCTCGTGCTCGACCCGGAGCGTGTCCGCACTCGCGCCCACGACCTCGTCGCCACCAGCGAGGAGTTCCTCGACGCCAGCTGGGCGGCCGCGGCGTCGGGCGGCACGGCGCCGATCGACCTCGGCGCCGCCTCCCTGCGCAGCATCGGTGACGTGCGCGGCCAGGTCCTCCAGCAGGGCCAGGGCTGGTGGGGGATCAGCCCGTTCGGGCTGGACATGCCCGAGGACGAGACGGGCGCCGACGACCAGTCCTCGACGACCGGTGCGCGGACGGTCGCCGCCCAGCCGGCCGAGGCCTACCGTGCCGACGTCGAGGCCGTCGTCACCGACATCCGGGCGCACCTCGCCGCGGGCAGGCAGGTCGTGACCGTCCACCAGGGGCACGGGCCCGCCCAGCGCATGGTCGAGGTGCTCGGTGAGCACGACGTCCCGGCGCGGCTGGTCGACGAGGTGGGGTCCCTCGAGAGCGAGGGCCTCGTCCTCGTCACCACGGGATGCCTCAACCACGGGCTGGTCCTCGAGCAGCCTGGGCTCGTCATCCTCACCGGCGAGGACATCGCCGGCCAGAGGGCCACGACGCGCGACATGCGCAAGATGCCGGTGCGGCGCAAGAAGCAGATCGACCCGCTCGAGCTCGAGGCCGGCGACTTCGTGGTCCACGAGCAGCACGGCGTCGGCCGCTTCGTCGAGATGAAGCAGCGCGAGGTGCAGGGCGCGATCCGCGAGTACCTCGTCCTGGAGTACGGCGCCTCCAAGCGCGGCCACCCACCCGACCGGCTCTACGTCCCGGCAGACGCGCTCGACCAGGTGACCCGCTACGTCGGGGGCGAGGCACCCAGCCTGGACCGTCTGGGCGGTGGCGACTGGGCCAAGCGCAAGGGCCGCGCCCGGAAGGCGGTGCGCCAGATCGCGGCCGAGCTGATCAAGCTGTACGCCGCCCGGCAGGCCACCAAGGGCCACGCGTTCGGCCCGGACACCCCGTGGCAGCAAGAGCTCGAGGACGCCTTCCCGTTCCACGAGACCCCCGACCAGCTGAGCACGGTCGAGGAGGTCAAGGCCGACATGCGGCGCGTCGTACCCATGGACCGGCTCGTGTGTGGCGACGTCGGCTACGGCAAGACGGAGATCGCCGTGCGGGCCGCGTTCAAGGCCGTCCAGGACGGCAAGCAGGTCGCTGTGCTCGTCCCGACGACGCTCCTCGTGACCCAGCACTTCGCCACGTTCGCGGAGCGGATGAGCGGCTTCCCGGTCAACCTCAAGCCGCTGAGCCGGTTCCAGACGGACAAGGAGGCCCGCGAGATCATCGAGGGCCTCAAGGAGGGCAGCGTCGACATCGTGATCGGCACCCACCGCCTGCTGAACCCCGACATCGCGATGAAGGACCTCGGGCTCATCATCGTCGACGAGGAGCAGCGCTTCGGCGTCGAGCACAAGGAGCAGATGAAGCGGCTGCGCACCAGCGTCGACGTGCTCTCCATGTCCGCGACCCCGATCCCGCGCACCCTCGAGATGGCGATCACCGGCATCCGCGAGATGTCGACGATCGCGACCCCGCCGGAGGAGCGTCATCCGGTGCTCACCTACGTCGGTTCCTACGAGGACCGGCAGGTGACCGCTGCCGTACGCCGCGAGCTGCTCCGGGACGGCCAGGTCTTCTACATCCACAACCGGGTGCAGTCCATCGAGAAGGCGGCCGCGAAGATCAAGGAGCTGGTCCCGGAGGCACGGGTCGCGACCGCCCACGGCCAGATGGGGGAGCACCAGCTCGAGCAGGTGATGCTCGACTTCTGGGAGAAGCGCTTCGACGTGCTCGTGTGCACCACGATCGTCGAGTCCGGACTGGACGTCTCCAACGCCAACACGATGATCATCGAGCGCTCCGACACCCTCGGCCTCTCCCAGCTCCACCAGCTGCGCGGACGGGTGGGCCGCAGCCGCGAGCGGGCCTACGCCTACTTCCTCTACCCGCAGGACAAGCCGCTGACCGAGACCGCCCACGAGCGGCTGGCGACGCTGGCCCAGCACTCCGACCTCGGCGGCGGCATGGCGATCGCGATGAAGGACCTCGAGATCCGCGGGGCCGGCAACCTGCTCGGCGGCGAGCAGTCGGGCCACATCGCCGATGTCGGCTTCGACCTCTACGTGCGACTCGTCGGCGAGGCCGTCAACGAGTTCCGCCAGGACGGACCCTCGACCGAGCAGGCGGTCGAGGTCAAGATCGAGATGCCGATCGACGCGCACCTGCCGCACGACTACATCCAGAGCGAGCGGCTCCGGCTCGAGATCTACAAGAGGATGGCCGAGGTGCGCTCCGACGAGGACGTCCGGCTGCTGCGTGAGGAGCTGGTGGACCGCTACGGCACGCCGCCGGACCCGGTCAGCCGGCTGCTGTCGGTGGCCAGCTTCCGGGCCCGTTGCCGGGACGCGGGGATCTCCGAGGTCACGGCCCAGGGCAAGTTCATCCGCTTCCACCCCGTCGACCTGCCCGAGTCGCGCGTCGTACGCCTCAACCGGCTGCACCCGAAAAGTCTGTACAAGGCTCCGGTGCGTACGATGCTGGTGCCGCGACCACAGCCGGTCGGCTTCGGTGCCGAGGCACCTCGGGACGAGGAGCTCCTCGAGTGGGCGCGGTTGGTGATCGACAGCGTGATCCAGCCTGACGGACAGCCAAACGGTGTCGCCACGGGCGGCAGTGAGGAGACCGGAACGTGAAGCTCCGAGGTCGGACACGGGCGTGGGCAGGCCCGGCAGCTGCCCTGGCGCTGCTCCTGCTGAGCGGGTGCGGCGAGCTGACCCCGGGCACCGCGTCCGTGGTCAACGGCGCCAGGATCACCGACGCCCAGGTCAACGACCTCGCCGACGCCCAGTGCGTGCTGCGCGGGACCCTGACCAAGTCGGGTGCGGCCCCGGCCACCTCGGCTGCGCGCGTCAGGCAGGAGTCCCTGGGCCTGCTGATGGACGCAGAGCTCAGCCAGCAGTTCGGCGAGGCCTCGAAGATCACGGCCGACAAGCAGCTCGCCAACGGTTTCTTCGGCCAGGTGGAGCCGGTCTTCGCGCCGTTGCCGAAGAAGGCGCGAGAGGAGTTCACCAGCGTCTTCCAGGACTGGTCGAAGGGTCGGGCCATCCTCGTCCAGGCGGGAAGCAAGTCCACCGGCACGCAGCCGACGCTCCAGAACCTCGACCAGCTGCTCAACGCCGGCCTCCAGGCCAGGGACGCGTGGCTGAAGAAGGTCAGGATCGACACCGACCCGCGCTACGCGCCCGACAAGCGGGGCCTCCCGGGTGGCGGCGGCGACGGCTCGGTCTCCAGGGCCAGCTCGTCGTTCGCCAAGGGCGGCAGCGCCACCGAGCTCGACCAGAAGTGGGTCACGGGACTGCCGGCCAGCCAGAAGTGCGGCTGACCCGGTGGCGGACTCACTGACCGACGAGTCCGCGCTGGTCGAGCTCGTCGCGATGATGGCGCGCCTGCGGGCGGAGTGCGGCTGGAAGGCTGCCCAGACCCACCGCACGCTCGCCAAGCACCTCCTCGAGGAGACCTACGAGACGATCGAGGCCATCGAGGCGCTGGACCAGGGTGGCAGTCCCGAGCACCTGCGCGAGGAGCTCGGTGACGTGCTGCTGCAGGTCTACCTGCATGCCGCGATCGCGGCGCAGGCCGGCCAGTTCGACATGGAGGACGTCGCCCGTGGGCTGCGGGAGAAGATGCTGCGCCGCAATCCACACGTCTTCGGGGACGTCGTCGAGACCGACCCCGAGCGGATCAACGAGACCTGGGAGGCCGTCAAGGCCGCCGAGAAGCAGCGCTCCGGCCTGCTCGACGGCGTTCCGCTGGAGCTTCCCGCCCTGAGCCGTGCAGCAAAGGTGCTGGACCGGCTCGAGCGTGCGGGGACGCCGCCACCGGTCGGGGACCCGGCTGACCTGGGTGACCGGCTGCTGGCGCTGGTCTCCGAGGCGCGCGAGACGGGGGTCGACCCCGAGCAGGCCCTGCGCGAGGCCGTACGCCGGATCAGCGCGTGAGCCGTCCGCGCTCGTCGCGAGCACGGTGAACTGGCGCCCCTCCGACGCGGGTGCTCCGCACGATCGGGGCCGGCCCCGGTTAGGGTGAAACCGTCAGCAGGCCCATGAACAGGCCTCGAACCCCCACGGCCGAAAACCTTCGACGCAGGAGCAATGTCTTGGCTTCCATCGACACCGTCATCGCCCGGGAGATCCTCGACTCGCGCGGCAACCCCACCGTCGAGGTCGAGGTGCTCCTCGACGACGACTCGCTCGGCCGCGCGGCCGTTCCCTCCGGCGCCTCCACCGGGGCCTTCGAGGCGGTCGAGCTGCGCGACGGCGGCAAGCGCTACGGCGGCAAGGGCACGCAGAAGGCCGTCAGCGCCGTGCAGGACCAGATCGAGCCGGAGATCATCGGCCTCGACGCCAGCGACCAGCGGCTGGTCGACCAGGCGATGCTCGACCTCGACGGCACCCCCAACAAGGCCAACCTCGGCGCCAACGCGATCCTCGGCGTCTCGCTGGCCGTCGCCCGGGCCGCCTCGGTGAGTGCCGGCCTGCCGCTGTTCCGCTACGTCGGGGGTCCCAACGCCCACCTGCTCCCCGTGCCGATGATGAACATCCTCAACGGTGGCGCCCACGCCGACACCAACGTGGACGTGCAGGAGTTCATGATCGCGCCGATCGGCGCCTCGTCCTTCAGCGAGGCGCTGCAGCACGGCGCCGAGGTCTACCACGCGCTCAAGGCAGTGCTGAAGAAGAAGGGCCTCGCGACCGGTGTGGGCGACGAGGGCGGCTTCGCCCCCGAGCTGCCGAGCAACCGCGCGGCCCTCGACCTGATCGCCGAGGCCGTCCAGTCCGCCGGGTTCAAGCTCGGCACCGACTTCGGCCTCGCGCTCGACGTGGCGGCCAGCGAGTTCCACGACAAGTCGACGTACGCCTTCGAGGGCAAGAAGAAGTCGTCGGAGGAGATGGTCAGCTACTACGCCGACCTGGTGTCGTCATACCCCATCGTCTCGATCGAGGACCCGCTCGACGAGGACGACTGGGAGGGCTGGAAGGCCATGACCGACCAGCTGGGCGACACGATCCAGATCGTCGGTGACGACCTCTTCGTGACCAACGTGGAACGCCTCGCCCGGGGCATCGCCGGTGGCCAGGCCAACGCGCTGCTGGTCAAGGTCAACCAGATCGGCTCGTTGACCGAGACCCTGGACTCGGTGGAGCTGGCCCACCGCAACGGGTTCCGCTGCATGATGAGCCACCGCTCGGGCGAGACCGAGGACACGACGATCGCCGACCTCGCCGTGGCCACCAACTGTGGCCAGATCAAGACCGGCGCCCCCGCCCGCTCGGAGCGCGTCGCGAAGTACAACCAGCTGCTGCGCATCGAGGAGGAGCTCGACGACGCCGCACGCTACGCCGGCCGTGGCGCCTTCCCGAGGTACCAGGGCTGAGCCGGGCTGCGCTGAGAGATGGCCACCCGTCGTACGCCGAACGGGCCCCGCAAGGGATCCCGCCCCGGACGCATCCCGGGGAACAACCGTCCCCCAGCCCGGGGCAGCGAGCGCGCGCGTACGGCGGCCGCGGCGGATCCCCGGCCCCGGTTCACCAACCGGATGGCGATCCTCGTGGTGGTGGTCGCGGTGCTGGTGGTCTCCTACGCGTCCTCGATGCGCGCCTACCTCCAGCAGCGCTCGCACATCAACGACCTGCAGTCGCAGATCGCCAGCTCCCAGAAGGACATCTTGGCCCTCGAGCGGGAGAAGCGCCGGTGGGCCGACAGCGCGTACGTCGAGACCCAGGCGCGTGAGCGGTTCGGGTGGGTGCTGCCGGGCGAGACGAGCTACCAGGTGATCGACCGCAACGGCAAGCCGCTGGAGCGCACCGACGAGCTCACCGACCCTGCCTCCGTGGCGAGGCAGGTCCCCGACGCCTGGTGGGACAAGGTGAACTCCACCCTGCAGGCGGCCGACCACCCGAAGAAGGCGCCCACGCCCAAGGAGAGCATCACCGCGCCTCCGGCGCCGACCCCCAGCCCGGGCCCGTGACCACCGAGCGGGACATCGAGGTGGTCGGCGCCCAGCTCGGCCGGCCACCGCGCTCGATCCGTGCGGTCGCCCACCGTTGCCCGTGCGGCAACCCCGACGTGGTCGCCACCGAGCCGCGGCTCGACGACGGCACCCCGTTCCCGACGACCTTCTACCTGACCTGCCCGAGGGCTGCCTCGATGATCGGCACCCTGGAGGCGTCCGGGCTGATGCGCGAGATGACCGAGCGCCTCGGCGAGGACGTGGAGCTGGCCGCGGCGTACCGCAGCGCCCACGAGGCCTACCTCGCCGCACGCGCCGAGATCGGCGAGGTTCCCGAGATCGCCGGGGTCTCGGCCGGTGGCATGCCCGATCGGGTCAAGTGCCTGCACGTGCTGGCCGGCCAGGCCCTGGCCCAGGGGCGCGGTGTCAATCCGCTGGGTGACCAGGTGCTCGACGAGCTGGGGGAGTGGTGGGAGAGCGGGCCCTGCGTCTCCTCGGTGGAGGAGAACGCATGACCCGAGTGGCGGCTTTCGACTGTGGCACCAACTCGCTTCGCCTGCTGGTGGCCGACATCGACGTGGTGGCGGGGACCAGCGAGGACCTGCTGCGGGAGATGCGCATCGTCCGTCTCGGCCAGGGCGTCGACCGCACCGGCCGCATCGCCGACGCCTCGCTCCAGCGCGTGTTCGGCGCGGTCGAGGAGTTCATGGACCTGGTGCGCCAGCACGACGTGAAGGAGGTCCGCTTCTGCGCGACGTCGGCCGCGCGGGACGCCGAGAACGCCGAGGAGTTCCTCGCCGGCGTCAAGGACCGCACCGGTGTCGAGCCGGAGGTGCTCGACGGGGACGAGGAGGCGCGGGTGAGCTTCGCCGGAGCCATCCGTTCGCTGCCGCCGCTGCCCGAGCCGTTGCTGGTGTGCGACATCGGCGGCGGGTCCACCGAGCTCATCCTCGGCAACGCCGACGGCACCGTCCTGGCCGCCGAGTCGCTCGACATCGGCTCGGTGCGGCTCAACGAGCGACACCTCGCGAGCGACCCGCCGACGAAGGAGGAGGCCGTGGCTGCCGTCGACGACATCGACCGGGCACTGGACGCCTGCTCGGTCGACCCCGCTGACGCGGGCGCAGTCATCGGCGTCGCGGGCACGGTGACCACCCTGGCGGCCGCCGTGCTCGATCTCTCCAGCTATGACGCCGCCGTGATCCACCACAGCGTGCTGCGACCCGACGCGGTGCAGGGCGCGGTCGCCGACCTGCTGGCGATGCTCGTCGAGCAGCGCAGGGCCCTGCCCTACATGCACGCCGGCCGGGCCGACGTCATCGGCGCCGGTGGCCTCATCCTCGACCGCATCCTGCGGCGTACGACGGTCAGGTCGATGCTCGTCTCCGAGCACGACATCCTCGACGGGATCGCGTGGTCCCTCGCCGAGGAGTCCACCAACGGGGGGAGGCACTGAGATGTTCTCCCGCAACAAGCAGGCCGACGCGTCCAGGACCGCCGACGGCACCCCCGCCGACACCAGCGCCGAGTCTCTCGCCGGCCCGCAGCGGGCGGGGGTCGGGTTCGAGCACCAGGAGGAGCACGAGCCGGGGAAGCTGCCCGCGCTGTTCGTGCTGCGCCGCACGATCCATGAGTTCGACGACGACGAGGCGACCGACCTGGCCGCGGCTCTGACCTACTACTCCGTGCTGGCGATCTTCCCGGGCCTGATCGCGGTCCTGTCCCTGGTCGCGTTGTTCGGTCAGGCGCAGACCTCGGTCGACCAGCTCCTGGAGATCCTCCGCCCGCTCGTCTCCCCGACGATCATCGAGAACATCCGGGGTCCGCTGGACGAGATCGCGTCGAGCCGGGCGGCGGGGGTCACCCTGGGCCTCGGCCTGGCCGGTGCGCTGTGGGCGGCCTCCGGGTACGTCGGGGCCTTCAGCCGCGCGATGAACAGGATCTACGAGGTCGAGGAGGGTCGGCCGTTCTGGCGCCTGCGACCGATGCAGCTCCTCGTCACGCTCATCACGGTGGTGCTCTGCGCGGTCTCGTTGCTGATCCTGGTCGTCTCCGGTCCGGTGGCGCAGTCGGTCGGGCGCGCCCTCGGGGCGGGCAACGACCTCGTCAGGATGTGGGACATCGCCAAGTGGCCGGTGCTCGCGGTCGTGGTCATGGTGGTCGTCGCGGTGCTTTACCACGCCACGCCCAACGTCGACTTCGGGAGGTTCCGCGTCATCTCGGCCGGCGCCTTCGTGGCCATCCTGGTCTGGCTCGTGGCCAGCATCGGCTTCGCGTTCTACGTCGCCAACTTCTCCTCCTACAACAAGACCTACGGCTCGGTCGCCGGCGTCGTCGTGGCGCTGCTGTGGCTGTGGATCACCAACGTGGCGCTCCTCTTCGGCGCGGAGCTCGACGCGGAGCTCGAGCGCGGCCGTGAGCTCCAGCTCGGCATCGCCTCGGAGGAGGCGCTCCAGCTGCCCGTCCGCGACACCCGCGGGCTGGAGAAGGCGGTCTCGCGTCGCACGAAGGACATCGAGAGGATGCGACAGTTCCGGCTCGCCGCGGCCGGACCGGGCGACCCAGGAGATCGACCCTTCGGACGGCGGTGAGCACGGCGTTGACCACCTCGTTCCCGAGTCCGGTCCCACCGGGTGCCGGCTGGCCCCAGGACCCTGTCGCGCCCGGTGATCCCCTCCCGCCCGTCGCCAGGTCGGCCGCCGGCGTGGCCCGTCTCGCCACGCGCGCGACGCTCCCGCAGCTCGACGCGCGCGTCTCGGTGTGCGCTGCCTGCCCGCGGCTGGTGAGCTGGCGCGAGCAGGTGGCCCGCGAGAAGCGGGCGGCGTACGCGGGGGAGAGCTACTGGGGCCGTCCCATCGCGGGCTGGGGGGACCCGGCGCCCTCGATCCTGGTCGTCGGGCTCGCGCCGGCCGCCCACGGGGGCAACCGCACGGGCCGGATCTTCACCGGCGACCGGTCGGGCGACTGGCTGTTCGCCTCGCTGCACCGGGTCGGCCTGGCCAACCAGCCGACCTCGACACACGCCGGTGACGGGCTGCGGCTGACCGGCGCCCGACTCCTCGCAGCGGTGAGGTGTGCCCCGCCGCAGAACAAGCCGACCACCGAGGAACGCGAGACGTGCGCCCCGTGGATCGAGCGCGAGGTGCGCCTGCTGCTCCCGGGCGTCAGGGTCGTCGTGTGCCTCGGTGGCATCGGCTGGGACGCCGCGCTCCGTGCCCTGTCCTCCGCAGGAGTGCCCATCCCCAGGCCACGCCCGAGGTTCGGGCACGCGGTGGAGGTGGAGCTCGCCGGCCCGCACCCGCTGAGGTTGCTGGGCTGCTACCACCCCTCGCAGCAGAACACGTTCACCGGCCGGCTCACCGAACCCATGATCGACGCCGTGCTAGGACGCGCCGCAGAGCTCGGTCGTCGATCCCTATGATCGGCGGTGGTCGAGCGCGACCACGCCCCGGTATCCCAACGGCAGAGGAAGCGGTCTTAAACACCGCACAGTGTGGGTTCGACCCCCACCCGGGGCACTCGCTCGCCCGTGAACAGTGTGCGAGAGCCATGTCACCCAGCACGCGGCCCGACGAGCAGCAATCCCTGATCCCGCCGGGAACACCGGCCGGTAGTGGAACGTTTGACGAGTGACGTCCCGATAGGGTCGGAAACGTTCCGCGAACGCCAAAGTGGGCGGTTCGCATAGGCATCCAAGGAGGACGCCATGCAGAGCAAGAACCCGATCTTCACGCGAGCCGAGGGATTCAACGGCCGCGCGGGCACCAACGGGAGCACGTCGTACCCCGGCTACGGACAGCAGCACGCCGGCTACGGCAACGACCCCTCGCAGTGGGGGACCGGTGCTCCCGGACAGACGACCACCGTCGACCAGGGCCGGATGACCATCGACTCGGTGGTGCAGAAGACCGGAATCACCCTCGGCGTCGTCGTGCTCGCCGCGGCGATCACCTGGGTGATGACTCCCGCGGTCACCAACCAGACGACCCTGGCACCGCTGTACAGCCTCGCTCTGGTCGGCGCCCTGGGGGGCTTCGTCCTGTCGATGGTGAACTCCTTCAAGAAGGTGGTCAGCCCCGCGCTCGTGCTCGCGTACGCCGCGCTGGAGGGGATCTTCATCGGCGCGTTCAGCAAGGCGCTGGAGGCGATGTTCGCCAGCCCCGACAGCGGACGCGGTGGCCTCGTCATCGGCGCCGTCGTCGGCACGATGGCCGCGGTGGCCGGCACCCTGGCTGCCTACAAGTTCTTCAACATCAAGGTCGGCGCCAAGTTCCGCATGTGGGTGATCGGCGCGATGTTCGGGTTCGTGGCCGTCAGCCTGCTGGACATGGTGCTGGGCTTCTTCGGCAGCAGCTTCGGCTTCAACGGGTTCGGCGCGATGGGCCTGGTCTCCAGCGTGATCGGTCTGGGTCTCGGCGTGCTGATGCTGATCCTCGACTTCGACTACGTCGAGCGCGGCATCGCAGCCGGTCTGCCGGAGCGCGAGTCGTGGCGTGCGGCCTTCGGCCTGACCGTCACGATCGTGTGGATCTACATCGAGCTGCTCAGGCTGCTCGCGATCATGCGCGGCGACTGACCGACCCCTCTGCCCCGCGTGGGGACGCCGCTATGCGGGCGCCTCGGCCGAGTCATCGGCCGGGGCGTCTCCGCTTTCCTGGTGCTGGCCGTCAGCCTCGCCCGAACGCTCGTCGGGCGCCTGTGCCTCACCGGTGGGCAGCAGCCGACGACGCATCAGCGTCACCCAGCGCCCGCCCACGCCGCGCTTGGCCCCGCCCACCTCGGTGCCGTCGATCTCGGTGCCGGGGTTCTGGCTCGCCTTGACTGCGGCGTAGCCGATCGGGAGCACGGCCTCGCCCCGGCCCACCCGTGGGGTCTCCTCCTCGACCTCGCCCATGCCCAGGGCGGAGAGCACCGAGGGGACGAGCAGGCGTGCCAGGGACTCGTAGCCCGCCGCCGAGGGGTGGAAGCGGTCGGGTCCGAAGAGCAGAGCGGGTGCAGCGGCGAACTCCGGTCCGAGGATCGAGCCGAGGGACACCGTTCGTCCACCGGCCTCGACGACCGCGATGGTCTGAGCCGCCGCGAGACGCCGCGACCACGCGCGGGCCACCTGGCGCAGCGGTGGGGGGAGCGGTGAGACGGTGCCGAGGTCAGGACAGGTGCCGACGACGACGGCCACCCCCTCCTCCTTGAGGCGGCGTACGGCCTCCGACAGGTGGCGCACCGACTCCGAGGGCAGCACGGTGTGCGTGACGTCGTTGGCACCGATCAGGATGACCGCGACGTCGGGGTCCATGGGCAGCGCGTGGTCGACCTGCCGGCCGAGGTGGCTGGACTGTGCGCCCACCACCGCGAACTCGCGCAGGTGCACCCGACGGTCGGCCCGCTCGGCCACCCCGGACCCGAGCCAGGCGCCCGGGGTCTGCTCGATCCGGGCGACGCCGTAGCCGGCGGCGCTCGAGTCTCCGAGCAGCGCGATCTTGATCGCCGGACCCGGACGCCCCCGGCCGTACCAACCAGTTGCGTCCGGCACCCGGTTGTCGGTGGTGCCGATCGCCCGCCGGGCGACCTTGGCCTCGGCACGGAGCACGCCGTAGAGCGAGGCGCCGAGCAGGGAGAGGCCGCCCCCGCCGTACGCCGCGGCGGAGGCCAACCTGCGCGCTGCGGCCGCTCTACTCACGGGTAGATCCTACGGACCGGGCACGAACCTCAGTTCTGCAGGTGCGCCCGGGCGATGATGATCGGGTGGTCGCTGATCTTCGCGGTCTGCGGGGAGGTGTCACGCAGGAAGTAGGAGAAGCGCGTCTGCCCCGCTGCGAAGATCCAGTCGATCGAGGTCTGCTTCGGGTAGAGGCAGGCCGTGCTGCTCGGGATGCTGTTCGGGGAGATCGTCAGCTTGCCGGCGGTCAGCGGGCAGAACGCGTTCTGCCGGTCGTTGAAGTCGCCGGTGAGGAACACCGGGCGCCCGGTCTTGCGCAGCTCGACGATCTTGTCGCGCTCGATCTCGATGGCCTTGGCGCGCCAGCCCGCAGCGTTGCCCTTGGTGTTGGCGGGGTTGTGGACGTTGAGGAAGTACGCCGTGCGGCCGCTGGACTTCTGTCGCAGCAGGACCACCGGCACGTGGCGGATGTTGCCGCCGAAGTAGGGGATGTCGAAGGTGGAGCCGGAGACGAACTCCATCGTCGACTTGCGCCAGATGATGGCGTTCTCGGTGTCGCGGCGCTTGCCCGCGGGGTCCCAGTACCAGGCGCCGTAGGTGTCGCCGTAGCCCTTGCTCGTGAAGTAGTCGTACTGGACCTCCTGGAACTCCTGGGTGCCGATCACGTCGAGGCCACGGGAGTCGAACAGGTTGACGGCCCGGACCATGCGCGAGGGGTAGGTCGAGTAGCGCGAGCTGCCGGCGGTGTGGCTGGCGCCGAGGAAGTTGAACGACGCGAGCTGGATGGGCCTGGTGTTGAACATCCCCGAGACCGGGGGTGTGTTGCCGACCATGGCGTTGAGCCAGGTGCTCGGGTTCACCGGCTTGCCGCGTCCGGACACCGTGAAGTAGAGGGCGCAGGCCTTCGACGACGGGTTGGAGCCCAGAGTGCCCAGAGGCTGGCCCGACTGGATGAGCTGGCCGTTGGCCACCAGGGAGCGGCTCAAGAAGGCGTACTGCGAGACCAGCCCGTCGCGCCCGCTGACCACGCGGACCACGTAGCGTCCCGAGTTCACGCTCACCTGGGCGACGCCGGGGTGGCTGGCCCACACGGTCGCCCCGCAGTTGGCCCGGATGTCCGTGCCGTGGCGCTTCTTGCCGTAGGTGCGCAGGTCCTTGACGGTCCTGGTGCCCGTGAGCGGGTAGAAGACGTTGGGCGCGGACACCTTGCGGAACTTCGGGTCCTGGGTCTTGGCCCCTTCGGCTCCGGTCGTCAACGCAGGTGCGAGCACCACGCCGAACGCGAGGAGCCCCATCAGGGCCCGGACCACGGTCTTTGGACGCTGTGCACTCATTCGGCGTGTCTCCCTCGCAAAACTGACCTGGTGGTGTAACGAATTCTTGGGCAGTATGCACCATTTTTTGGGTCACGTGGGGCCGATGTGAATATTTGATGCTGGCGGTACGCGTGTCGGTACTTGCAATCTCCAGCGTAGATGGCCGGTAGGTTTGACGCATGAGGTACGCGAACTCGCTCCTGGATCTGATCGGCAACACCCCCCTGGTCAAGCTCAACCGCACCGTGGGCACGACGTCCGCGCTGGTGCTGGCGAAGGTCGAGTACCTCAACCCGGGAGGGTCGGTGAAGGACCGGATCGCCGTCCGGATGATCGATGCGGCCGAGGCCAGCGGCGAGCTCAAGCCGGGGGGCACGATCGTGGAGCCGACGTCGGGGAACACCGGGGTCGGCCTGGCGCTGGTCGCCCAGCAGCGCGGCTACCACTGCATCTTCGTGTGCCCCGACAAGGTCAGCGAGGACAAGCGCAACGTGCTCAAGTCCTACGGCGCCGAGGTCGTGGTGTGCCCGACCGCCGTGGCACCCGACCATCCGGACAGCTACTACAGCACCTCGGACCGCCTGATGCGGGAGACCGAGGGGGCGTGGAAGCCCGACCAGTACTCCAACCCGAACAACCCGCTCTCGCACTACGAGCAGACCGGGCCGGAGATCTGGGAGCAGACCGACGGCAAGGTCACCCACTTCGTCACCGGGATGGGCACCGGAGGGACGATCAGCGGCGTCGGCCGCTACCTCAAGGAGCAGAACCCCGACGTCCAGGTGATCGGCGCCGACCCGGCGGGCTCGGTCTACTCCGGCGGATCGGGGCGTCCCTACCTCGTCGAGGGCGTGGGGGAGGACTTCTGGCCCGCGACCTACGACCGCACCATCGCGGACCGGATCATCGAGGTCTCCGACGCCGACTCGTTCGCCATGACGCGCCGTCTCGCCCGCGAGGAGGGGCTTCTGGTCGGTGGCTCCTCCGGCATGGCGGCCTTCGCCGCGATCCAGCTGGCCCAGGAGCTCGAGTCGGCGGGTTCCGCGGAGAACGCCGTCATCGTCGTACTGCTTCCCGACAGCGGCCGCGGCTACCTGACGAAGATCTTCGACGACGAGTGGCTGGCGCGGTTCGGCTTCCTGACCGGCACCCACGGCGGCATGACGGTCGGGGAGGTGCTGCACGCCAAGAAGGGGGACATCCCAGCGCTCGTGCACACGCACCCGAGCGAGACCATCGCCGTCGCGGTCCAGATCCTCCAGGAGTACGGCGTCTCGCAGATGCCCGTCGTGCTGGCCGAGCCGCCCATCATGGCAGCCGAGGTTGCGGGCTCGGTCTCGGAGCGGCGGCTGCTCGAGGCGCTCTACACAGGTCAGGCGCACCTCGCCGATCCGGTCGAGCTGCACATGGACGAACCACTGACCACGATGGGTGCCGGCGTGGGGGTGGCCGAGGCCGTCGAGGCCCTGCGTGAGGCGGATGCCCTCCTCGTGCAGGAGGACGGACGGCCGGTCGGCGTGCTCACCCGGCAGGACCTGCTGAGTTTCGTGGCCCGCGACTGAGGTCCGAAATGCCCTGAATCAATTATGTCCGAATTGTCTCGCTTTCCCGCTTCGGACTGCATACTGTGGAAGCTGCACATCGGGCCTGTGGTACCCGCCTGACGGTCAGATGCTGTGGTTCCGGGTCAGCATGGAATGCTCGCGAAAGCGGGTCCCTCCACTTCCATCACGCACGGATACCGAGTGGTGGGGTGGCTCTCCCAAGGTCGCCCCACCACTCCCCGGAGGTGTCCCAGCAGACCTGCTCAGCGGACCTGCCGGGCCGTCTCGGGCGCGGGCGCGGGTCCCGCCGGGTCCAAGATGCGCGCGAGGCTCTCGACGCCGTCGACCAGCCGGGGACCGGGACGCGCGAAGGACGCGTTGGCATCGACCGCCCAGACCGGCAGGTGGTACGGCAGCACCCCCGAGTCGACCACCGCCTGCGCCAGCTCGACCGACCCGGACAGGTCGAAGCCGCACGGCGCGCAGACGACGACGTCGGGAGCTCCGGCGAGCGCCTCGTCCCACGTGACGCGCACCGACCTCTCGCCCGCCGCGCCGATCGTGGGTACGCCGCCCGCGGCCGAGACCATCTCCGGGACCCAGTGCCCGGGGGCGAAGGGTGGGTCCGTCCACTCCAGGAGCAGCACCCGGGGCGCCCCTCCAGCCGGACGGGCGGCGACCTGCGCCGCGACGGCGTCCAGACGCTGCCGCAGCGAGGTGACCAGGCGCTCCGACTGCTCGCGGTGCCCGGTCGCGTCGCCGAGCGTGGTGATCGAGGCCAGCACCTCCTCCAGCGTGTGTGGGTCGATCGTGAGCACCTCGGCCGTGCAGCCGAGGTGGGCCAGCGCGTCGTCCACGACCGAGACGTCCACGGCGCACACGGCGCAGAGGTCCTGGGTGACCACGAGGTCGGCGTCCAGACCGGCGAGGGCCCCCTCGTCGAGGTGGTAGAGGTCCTCCCCGGCGTGCATCGCCGCGGTGACGAAGGCGTCGATCTCCGCCGGACCGAGCCCGTCGGGCAAGGCACTGGTCGAGACGATGCGCCGCCTGCGGGCCTCGACGGGGTGGTCGCACTCGAAGGTGACCCCGACGACGTCCTCCCCAGCGCCCACGGCGAACAGGATCTCGGTCGTGGACGGGAGGAGTGAGACGATGCGCATGCACTGATCGTGCCAAAGACAAGAGGATGGGTGACTCGGGGTGGTGCCCGTCACGTCGTACTTCACCATCGCACGCGACGGCGTCGCCCAGATCGAGGAGAGCCGCTCGCGGTTCCGCTGCACAGTGGCCCGGGTGAGCGACGAGGAGGGCGCTCGCGCGGTGGTCGAGCAGGTGCGCAAGCGGCACTGGGACGCGCGGCACCACTGCACGGCCTTCGTCGTCGGTCCGGACCGGGCGGTCGAGGGTTCCAGCGACGCAGGGGAACCGGCGGGCACGGGTGGCGCGCCGATGCTCGAGCTCCTGCGCGGACGTGAGCTGACCGACGTGGTCGCCGTCTGCTCGCGCTGGTTCGGGGGCACGCTCCTCGGGACCGGGGGACTCGCGCGGGCCTACGCGGGCGCCACCCGAGCCGCGCTCGATGAGGTCGGCGTCGTCGAGCGCGTGCTGCAGGACCTGTGTGAGGTCGAGGTCGACATCGCGGCCGTGGGCCAGCTCGAGCACGCGCTGCGCTCGCGCGGGGCGAGGGTCCTGGGCGTGGAGTACACGGGCGAGGCCTCGTTGCGCTTCGCCATCCCACCGGTGGCGCGTGCGGTCGCCGAGGAGATCGTCGCGGAGCTGACGTCAGGCACTGCCTCGCTCGAGGTCATCGGTCAGCGCTGGGTCGACTCGGGTCGCTGAGCCGCGATCCTGAGCCGGGCGGTCACGCGGCGTACGACATCGGGGTCGAGCTTGAGCACGTCGCGGTCCCAGGTGAGCAGGCCGTTCAGCTCGTCCTCCACGTCGCTGAGCTGGGTGTAGACCGTCACCGTCAGTCCTTCTCGAACGGCGTCGGCGAGCGGTTCGTGCAGCGCGACGAACCCCGCCTCGAGGTCGGCCGCGTCCTCGGCGTGGTGGTAGCCGAACTCACGCGAGCTCCAGTCGTGGCCCTCGACGCGCATGCTGTGGCCGCCGTACTCAGTGAGGGCCACGACGCGGCGTCCTCGACGACGGGGCCACTGACTACGGGGCATCCGGAACCGCCGCACGTAGCTGTGGAAGCTGCGGATGTCGCCACCGCCCTGGTCGACCCAGCCGCTCACGTGGTTCACCTGGCGGGTGGGATCGAGACCGGCGACCTCCCGGGCGACCGCGTTGGCGTCGAACTGTCCCCAGCCCTCGTTGAACGGGACCCAGACGGCGAGCGAGGTGACGTTGCGCAGGAGTTCGACGGTCTCGGACACCTCACGGCGGAACTCCGCGCGCCCCGCGGCGTCCCGGCGCTCGAACAGCGCGTGCCAGCGGTCGCTGACCCGCACCGGACGCGTGGCGGGGAGGGTGGTGACCAGGTGCCGGTAGCGACCCCCGCCGTTGACCATGTCCTGCCACACGAGCATGCCGATCCGGTCGCAGTGGGCATACCAGCGCAGCGGCTCGACCTTGACGTGCTTGCGCAGCATCGTGAAGCCGAGTGACTTCATCGTCTCGATGTCGTGCACCATCGCCTCGTCGCTCGGCGGGGTCATCAGCCCGTCGGGCCAGTAGCCCTGGTCGAGCACGCCCACGTGCACCACCGGCTCGCCGTTGAGCAGCAGCCGCGGATGGCCCTGGGCATCCTGGCCGACGCCGAAGGAGCGCATGCCGGCGTAGGACGTCACCCGGTCCTCGCCGAGCGTCACCTCGAGGTCGTAGAGGTGCGGGTCGTCGGGGGTCCACGGACGGACCTCGGGAATGGGCAGGAGCGCCACCTGGCCCGTGGCGACCGCTGCCCGGCCGACGATGTGCCCGCCGGAGGAGACCGTCACGACGGCTCGCTCCTCGGGGCCACGAGCGTGCACCGTCACCTCGAGCCCGCCGGCATCCAGGCGGGGCACCAGCACCAGCCGTTCGACGTACGCCGCGGGAACGGGCTCGAGCCACACGGTCTGCCAGATGCCCGACTGGGCGGTGTACCAGATCGTGCCGCGGTCCAGCCGCTGCTTGCCGCGCGCGTGCACACCGGTCTCGGAGAGGTCCCGGACGCGGACCTCGAGGAGATCAGCGTTGCCGTCGGCCAGCGCGTCGGTGATGTCGAGGGTGAACGGCAGGTAGCCCCCGGTGTGGGAACCGACCTCGCGGCCGTTGACCCAGACGGTGCAGCTCTGGTCGACCGCGCCGAAGTGCAGCAGCAACCGGCCCCCGGTGGGCAGGTCGGGTGCGTCGAAGCTGCGGCGGTACCAGAGCCACTCGTGGGGGCGGAGCTGTCTGCCTACCCCCGAGAGCGGCGCCTCGGGCGAGAACGGCACCACGATCGGGCCGTCGTAGGCGGCGGGGCGGTCGGCCGACGCGGCGAACGCGTGCTCCCAGACGCCGTTGAGGTTGACCCAGCGGTCGCGTACGAGCTGGGGGCGAGGATGTTCGGGAAGGGGCCGGTCAGGATCGAACGCGCGTCCCCAGCGGGTCAGCACGACCTGCCGGCCCCTTACCTGGTCTGTTCTGGTCTGCTACTCGCTCTTCTCGACGTCCGCGCGCACGGCGACGAGGATCTTCGAGAGCTGCTTCGAGTCGTAGCCCGGCACCGTCGGCACCAGCTCGCCCATCGAGTCGCGGGTCGCCCAGGCGCAGATGGCCACCTTCTGGCCCGTCGCCTGGGAGGCGCAGACGGCCTTGCCGCCGCCGTCGCCGGCAGAGATGTTGTCGACCTTGAACCCGTTGGTCGTGGCCTGCTTGGCGAAGGAGGTCACGAAGTCGGTGGGGCTCTGGTTCTTGTCGAGCTTGGCGCCGAGGAAGACCAGCGCTCCCTGGGGGCCCCGCTTGGTGTCGTCCTGGGCGAAGACACCGGACTTCACGTAGCTGACATTCTTGGCCTGGGTCTTGAACTGCTGCTCCGCGGCGTCGAGCTGCGTCTTGAGCTCGGTCTCCTTGGCGGTGTCGCGCTTCATCCCGCCGGCGCTCGTCGGGATCGCGATGGAGTGCTTGGCCTCGCCCTTGGTGACCACGAGCACGACGGCCAGCGCCGCCACGATCGCCAGCACGACCAGGGCTGCGACGATCCCCACGATCAGGCCGGTCCTCGGCCTCTTCGCAGGCGCGGGGGGAGGCGCCGTGTCGACCGCCGTGTCCGCCGGCGGCGGCGGAGGCGGTGGGGTGGCGCCTTGGCCCGCGCCGAAGCCGGCACCCTCCGCAGGGGTCGGGGTGGGCTGCTCGGGAGGCGGGGTCTGGTCACTCATGGGCCCCAGTGTGCCGACTACGGAGGGCATCTCAAACTTCGAGGGCCGACGCGGACGCGAGCACACAGGGGCAGCGAGCGGGTAGCGAGGTCCGTAGAGTGGTTAACGTCACGAAAACGGCGGAAAAGTCCGTAATTCCGTATTCTGGTGGTGTGGTCCTGTCGCAGGGAGGCGAGGCCACGGACACCCAGGGCGCCCTCCAGAGTCGTGCCCGTTCCAGAAGGTGAAGGCGATGACCTGCCTGATGTGCAAGAACCACTCCGTCGAGGCGCACTGCTCCCAGATCCAGCGCACCTGCGCCTGGTACCGCTGCCTGAGCTGCAACACCGTGGTCGATGTCGCCCGACGGCTCGCGTGGCTGCCGCGCGGCGAGGTCGTCCGGCTCGGCTGAGGCCCGGCCGCCGCTCGGGGCGGTCGGGCGCCGCTGGTCAGCGGGGGACCGGGACGCCCGTCTTGCTGTGGCACCGGTAGCCGAAGGGGTTCTTCAGCAGGTACTGCTGACAGTACCTAGGATCAGACGTATTGTGTGCGCGTGCCACCACCTAAGTCCGTTGTGCTGTACGCGCGCCTGTCGGTGACGACCGAGGAGTCCGTCTCCATCGCGCGTCAGTTGGAGAGCGCGCACCGCTACTGCGAAGCACGCAACTGGAAGGTCATGGCCGAGTACACAGATGACGGGATCTCGGCATCAAAGGTGAAACCTGAGGATCGCCCGGGCTGGCGAGCGTTGTTGGACTCCACCGACAAGTTTGACGCAGTTGTCGTGTGGAAGATCGATCGGTTGGCGCGGAAGGTGATCGACTTCTTACACGCCGACGAGACGCTGCAAGCTCGCGG
>NZ_JAOPXP010000189.1 GCF_025965085.1 Marmoricola sp.
GCCGCCTGCGCCCACAGGTGAGGTGCCCGCGCCAGGGGCTGGGCGCGGCGCGGATCCGCGGCACCCGGGCGGCGTACGACGGGGTGCTGATCCTCACCGCCCGGGCCCTCGAGGTCGAGACGATCCTTGGCGACCTGCCCGACGGCTTCGACCGGGAGGCCGAACGCCTGCGCCTCGAGGATGCCCTCGAGCAGGCGGGCCTCAGCTGGCAGGTGCAGGAGCACTGACCCGGGCTGCTCGAGGGTCGGTCGCCCGCCTCGGGACCAGCCACGCCAACAGCCTCGGTCAGACCTTGCGGTAGGTGAGGTCGACGATCGTCCGGCCGGCGGCGATGCCCTTGCGCTCGAACTTGGTGACCGGGCGGTCGGACCAGCGCTCGGTCCGGCCGCCCTCGAGCTGCGGCTCCCCGTCGAGGACGGTGCGCATGCGGTCGGCGTACTCCGCCCAGTCGGTGGCCAGCCGCCACCGGCCGCCGGGACGCAGCCTGGACCCGACGAGCGCTGCGAACTCCGGGGTCACCAGCCGGCGCTTGTGGTGCCGCTTCTTGGGCCAGGGGTCGGGGAAGAAGGTCCAGAGCTCCTCGAGCCCACCGGGACCGAAGAGGTGCTCGAGGCACCACACCGCATCGACGGAGAGCAGTCGGACGTTGTCCGCGCCCTCGTCGGCCAGGAGCCCCAGGGTGTGCGCCACGCCCGGGCGCCACACCTCCAGCGCCACGATGTCGTACGCCGGACGTTGGGCTGCCAGCACGGCCGTCGCCTCGCCGACCCCGGAACCGATCTCCACGATCATCGGTGCCTCGCGGCCGAAGACCGACGGCCAGCTGAACGACGGGTCGTCGACCGCCTCGTCCGGAATCGCCCAGTCCGCGTGGTGCGCGTCCCAGGACTCCTGCTGGGAGGGGGTGAAGCGTCCGCCCCGGCGCGAGTAGCTGAGCACTTCGCGCATCCGCATGCCGTCCTCGGTGAACTTCTGGCGCGGATGTGCGGGAGGAAGGGGGTGGTTCACGCAGGTCATTGTGTCCGACCGGGTCGCACGGGTCCCGCGCACTCCCGCCACCAACCAGCGCGGCACCGCCGGCGACCTGGTCCTGCAGAGCCGACGGGCAGGTACGTCCGTCGGGTCGGCGGCTCCTGGCACGAGAGTTCCTCTAGATTGCGGGCATGATCGACCGCCAACGCCTCGCCGACCTCCGTGCCACCGAGGAGCAGCGCTTCGCCGACCTGCACCCGCGCTCCTCGGAGCTGGCCTCCCGGGCCCGCGGGCCGTTGCTCGCCGGCGTCCCCATGCCGTGGATGACCCGGTGGCCGGGCGCCTTCCCGGTCTTCTGCGCGTCGGCCTCGGGCGCCCGGCTCATCGACGTGGACGGCCTGGAGTACGTCGACCTCTGCCTCGGCGACACCGGGGCCATGACCGGCCACGCACTCCCCCAGGTGGCCGACGCGGTGGCCCGACAGGCGGCGGCAGGGATCACCACCATGCTGCCCTCCGCCGATGCCGTCTGGGTCGGCGAAGAGCTCGGCCGCCGCTTCGGGCTGCCCACCTGGCAGCTGGCGATGTCGGCCACCGACGCGAACCGGTTCGTGCTCCGTTTCGCCCGCCACCTCACCCGTCGGCAGCGGATCGCGGTGATGGACTGGTGCTACCACGGCACGGTCGACGAGACGCTCGCCGTGCTCGAGGACGGTCGCGTGGTGCCCCGGCCCGGCGCTCTGGGCCCGCAGGTCGATGTCGCGCACACCACGGCGGTGGTCCCCTTCAACGACCTCGACGCCCTGGACCGTCGGCTCGCCGAGGGCGACGTGGCGTGCCTGCTGATGGAGCCGGCGCTGACCAACATCGGCATCGTGCTGCCCGACGACGGCTACCTCGCGGGCGTCCGTGAGGTCACCCGCCGGCACGGGGTGCTGCTGGTGATGGACGAGACCCACACGCTGTGCGCCGGGCCGGGGGGCTGCACCCGCGCCTGGGACCTCGAGCCCGACTTCGTGGTGGTCGGCAAGCCGATCGGCGGCGGGGTGCCGTCCGCGGCGTACGGAATGACCGCAGAGATCGCCGACCGGCTCGCAGGTCCGATGCTCGGGCACGAGATCGACGTGGCGGGGGTGGGCGGCACCCTGACGGCCAACGCCCTCTCCCTGGCAGCGATCCGGGCCACGCTGTCGACCTGCCTGCGCGACGAGGACTTCGCCGTCGCCGTCCCCCTGGCCGAGCGCTTCGCCGACGGGGTCGCCGGCGTCATCGAGCGGCACGGACTGCCCTGGCACGTCCAGCGGCTCGGCTGCCGCGCGGAGTACTGGTTCTGCCCGCCCCCGCGCGACGGGGCCACGGCCGCGGCGTCCACCGACGAGGAGCTCGACGGCTTCCTGCATCTGTGGTCCCTCAACCGCGGGGTGCTGCTGGCCCCGTTCCACAACATGGCGCTGTTCAGCCCGTTCCACACCGAGGCCGACGTCGACCGGCACACCGAGGTGTTCGACCAGGCCGTGACCGCGCTGCTGGCCTAGCAGCCGAGGCGTCGCAGATTGCGGCCCCGCGGGCGCCGAGGCGTCGCAGATTGGGTTCCCGCGGGCGCCCAGGCGTCGCAGATTGCGTTCCCGCGGGCGCCCAGGCCTCGGTCCGCTTCAAACAGAAGGACCTCCCAAGCCTTGCGGCTCGGGAGGTCCAACGTGTGTGACTGACTACTTCGTGATCTTGGTGACTCGACCGGCGCCGACGGTGCGGCCCCCCTCGCGGATGGCGAAGCGGAGGCCGTCCTCCATGGCGATCGGCTGGATCAGCTCGACGATCATGTCGGTGTTGTCACCCGGCATGACCATCTCGCGACCCTCGGGGAGGGTCACGACGCCCGTCACGTCCGTGGTGCGGAAGTAGAACTGCGGGCGGTAGTTGTTGAAGAACGGCGTGTGACGGCCGCCCTCCTCCTTGGAGAGGATGTAGACCGAGGCCTCGAAGTTCGTGTGCGGGGTGGTTGTACCCGGCTTGATCACGACCATGCCGCGCTCCACGTCCTCGCGCTTGGTGCCACGCAGCAGCAGACCGACGTTCTCGCCAGCCTGGCCCTCGTCGAGGAGCTTGCGGAACATCTCGACACCGGTGACGGTGCTCTTCTGCGAGCCCTCGCGGATGCCGATGATCTCGACCTCCTCGTTGACCTTGACGATGCCGCGCTCGATGCGACCGGTGATGACGGTTCCACGACCGGTGATCGTGAAGACGTCCTCGACGGGCATCAGGAAGGGCTTCTCGGTGTCGCGCTCGGGCTGCGGGATGAACTCGTCGACCGCGTCCATCAGCTCGATGATCGACTCGCCCCACTTCTCGTCACCCTGCAGGGCCGGGAACGCGGCAACCTTGACGACGGGAACGTCGTCGCCGGGGAACTCGTACTCGCTGAGGAGCTCGCGCACCTCCATCTCGACGAGCTCGATGAGCTCCTCGTCGTCCACCATGTCGCACTTGTTCAGCGCCACGACCAGGGCGGGCACGCCGACCTGGCGGGCGAGCAGCACGTGCTCACGCGTCTGCGGCATCGGACCGTCGGTGGCGGCCACGACCAGGATCGCGCCGTCCATCTGCGCGGCACCGGTGATCATGTTCTTGATGTAGTCCGCGTGACCGGGGCAGTCGACGTGCGCGTAGTGGCGCTTCTCGGTCTGGTACTCGACGTGTGCGATCGAGATGGTGATTCCGCGCTGACGCTCCTCGGGTGCCTTGTCGATCTCGTCGAAGGCCGAGGCGGCGTTCAGGTTGGGGTACTTGTCGTGCAGCACCTTCGTGATCGCTGCGGTCAACGTCGTCTTACCGTGGTCGATGTGACCGATGGTTCCGATGTTGACGTGCGGCTTGGTCCGCTCGAACTTCGCCTTAGCCACTGGGGCTCCTCCTGTTGTTGTTCTGAACTCGTCTGGTGTGAATCGTGTGGGTGAAGCGTGTTGCCGAGGTGCGCGGTGAGAACCCTACTCGCCGCGAACCTTCTTGATGATCTCGTCGGCGACGTTCTGGGGAACCTCGGCGTACGAGTCGAACTCCATCGAGTACGACGCCTGGCCCGAGGTCTTGGACCGAAGGTCACCAACGTACCCGAACATTTCCGAGAGCGGCACGAGGGCATCGACGACGCGGTCCCCCGAACGCTCCGACATCGCTCGCACCTGACCGCGGCGCGAGTTGATGTCGCCGATGACGTCACCCATGTAGGTCTCCGGGGTCACGACCTCGACGGCGAACATGGGCTCCAGCAGGACTGGCTTGGCCATGCGGGCAGCTTCCTTGAACGCCTGGTTTCCGGCGATCTTGAACGCCAGCTCTGAGGAGTCGACCTCGTGGTACGCGCCGTCCTCGAGCGTGAACTTCACGTCCACCATCGGGTAGCCGGCGAGGACGCCGAACTCCATCGCGTCCTGGCCACCCTGGTCGACCGAGGGGATGTACTCCTTCGGCACGCGACCGCCGGAGACGTTGTTCACGAACTCGTAGCCGGCGCCCAGGCCCGTCTCCGGGTCGATGTTGGGCTCGAGCGAGATCTGCACCTTGGCGAACTGGCCGGACCCACCGGTCTGCTTCTTGTGGGTGTAGCCGTGCTTCTCGACCTTGCGACGGATGGTCTCGCGGTAGGCGACCTGCGGCTTGCCGACGGTCGCCTCGACGCGGAACTCGCGCTTCATCCGGTCGACGAGGATCTCGAGGTGGAGCTCACCCATGCCGGCGATGATCGTCTGACCGGTCTCCTCGTCCGCCTTGACGGTGAACGTGGGGTCCTCGTCGGACAGGCGCTGGATCGCGGTGCCGAGCTTCTCCTGGTCGCCCTTGGTCTTGGGCTCGATGGCGACCTCGATCACCGGGGCCGGGAAGGTCATCGACTCCAGGATCACCGGGTGCTGCGGGTCGCACAGGGTGTGACCGGTCTTGGTGTCCTTCAGACCCATGACGGCCACGATCTGCCCGGCGCCGACCGACGCGATCTCCTCACGCTTGTTCGCGTGCATCTGGTAGACCTTGCCGATCCGCTCCTTGCGGCCGTTGACCGAGTTGAGCACCGAGGTGCCCGCCTCGAGCTTGCCGGAGTAGACGCGGACGTAGATCAGCTTTCCGAGGTGCGGGTCGGTCGCGATCTTGTAGGCCAGGCCCGAGAACGGCTCGTCGTCGGAGGGCTGGCGCACGATGACCTCGGCCTCGTCCTTGACCGAGTGGCCCTGGATGCCGTCGATGTCGAGCGGCGAGGGGAGGTACTTGACGACCGCGTCGAGCAGGGGCTGCACGCCCTTGTTCTTGAACGCGGTGCCGCACAGCACCGGGTTGATCTTGTCGGCCAGCGTGGCGCGACGGATCGCCGCGTCGAGCTCCTCGACGGAGAACTCACCCTCCTCGAGGAACTTCTCCATGATCTGGTCGTCGGCGTCGGCCAGGGTCTCGAGCAGCTTCTCGCGGTACTCGGCGGCCTGCTCGGCCAGCTCCGCGGGGATCTCCTCGACCTCGTAGTCCTCACCCATCTTGGTCTCGCCGCGCCAGGTCAGGGCACGCATGCCGACCAGGTCGACGACACCGATGAAGTCACCCTCGGCACCGATCGGCAGCTGCATCACGAGCGGGGTGGAGTTGAGGCGCTCGACCATCATGTCCACGCAGCGCCAGAAGTCGGCACCGGTGCGGTCCAGCTTGTTGACGAAGCACATCCGCGGGACGGAGTACTTGTTCGCCTGGCGCCAGACGGTCATGGTCTGCGGCTCGACACCGGCCACACCGTCGAAGACGGCGACGGCGCCGTCGAGGACACGCAGCGAGCGCTCGACCTCGGCGGTGAAGTCGACGTGCCCGGGGGTGTCGATGATGTTGATCTGGTGGTCCTTCCACCAGCAGGTCGTCGCGGCGGACGTGATCGTGATGCCGCGCTCCTGCTCCTGCTCCATCCAGTCCA
>NZ_JAOPXP010000186.1 GCF_025965085.1 Marmoricola sp.
CGACCGTCGCCTTTCCGTTGCCCCGTCCGGCGGTCACGTTTCCGGGTACACCGGGGGCACTCTGCAGCGCGACCGACGAGGTCGCGGTGACCACGCCCTGGTAGCTGCTGGAGCCGAGCGCCTGGTCTCCGTACTCCACGACGTAGCCGGTGGTGGTGTTGGAGGCCGGCAGGTCGTTCCACTCCCCGCGGCTGCCCCAGTTGGTGACGGCCACGTCCTCACGCGCGCCGGCGTTGTTGGGCTCGCCTGGGGCCCAACTGGAGTACAACCCCTCGTTGGCGACGAAGTCGCAGCCCCACTCGAAGTTCGAGCACCTGCTCACAACCTGACCGGCCAGCGGTCCGCCCACCCACGTCCAGATGCGAGCGAACAGCGCTTCGGGGTCCTGCGCCGCCCGCGCACCGATCCAGACGTACTCAGCACCGTCGATCTTGGAGGAGACGAGCTCGTTGACCTGCGCGTTCGGGATGGTCGCGAGGTAGCCGCTCTGGCCTTGGAACGTGCGCTGCTGTGCGGCGGCACTGGCCTGGTCCCACGTGATCCCGCCCTCGGCGGGGACGTACTCGTAGAAGTGTTCGTTGGCGGGGGAGTAGACGTAGCCGGGCTCGCTGACGAGAGCCGTCACCGAGACGTGCGCTGTCTCTCCGGCGTGGCCGTCGCCGGGCTGCAGTTGCACCGAGGCCAGCCCACGGTTGGCGTCCTCGGGCGTCCCGGTGAAGCTGAACCAGGAGGTGCCCGAGAAGCTGTTGCCGTACGCCGGGGTGAGTCCCTCGTTGATTGGCATCAACAGCTCGCCGACATCGGTGGAGACCGTCACCTGCAGCAGGTCGGAGGGGTTGGAGTCCGTGACCGAGAGCCCGTGCAGCGGGGTCGAGCCGTAGGGCGGCACCTTCGCAGTGTCGGTGGAGGTGACCGTCAGGACCGGGTCTGCCTGTGCGGCGGCAGGCAGCAGGGCAAGAGCGACAGCAGTGGTAGCGACGACCGCTAGGGCGCGCTTTACCAGGCGGCTGCTGCGCGCACGTGGGGTGCGGGTCGTGTCCGTGGGGGCCGTGGGGGGCATGGCGCGCCTCTCGAGCGAGTGGGGCGTGTCCTTCGTGAACGCGCCGTCGATCGACCGTAGAGGCGCGATTCGCCCGAAGATGGCTAAATAGTGATTAATAGTCCGAAGAGGCCATAGCTTTCGCACCGACCGGACGAGCCAGGCCTCCACCCGTCAACGGTTCGCGCCCGCCGCCCCGCTAGGTTTGCGGCCGTGAATGCCGTACTCGAGCTCGCGTCCGTCACCGTCAGGCGCGGCGAGGCCACCCTGCTCGACAGCGTCGACTGGATGGTCGAGGAGGACGAGCGCTGGGTGATCCTCGGCCCCAACGGCGCCGGCAAGACGACGCTGATGCAGATCTGCTCCGCTCAGATCCATCCCACCTCGGGTGTGGCGGGCATCCTCGGCGAGGTCGTCGGCACCGTCGACGTGTTCGAGCTGCGGCCACGCATCGGCTGGACCAGTGCTGCCGTGGCCGAGCGGATACCGCGGCACGAGCTCGTGCGCGACGTGGTCGTCTCGGCGTCGTACGGGGTGGTGGGCCGCTGGCGTGAGCGCTACGACGACCTCGACCACGACCGGGCGCGGGAACTGCTCGTCGAGGTCGGTGCCGGTGCCCTGCTCGACCGCACCTTCGGGACGCTGAGCGAGGGGGAGCGCAAGCGCGTCCAGATCGCCCGAGCGCTCATGACCGACCCCGAGCTGCTGATCCTCGACGAGCCGGCGGCCGGCCTCGACCTCGGGGGCCGTGAGGACCTCGTCGCCACCCTGTCCACGCTGGCCCTCGACCAGGACGCCCCGGCCACGATCCTGGTCTCCCACCACGTCGAGGAGATCCCTCCGGGCTTCACCCACGCGCTGCTGCTGCGTGAGGGCCGCGCCGTCGCCGCGGGGCCGCTGCCCGAGGTGATGACCGAGGAGATCCTCGGGGAGACCTTCGGGATGTCCCTCGTGCTGCGCGAGGAGGACGGCCGCTACTCCGCTCGTCGGAGGGGGCGCCGACACGCCTGAGGCTTGCGGGCAGTTGGATAGGCTCGCCGCATGGACTGGCTATGGGACCACATGTGGGAGAGCTGGCTGGCTCTCGCGGTCGTCCTGGGTGTGCTGGAGCTGGTCAGCCTCGACCTCTTCCTCGTGATGCTGGCGGGCGGCGCGCTCGTCGGTGCCGTCACCGCCCTGGTCGGTGGGCCCATCGCGCTCCAGGCCGTGCTCGCGTTGGTCTCCGCAGTGGGCCTGCTGGGGGTCATCCGCCCGGGCGTCGTACGCCGCCTGCACAGCGGTCCTGATCTGAAGACCGGGGCCGAGGCCCTGATCGGCAAGCGCGCCACCGTGCTGCGCGAGCTGGTCCACGGAAGGCCCGGCCGCGTGAAGATCGGCGGCGAGGAGTGGACCGCCGAGCCCTACGACGAGGACGACCGTATCGAGGCGGGAGAGGTCGTCGACGTGGTACAGATCAAGGGTGCGACGGCGTACGTGCTGCGCGTCCACAGGCTCGGGTCCTGACGACCCGGGACCACTGGAGGAGAAGGAGGAGGTCCCGATGGGTGGAGCAGTCCTCATCGTGTTCGCAGTGCTGCTGGTCTTCGTGGTGCTCGTGCTCGCCAAGACGATCCGCATCGTGCCGCAGGCACGCGCAGGCATCGTGGAGCGGTTCGGCAAGTACAAGACGACGCTGGCGCCCGGCCTCAACGTCGTCACGCCGTTCGTCGACCGGGTGCGCTACGTGATCGACATGCGTGAGCAGGTCGTCTCGTTCCCGCCCCAGCCGGTGATCACCGAGGACAACCTCGTGGTCTCCATCGACACGGTCATCTACTTCCAGGTCACCGACCCGGTCTCCGCCACCTACGAGATCGCCAACTACATCTCCGCGGTGGAGCAGCTCACCATGACCACGCTCCGCAACATCGTCGGCGGCATGACGCTCGAGCAGACCCTGACCTCCCGTGAGGACATCAACCGCGGCCTGTCCGGGGTGCTCGACGAGGCGACCGGGCGATGGGGGATCCGCGTCGGACGCGTGGAGATCAAGGGGATCGACCCGCCTCCCTCCATCAAGGACTCGATGGAGAAGCAGATGCGTGCCGACCGTGACAAGCGCGCGGTCATCCTCACTGCCGAGGGACAGCGGCAGTCCTCGATCCTCACCGCCGAGGGGAACAAGCAGGCCGCGATCCTCTCGGCCGAGGGTGACCGGGAAGCCCTGATCCTGCGTGCCCAGGCCAACCGGGAGGCCGCCATCTTGAAGGCGCAGGGTGAGGGACAGGCCATCCAGACGGTCTTCCAGGCCATCCACGACGGCCAGCCCGACCAGGCCCTGCTCGCCTACCAGTACCTCCAGATGTTGCCGAAGATCGCCGAGGGCTCGGCCAACAAGGTGTGGGTCGTTCCGTCCGAGATCACCAAGGCGCTCGAGGGTCTCGGCTCGGCCGTCCACGAGGCCACCGGGATCCCGCGCCACGTCGACGGCCCGCGCAAGCGGGTGGAGATCCCCACGATCGAACCGGCCATCTCCTCGGACTCGTCGCTCTCGAGCGCCCACGAAGAGGTGCAGAAGGCCATCCGCGCGGCGGAGGAGTCCTCGCGGGCGGCGGGCGGCGTCCAGGAGCCGCGGGGCGCGGACGTCCCGTCGGAGGCACCGGTGGCCAGCGACTCGGGTGACCCGACGGGAGAGGCCGCCGCCGGCCGGTGAGTCCCTTCGAGATCGTCGCCATCCTGCTGGCAGGCGTGGCGGCCGGAACCATCAACACAGTGGTGGGGTCGGGAACGTTGATCACGTTCCCGACCCTGCTCGCGTTCGGCATCCCCCCGGTGACCGCGAACGTGTCCAACACCGTCGGCCTGGCCCCCGGCTCGTTGTCGGGCGCGATCGGCTACCGCGCGGAGCTGCGTGGCCAGCGCCGGCGACTCCTCCGGCTGGGCAGCGCGTCCCTGCTCGGCGGCATCGCCGGCGCCTTCCTGCTGCTGGTGCTGCCCTCGGCAGCCTTCGACGCGATCGTGCCGGTCCTCATCGTGCTGGGCTGCGTCCTGGTCATCCTCGGGCCCCGCATCTCCAGGCGGGTGGCCGAGCGGGCGGAGTCACGCGGTGGGCTCCCCGACCACGGCGCGTGGTGGGTGTGGCCCGCGGTCGGCCTTGCGGGCGTCTACGGCGGCTACTTCGGCGCGGCACAGGGCGTGCTGCTGATGGCCGTGCTGGGCATCGGGGTCGCCGACACCATGCAACGGCACAACGCCACCAAGAACGTGCTGGCCCTGATCGTCAACGGCATCGCGGCGGTCGTCTTCATCGTCGTCGCGCACGTCAACTGGCCGGTGGCCGGACTCATCGCCGTGGGCTCGGTCATCGGTGGTCAGATCGGCGCCACCGTCGGCCGCAGGCTCCCTGCCAACGTGCTGCGCGCGGTGATCGTGCTGGTCGGCGTGATCGCCGTGGTGAGCTTCCTCCTCCCGCGGTGAGCTGCCCTCGGCCCCGGTCGCCGGAGTCACGGCTCCCGGAGGGCGGCGAGGAACGCGACCAGAGCCAGGGGCGCTGTCAGTCGACGTAGGCGGACAGGAACCGCTGCAGCTCCTCGAAGACCCGTGCGCGGGCTGGCTCGGGGGAGAGCGTCACGTCGTGGAGCGCCCCCTCGACCTGCGCGATCGTCAGGTGCCGGGACAGCCGGGCAGCGCTGCGGCGCATGCGGTCCACGTCGAGCACCACGTCGCTGGAGCGGAGGTCGTGGTCGTCGTCGGGGCTGCCCGTGCGCGCCGAGCTGATCATCAGCACCGGCGCGTCCACCTCCAGGCCGCGCTCGATCCGTGCCTGCCCGAGCCGGATAGCGCGGATCCAGCCGGCGTACACCGGCCACGAGCGCTCCGGCTTCAAGGCGAGGTCGTAGTCCCACTCACCACCGAGGTCACGGTGCAGGCTGCGGGCGTAGCCCCCGCTGACACTGCGCGGGATCTCCCGCATCGGCTTGACGCGGCCCAGACGGTGGATGGCCGGCATCGCCAGGAGGCGGGTGAACGCGTCGGCGTGCATGTCGATCCACGGAGCGTTCAGGAACACGCCTGCCGCCGAGTGCCCGCGGTCGTGCAGCCACAACGGCAGCGTGAGACCACCCGTCGAGTGAGCGGAGAACACGAGGTGGTCGTGGTCCTGCCCCACCCGCTCCAGCGCGAGGTCGAGCTCCTCGTAGTACGTGCGCAGGTCGCCGACGTAGTTGGGGGTCTGGTGGGCGCGCAGCGAGCGGCCGTACTTGCGCAGGTCGACGGCGTAGAAGTCGTAGCCGTTGCGGACCCAGAAGTCCGCGGCCACGGTCTGGAAGAAGTAGTCGCAGAAGCCGTGCACGTGCAGCACCGCCTTGCGGGTGGGCGCCTCCGCCCGACGGTGGACCAGGGTGGCGACCACCTCACCCTCGGCGTCGGGCCGCAGCTGCAGCGTCTCGCGGGTGTACGGCGCCCCCAGCAGGTCGGTCTCCGGCTCGGGCATGGCGCGATCCTGCCACGGGAAGGTCGTGCCGGACGCACGAACACCTCCGCCCTGGCGCCGGAGCGCAGGGCGGAGGTGCTCGTCACGGACCTACTTGCCGGCGTGCGTGGCGTCCTCCACGACCGGCGACGAGGCGTCCGACTTGGCCTCGCCGGGCTGGGCGCCAGGCGCCCCGGCGTCGACGCCCTCGCGGACCAGCTCCTCGATCTTCTTACCGGTGTCGGCGTCGACGTTCTTCCAGTACTCGAAGGCGCGCTCGAGGACGTCTCCCTCGACCCCGCCGAGGAGGTGCCCGGCGACGGTCTTCACGAAGTTCGCGCGGATCTCGTCGTTCCACACCTCGCGGACCAGCGTGCCGGCCTGGCCGAAGTCGTCGTCGGCCTCGCGCAGGGTGTACGCCTGGCGCACCATGGCACCGTCGGTCTCCCAGCTCTCCTCGACCTCGCCGACCTCGTCGGCGTAGCCGCGACCGAACGAGTTCGGCGCGTAGACCGGGGCGTCACCGCGGTGCTCGTAGGCCATCGGACCGTCCTGGGTGTAGGTGTTCACCTCGACCTTGGGACGGTTGACCGGCAGCTGCAGGTAGTTCGGCCCGATGCGGTAGCGCTGGGTGTCGGCGTACGCGAACGCACGGCCCAACAGCATCTTGTCCGGGCTGAACCCGATGCCCGGGACGACCGAGCTCGGCGCGAAGCTGGCCTGCTCGATCTGGGCGAAGAAGTTCTCCGGGTTCCTGTTCAGCGTCATCACGCCGACCTTGATCAGCGGGTAGTCGCTGTGCGGCCAGATCTTCGTCAGGTCGAAGGGGTTGTAGCGGTAGGTCCTGGCGTCCTCGTAGGGCATCGCCTGGATCGACAGCGTCCAGCTCGGGAAGTCGCCCCTGTCGATGGCCTCGCGCAGGTCACGACGGTGGAAGTCCGCGTCCTCGCCGGCGATCTTCGTGGCCTCCTCGTCCGAGAGGCTCTCGACACCCTGGGCGCTGTGGAAGTGGTACTTGACCCAGTGCTTCTCACCCGCCGCGTTGACCCACAGGTAGGTGTGTGATCCGTAGCCATTCATGTGGCGGTACGTCCGCGGGATGCCCCGGTCACCCATCAGGTAGGTCACCTGGTGTGCGGACTCGGGGTTGAGGCTCCAGAAGTCCCACTGCATGTTGTTGTCGCGCAGGCCGCTGCCGCCGCGACGCTTCTGCGAGCGGATGAAGTGGGGGAACTTCATCGTGTCGCGGATGAAGAAGACCGGCGTGTTGTTGCCGACGAGGTCGTAGTTGCCCTCGCTCGTGTAGAACTTCAGCGCGAAGCCGCGGGGGTCGCGCCAGGTGTCGGGGGAGCCCTGCTCGCCGGCCACGGTGGAGAAGCGGGCGAGCATCTCGGTCGTGACGCCCGGCTGGAACAGCGCCGCCTTCGTGTACGCCGAGACGTCCTCGGTGGTCTCGAACTGGCCGAAGGCACCCGAGCCCTTGGCGTGGACGTTGCGCTCCGGCACCCGCTCGCGGTTGAAGTGCGCCATCTGGTTCAGGAAGTGCACGTCGTGCAGCAGGATCGGGCCATCGGCACCGATCGTGAGCGAGTTGCGGTCGCTGGGTGCGGGAGCACCGGTGTCGGTCGTCGAACCGAGGCGCGCCTCTTCGGAGGGTGCGGTCGCGATCGAGGTGTCAGTCGGCTTGGGCAGGTCTGGCATGGCTCACTCCTTGTTGGTTGCTGCTGTGGGTGTACTGGTCTTCATCTGGCACTGGTGTGTCTGGCACTGGTGTCTTCTGGCACTGGTGTCTTCTGGCACTGGGGGCAGATACCCCAATAGGTCACTTCGGCCTCATCGATGACGAACCCGTGCCCCGGTGAGGCATCCAGACAAGGAGCCTCGCCCGTCGCACAGTCGACGTCGTCGACGGTGCCGCAGTCCCGGCACACGACGTGGTGGTGGTTGTCACCCGAGCGCAGCTCGTAGCGCGCCACCGAGCCGGCGGGCTGGATCCTGCGGGCGATGCCGCGCTCGGCGAGCACGTTGAGCACGTCATAGACCGCCTGGGTGGACACGCCGCCGTGGTCACGGCGTACGACGCCCAGGACGGTGTCGGCACCTGAGTGGGGGTGCGCCACCAGCGCCTCCATCACGGCCAGGCGTGGCCTGGTCACCCGGAGCCCTGCGTCCCGGAGCAGCTGCTCGGTCGGGGACATCGCGACATGGTGGCTCATCCCCACGAGACAACCATTTAATCTGGAATGAGTCAAGACTAGGGGCCGTGTGTCGCGCGGGAGGAACAGGCGCCTGCCGACCAGCGCCGGCGCGATCAGTGCTGGTAGGTCCCGTGCAGGATCGCGCGACCAGCGGTCTTGAACGCCAGGTTGAAGCTGACGACGGCGGGGGAGGCGTCGGCGTCGACCCCGAGGCTCTCCTCCTTCACCGCGTGCACCACGAAGTAGTAGCGGTGCACCTGGTCGCCCTCCGGCGGCGCGGCACCCATGAAGGCTTTGGTGCCGCCGTCGTTGCGCACCATGAAGCCGTTGCCCGGGAGGTCGGCGCCCTCGGCACCGGCCCCGGCCTCGAGCGAGGTGACGTCCGCCGGGAGGTCGACGAGCACCCAGTGCCAGAAACCGGACGGCGTCGGTGCGTCCGGGTCGAAGCAGGTGACGGTGAAGCTCTTGGTGCCCTCGGGCACGTCGGTCCAGGACAGCTGCGGCGACGTGTCGCCCATCGCGTTGACCTGGTCGTCCTTGAGAGGTTCGCCATGGGTGACGTCGTCGCTGGTCACAGTGAAGGACGGGACCTTCGCGAGCAGCTCGTAGGGGTCGGGGTGCACGGGGCGGTCAAGGCTCATGGGCCTGAACATAGTCCGCAGGGTGGGCCCACCACACGTACCCCGTCCCAGGTGTCCGCACAATGGTCCGGTGACACCGCCCCCTCACGCATCCGATGACTTCCCGACCTACCCCTCCGGGCTGCGCCTGGCAGGCCGCAAGGTCCTCGTCGTCGGCGGCGGGAACGTCGCCCAGCGCCGGGTGCCGACCTTCATCGCTGCCGGAGCCGACATCCTGCTCGTCTCGCCGGAGGTCACGCCTGCCATCGAGGGCCTGGTCGGCTCCGGGGAGGTGACGTGGTCGCAGCGGGGATTCGAGGACGCCGACCTGGACGGTGCCTGGTACGTGATGGCGGCCACCGACGACGTCGAGGTCAACGAGCGGGTCAGCCTCCTGGCAGAGCAGCAGCGCATCTTCTGCGTGCGGGCCGACGACGCCTACGCGGCCACGGCGTTCACCCCGGCGGTCGGCACCCACGACGGCGTGACCGTCGCGGTCATGGGCAGCGCTGCCGCGGACCGCAACCCCCGACGCTCCGCATCCATCCGGGACGACATCGTGGCCGGACTCCGCGAGGGGACGATCGGAGGCCGACAGCGCGCCGACCGCCCGGCCGGGGTGGTCCTGGTCGGGGGTGGGCCTGGTGACCCGGAGCTCATCTCGGTGGCCGGACGCGCGGCCCTGATGCAGGCAGACCTCGTCGTCGCCGACCGGCTGGCCCCGCGCGAGCTGCTGGCCGAGCTTCCCTCCGACACCGAGATCGTCGACGTGGCGAAGCTGCCGCGTGGTCGCTCGGCCACGCAGGACCAGATCAACCGCATCATCGTCGATGCCGCGCTCGCCGGCCGCCGGGTCGCGCGCTTCAAGGGCGGCGACAACTTCGTCTTCGGGCGCGGGTTCGAGGAGGTGCTTGCCTGCCGGGAGGCCGGCGTCCCCGTCACCGTGATCCCGGGGATCAGCAGCCCGCTCGCGGTGCCTGCCATCGCCGGCATCCCGGTGACCCACCGTGGAGTGACGCACGACCTGACGATCGTCTCGGGACACCTGCCACCCGGGCACCCCGAGTCGCTGGTGCAGTGGGGCGCGCTGGCGAGCCTCAGGGGAACGATCGTGCTGATGATGGCCGTGGACAACGCACCGATGATCGCCGAGGTCCTGCTGCGGGGTGGTCGCGCGGCCGGGACACCGGTGGCGATCGTGTGCGACGGCACCATGCCCACCGAGCGCACAGTGCTGACCACGCTCGGTGAGCTGCCCCTGACGATCACCGGGGAAGGCGTGAAGCCTCCAGCGATCATCGTGGTGGGAGACGTCGTCGGGGTCGCCTTCCCCGAGCGCTTCGCGGGGCATCCGTCCGGACACTCTTCCGGGCACTCCGACCGCCCCTGACATGGCGACGTACGTCGAGATCTCAGACCCGTCGGACCCGCGCCTGGACGACTACCGGCGCCTGCGCGACGTCCAGCTGCGGCAGTCCCTCGAGGCCGAGCACGGGCTGTTCCTGGCCGAGGGCGAGAAGGTCGTACGCCGTGCCGCCGAGGCCGGCTTCCCGGTGCGGTCCTTCCTGATGGCTCCACGGTGGCTCGAGGGGCTGGGCGACGTGATGGACGCGACCGACGCCCCCTGCTACGTGCTCGACGAGTCGCTGGCCGAGGAGGTCACCGGCTTCCACGTCCACCGCGGCGCACTCGCCTCCCTCGCCAGGACCCCCCTGCCGGCCGTGGAAGAGGTGCTGCAGGGCGCGACGACAGTGGTGGTGTGCGAGGACATCGTCGACCACACCAACGTCGGCGCCGTGTTCCGCAGCGCAGCGGCGCTCGGCGTCGACGGCGTGCTGCTCGCGCCCCGGTGCGCGGACCCGCTCTACCGCCGGGCGGTCAAGGTGGCCATGGGGGCGGTCTTCGCCCTGCCCTGGACGCGCCTGCCCAGCTGGTACGGCGCCCTGCCCCTGCTGAACCAGCACGGCTTCACCACCGTCGCGCTGACCCTCGCCGAGGACTCCGTCCCGATCGAGGAGGCCGTGGCCGGACTGGACAAGGTGGGGCTCCTGCTCGGCTCGGAGGGTCACGGGCTCTCACCACACTGGGAGCGGACCGCGGACCGACGCGCGATCATCCCCATGCGAGCAGGGATCGACTCACTCAACGTCGCGGCGGCCTCCGCGGTCGCCTGCTACGAAACTGCCCGTCGTGATACCGGCCCACCCGCCTAGATCTGCCCCTATCCTGTGCGCGTGGGATCGGCAGGGGCGCACAGACCGCCGTCGGACGACGACCTCGTGTCGCAGGTGGGCGACTACGCCATCTTCCGTCTGGACCCCCAGGGCACCATCCAGACCTGGAACCTCGGCGCCGAGCGGGTCAAGGGCTACACCGCCGATCAGGCCATCGGTCGCAGCTTCGCGATGTTCTACACCGACGAGGATCGGCATGCCGGCCTCCCACTGAGGCTGCTGCAGCAGGCCCTGGAGAACGGCCGCGTCGAGCACACCGGGTGGCGGTTGCGCAAGGACGGCAGCCGCTTCTGGGCCGACGTGGTGATCACCGCCCTGCGAGACGCCACGGGGCGGCACACGGGCTTCGCCAAGGTGACGCGTGACCTCACCGAGCACCACGACCTCGAGGTCGCGCTGCGCACCAGCGAGGAGCGGCTGCGACTCCTCGTCGGCCAGGTCGTCGACTACGCCATCGTGGCTCTGGACCCCCAGGGGACCATCCAGACCTGGAAC
>NZ_JAOPXP010000027.1 GCF_025965085.1 Marmoricola sp.
AGGACGGGTGCCCCGGGTGGGACTCGAACCCACACTGGACGGTGTTTGAGACCGCTTCCTCTGCCGATTGGGATACCGGGGCCGTGCGAGCGCACACGCTACCGGAGCCGGTTCGGCGATAGCCTCCCGGTTGTGACCGCCACTCCACCCTCCGGGCCCGGTCCCGGACCTCCTCCCGGTGACCGCCCGGCGTCAGCGTCGAGTCCCTCGCCGAGCGACCCCTCCGACGGGCGGCGTCGCGTGGTGATCGCCGAGGACGAGGCGCTCATCCGGCTGGACCTCGCGGAGATGCTCGAGGAGGAGGGGTACGACGTCGTCGGCCAGGCCGAGGACGGGGAGCGGGCCATCGAGCTCGCGCTGGAGCACCGCCCCGACCTGGTGATCCTCGACGTCAAGATGCCCCGCCTGGACGGCATCTCGGCCGCGGAGCAGATCGTCGGCCAGCGGCTCGCTCCCGTGGTCATCCTCACCGCCTTCAGCCAGCGCGACCTGGTGGAGCGCGCCCGCGACGCCGGTGCGATGGCCTACCTGGTCAAGCCGTTCGACCAGAGCGACCTCGTGCCCGCGATCGAGATGGCCGTCAGCAGGTTCACCGAGCTGCGCCAGGTCGAGTCCGAGGTCGCGGACCTCAGCGAGCGGCTGGAGACGCGCAAGGCGGTCGACCGGGCCAAGGGGATCCTGCAGCAGAGCCTCGGGCTCAGCGAGCCCGAGTCGTTCCGCTGGATCCAGAAGACCGCCATGGACCTGCGGCTCTCGATGCGGCAGGTGGCCGACGGCGTGATCGCCCACGGTCCGGGGATGGCCGAGGGGCCGACCCGGCCGAGCTGATCCCGAGGTCACCCCCCAGCGTGGTGGGCCCGGGGTGGGTGCGCTGCTCGCGCCGGCTGCGCCGTGTCAGCGCAGCCCGAGGACCAGCTCGGTCAGCAGCGGGGCGACCAGGAGTGCGGGCAGCAGGTCGGCGACCTTGACCTGCTTGAGGTCGAGCAGCCGGAAGGCGACCCCGATGAGCAGCAGGCCGCCGGTCGCTGTCAGGGCGCTGAGGTGGGCGTCGGGAACGAAGCTGCCGAGGCTGGCGCCGAGCGCCGTCAGGCTCCCCTGGATGGCGACCAGCGCCAGCACGCTGGCGGCCACACCCCAGCCGAAGGACGCCGCGAAGGCGATCGAGGCGAACCCGTCGAGTGCGGACTTCAGGAGCAGCTGGTCCGCACCGTTGCCCAGGCCCTCGTTGATCGACCCCAGGATCGTGAGCGGACCGACGCAGAAGACGAGCGAGCTGACGACGAAGCCCTGGATGAAGCGTTCGCGTGCCTCGCCGCCGCCGCCACCCGAACCGAAGCGGCGTACGGCGGCCCGCTGGAGCAGACCACCGAAGCTCTCCAGACGGTCCTCGATCCGGAGCAGGGATCCGGTGATCCCGCCGACCAGGACGGACCCCAGGACGATGAGCATGGGGGCCGAGGAACCGACCGCGTCGCTGAGCTCGGAGTCGGTCACGTGCGCTGCGGAAAGGCCTGCGATCAGCAGGGTGACGAGGCCGAGCCCGTCGGTCACGACCTTGCGGGTGCGCTCTGGGAGACGATGTCCGACGAGGACGCCGAGCGAGGTACCGGCGAGCACCGAGACCACGTTCACGCCCGTACCGATTCCGGGGAGCACCCGATCTCCTTTGGTCTTGACCGATCGCGGCGGTTAGTCTCTCACCGTCGGTCCACGGCAGGGTCCATCGGGGCGCTTGGGACGGACCGACCCGGAGCAGGCACAGCACGACGTCCAGAACGAGCCCGGCACCGAGCACAGTGGACCGGCGGCGCCACGTGGCGCGGGAAGGGGTGCGCATGTCACGTCAGGCACCGCAGATCCGTGACGCCGTGCCGGAGGACGCCGCCGAGCTCCTGGACCTGTGGTCGTCGAGCGTCCGCAGTGGCGTCGCGACGATGCGTGCGCAGGAGGACGCGGAACGCGCTCTGGCCGGCCTCGCGGCCGACCCGGACCAGCGACTGCTCGTCGCCGAGGCGGACGGCGGCATCGTCGCCGCGATGAAGCTGAGCCGTGGCCAGATCTCGCCGCTCGTCCTCGAGTCCGTGATGCACACCTCCTTCCTGCTCGTGCGCCCCAAGTACCGGCGGCACGGCTACGGCCACGCGCTCCTCGACGCCGCACTGAGCTGGGCCGAGGAGAAGGACATCAACGACGTCACGGTGATCACCGACGGCAACCGCGAGACCAACCGGTTCTTCGCACGCCTGGGCCTCGCCACCGTGGGTACGCTGCGTCACTCCAGCGTGGTGGGGCTTCGCAAGAAGCTCGCCTCCGAGCGTCGGCACCACGGCGGGAACCGCCACCTCGTCGAGGTGCTCGCGCAGCGGCGCTCGATGCGCCGTCGCCAGACCTCCGTATGACCCGGGTCCGCGTCATGGGCGGGCACACCTCTGCCGGGCGGGCTGCCGGTCAGACCCGTTAGGGTCGAACGCGTGCCAGCGTCGTCCACTGCCCCCGCCACCGCTCGTTCCACCGCCGCGGGCAGCACCCGGCCGCGGCTGCTGCTCCTCGACGGGCACTCCCTGGCCTATCGCGCCTTCTTCGCGCTGCCGGTGGAGAACTTCTCCACCACGACCGGGCAGCACACCAACGCCGTCTACGGCTTCACGGCGATGTTGATCAACGTGCTCCGCGACGAGCAGCCGACCCACCTCGCCGTCGCGTTCGACGTCTCCCGCCAGACCTTCCGCTCCGAGGCCTACGTCGACTACAAGGCCAACCGGTCCAAGTCGCCCGACGAGTTCCAGGGCCAGGTGTCGTTGATCAAGGAGGTGCTCAACGCTCTCCGGATCCCGTTCATCGAGAAGGACGGCTTCGAGGCCGACGACATCATCGGCACGCTGGCCACCCAGGCGATGGCTGACGACTTCGACGTGCTGATCTGCTCCGGCGACCGCGACTCCTTCCAGCTCGTCAACGACCGCACCACCGTGATCTACCCGATGCGCGGCGTCTCGGAGATGAAGAGGATGACGCCCGCCGCCGTGGAGGAGAAGTACGGCGTGGCGCCGGGCCGCTACCCCGAGCTGGCCGCCCTCGTGGGCGAGAGCTCGGACAACCTCCCCGGTGTCCCCGGAGTCGGGCCCAAGACCGCGGCCAAGTGGATCGCCACCTACGACGGCCTCGACAACGTCGTCAACCGGGCCGAGGAGATCAAGGGCAAGGCCGGCGAGAGCCTGCGCGACCACCTGGGCGACGTGATCCGCAACCGTCAGCTGAATGCGCTCGTCTGCGACCTCGACCTCCCACTGGCGCCGGCCGACCTCGCGATGCAGCCCTGGGACCGCAAGGAGGTGCACACACTCTTCGACGGCCTGGAGTTCCGGGTCCTGCGTGACCGGCTGTTCGAAACCCTTGAGTCGGTCGAGGAGATCGACGAGTCCGGCTTCGCCTTGGAGATGACCCGCCTCGAGCCGGGCCAGGTCGGTGCGTGGCTCTCCACCCACGCGCGCACGGGGCAGCGGGTCGGCGTGCACGTCGAGGGGACGTGGGGCTCGGGCACCGGCGACGTGCAGGCGCTGGGCTTCGCCACCGGTGAAGGCTCCGCCGCGTTCATCTCGATGGCGGGGATCACCCCCGAGGACGACGCGGCGCTGGTCTCCTGGATCGGAGACCCTGCCCAGCCCAAGGTGCTGCACGACGCCAAGGGCCCGATGCTGGCACTGGCCGCACGGGGATGGCCCCTCACCGGGCTCGAGCGCGACACCGCGCTCTCGGCCTACCTCGCCCGGCCGGACCAGCGTTCCTACGACCTCGCCGACCTCACCGTCCGCTATCTCAAGCGAGAGCTGAAGCAGGGCACCGTCGATGACGGGCAGCTCAGCCTCGAGGGCCTCGACGAGGACACGAGCGGCGACACCGCGATGCTGCACGCCAGCGCGGTCCTCGACCTGGCCACCGCCCTGGACGAGGAGCTCGAGGGTCGCGGCGGCACGGGCCTGCTCACCGGCGTCGAGCTCCCGCTCATCGACGTCCTCGCCCGCATCGAGCAGGTCGGCATCGCCGTCGACCACGACCTGCTCACCGAGCTCGAGGAGGGCTTCGCGGTCCGGGTGCGCGAGGCCGCCGACGCGGCGTACGCCGTGGTCGGCAAGGAGGTCAACCTTGGATCACCCAAGCAGCTCCAGGTGGTCCTGTTCGACGAGCTCGAGATGCCCAAGACCAAGCGCACCAAGACGGGCTACACCACCGACGCCGACGCGCTGCAGAGCCTCTACGAGAAGACCGGCCACGCGTTCCTCGAGCACCTGCTCGAGCACCGGGACGCGATCCGGCTGCGCCAGACCGTTCAGGGGCTGCTCAAGACCGTGGCGGAGGACGGTCGCATCCACACCACGTTCAACCAGCTGATCGCGGCCACCGGCCGGCTCTCCAGCACCGACCCCAACCTGCAGAACATCCCGGTCCGCACCGAGGCGGGGCGGCGCATCCGCGAGGGCTTCGTCGTCGGCCCGGGCTACTCCGAGCTGATGACGGCCGACTACTCCCAGATCGAGATGCGCATCATGGCGCACCTCTCCGAGGACGCCGGCATCATCGAGGCGTTCCGCTCCGGGCACGACTTTCACTCGGTGACGGCCGCTCGCGTCTTCGGCGTCGACCCGAGCGACGTGACCAGCGAGATGCGCGCCAAGATCAAGGCGATGAACTACGGCCTCGCCTATGGTCTCTCCGCTTTCGGCCTCTCCCAGCAGCTGCGCATCGACACGAACGAGGCACGTGGCCTGATGGAGGAGTACTTCGAGACCTTCGGCGGGGTGCGTGACTATCTCGGCGGCATCGTCGACGAGGCGCGGCGCACGGGCTTCACCGAGACGATCCTGGGTCGCCGTCGCTACCTGCCCGACCTGACCAGCGACAACCGGCAGCGGCGCGAGATGGCGGAGCGGATGGCGTTGAACGCGCCGATCCAGGGTTCGGCCGCGGACATCATCAAGGTCGCCATGCTCAATGTCGACCGCGCGTTGCGCGAGCAGCAGCTCGGCTCCCGCATGCTGCTGCAGGTCCACGACGAGCTCGTGTTCGAGGTGGCCGAGGGGGAGCGCGAGGCGCTCGAGAGGCTGGTGCGAGAGCAGATGGCGTCGGCGGCCGAGCTGACAGTCCCGCTCGACGTGTCAGTCGGCACCGGGAGCAGCTGGCACGCGGCTGCCCACTGACGCCGCCGGCACCGTGCCGGCGACCGCGCGCTGGCCGTGCAGCACCGCGACCCCCAGCAGCGCGAGCAGCAGCAGCACGTCGATGCCGAGCACCACCAGCACCAGGCCGTTCACCGCGTCGGCCAGCTGGCCGGCCGCCACCACCGCGAGCAGCGCGCCCCACACGAACAGCACCGCGCGCCTCGCCTGGCGGGCGAGCACGCTGTAGATCAGCAGCTGCAGCATGGACAGGACGGTGCCGAGCAGGGCGAAGAGCCAGAGCTCGTGCTGGATCGAGGAGTACTGGGCGCCGCCCACGAAGACGACGGCCAGCCTGGACAGCAGCGCTGCCGCTGCGGAGGTCACCGCGCCGAGGAGTACGACGACCACGAGGCTCTTGAACAACGTGGACCGGGCAGCGGAGGCGTCGGCCATCGAGGGGAAGGCGAGCACCACCACGAACTGCGGCAGGAACAGCACCGCCTTGACGAGGATGAGACCGCCCGCGTAGAGCCCGGCGTCATGGGGATCGAGCACGTTGCGGGCGACGAGGATGTCGACGTTGGACAGGGCGAAGAACGCGAACAGCGTGTTGGAGTTGTGGAACGTCTCGTGCCAGAGCGCGCGGGTGCTGTGCTCCTCGGACTCCTCACCCGGCTGGCGCGGATGGCGCAGCGACCACCAGCCGACCAGCACCGGGAACCAGGCGGCGAGGGCCACGCCCAGCAGGGCCGCGAACTCGGTGGGCCGCCACAGGATCAGGCCCGTGCCGATGGCGAGCCGGGGGACACCGGCGGCGATGTAGATCAGGGCCAGCGGGAACCAGCGTCGCTCCCCCTGGAGGATGCCGGCCTGGGCTCCCATCAGCGTGAGGGGTGCCGCCGCAAAGGCGGTGAGGGCAGCGGTGCCGAGGCTCTCCAGCCGCACCACCCGGTCGATCACCGGCGTGAGCACCAGGCACACGAGGCCGACACCGGCCGCTGCCTGCAGGCCGACTCGCAGGATCACCCGCTCGATCTGGTGCACGTGGTCGGGCGTGGCAGCGATGCGCCGCGCGGCCGTCGCCTGCAGCGCCAGCGAGACGACCATGATCACCAGGAGCACGCCCATGAGGGCGGCGAAGGCGCCGTAGTCGCGGGGGCCGAGAAGCCGGGCGGCGACGATGGTGTAGCCGTACGTCGTGACGTTCATGACGCCCATCGCGACGGCGATCACTGATCCGCCGCGGAGATTCATGGTCGGACCCTTCACACGGCTGAGGGTACGGGCAGAGGGCGTCAATGGTTGGATGCGGTGGCGGAGAGACACGCGAGGACGGGGGCAAGGGGTGGCCGACTGGCGACGCCTGGTGCCGTGCATCTGGTCGCTGGGACTGGCCCTGCTGCTGCTCGGTCCCGCGCTCGCTCCCGGCTACGTCCTGAGCTACGACATGGTCTGGGTGCCCGACCTCGCCCTGCGCCCGGACTTCCTCGGCGTGGGGTCGGGACTGCCGCGCGCGGTGCCCTCCGACGCGGTGGTGGCCGTCCTCGACGAGATCGTCCCCGGGATGCTCCTGCAGAAGCTGGTGCTGGTCGCAGTGCTCGTGGCGGGTGGTCTCGGTGCCAGGCGCCTGACCGACCCACGGTCCCTGGGTGCCCAGCTCGTCGCGATCACGCTCTATCAGTGGAACCCGTTCGTGGCAGAGCGGCTGCTCCTCGGGCACTGGCCGGTGCTCGTGGGGTACGCCGTGCTGCCGTGGGTCATCCTGGCCGCCCAGCGCTGGCGTACGACGGGCGAGCTGCCGCCGCGGTTGTGGTGCCTCGTGCCGCTGGGGTGTCTGAGCGCCGGAGCCGGCCTGGTGACGGCCGTGGTCCTGCTCGCCTTCGCGGTGGAGCGCAGCGGCCGACGGTTGGCCATGGTGGCGATCCTGGTGGTCGCCGGCAACGCACCGTGGCTGGTGTCCGGGGTCCTGCACGCCTCGGAGGCGGTCACGGACCCGGCGGGAGCGAGCGCCTTCGCGCTGCACGATGAGGGGTCGGTCCCCGCACCGCTCGCCGCCCTGGGGCTCGGCGGGATCTGGAACTCGGAGGTGGTGCCGCCGTCCCGTACGGGCGCAGCCGGCTGGTTGTCGGTGGCCCTGCTCGTCGTGCTCGTCGGGATCGGTCTGCGGCGCTGGGTGCGGTACGCCGGTCGCCGGGAGGTGGCGGCCTTCACGACGTGCTGGGTCCTCGGCTGGGGCATCGCGGTCCTGACCTGGGCGGCGCCGGACCAGATGGCCTGGGTGGTGGCCCATGTCCCGGGAAGCGGCGTACTGCGTGACGGCGCGCGCCTGCTGGCGCTGTGTGCGCCGCTGCTGGTGGCCGCGGCAGGGCACGGGGCTGCGACGGTCCTCGGCGGGGTCGCCCGTGCTGCGCGGCCCGCCACGGCCGTGGTGCTGCTGCTCGCGCCGGTCGCGGTGATGCCGGATGCCGCGCTCGGGGTGGCGGGTCGCCTCACGCCGACGGAGCTGCCTGCCGACTACGCGCTCGCGCGCGAGGCCATGGCCCGGGACCTGTCGTCCGGGTCACGGGGGGACGTGCTGCTGCTGCCGCTGACCAGCTACCGCCAGCCGGCCTGGAACCACGGCCACAAGGTGCTCGACCCGGTGGGACGGTTCCTCGCACCCGACTTCGTCGCCAGTGACGACCTGTTCGTCTCCGGCCGGAGGATCGAAGGGGAGGACCCCCGCGCCCGGGCGGCTGCGGCGATCCTCGAGCGGCCCACCCCCGAGGAGCGCAGCGCCGGGCTCGCCGGGCTCGGCGTCGGCTACGTGGTGACGGAGAGAGGTCTGGGACCGGTGCCGGCCGTGACGGGAACCGTCGTGCATGACGGCCCCGAGCTCGTGGTGCGGTCCCTCGAGGACCCTGTCGCCAGGGCCACACCCTGGAGCTGGAGGATCGCGATGTCGGTCGCGTGGATCCTCTTCCTGGGTCTCTTCTTCGTCGGACTCGGCAGCCGGAAGAGACGCGCGGTGCGCCGGTGTCGTCTCGATGCTTGAAATCGGAATCGGCTGTTACAGTTGCCGCCGAGTCCAGGGAGGGTCTTGAATCGTGGGAACAACCATTCTTGCCACCATCGGCAGTCTGATCGCGGGTGGCGTCGTGGCATCCATCGCTGTGGTGGGCCTGGTGAGCTCGCAGACCGGCCCCGGCGACACGTCGCCCTCGGACGTGACGCAGCCCGTCAACATCGACTACGGCAGCAACGGCTGACCTGACTCGACCACGAAGGTGCCCTCGTCAGGCCCCCGAGGAAGCTTCCGGGTCCTGACCGTCCACCCTCCGTTCCGCGAGCACTTCGCGGACGACCACGGCGAAGGACTCCTGCGCGTGCTGCCACGTGAACTGGTGGCTCATGTCGCGCGCCCCCTTGGCGAGCGCCGACCTCCAGCTCTCGTCGGCCAGTAGCACGCCCAGCGCCTCGGTGAACTGCGCCTGCGTGTCGACCAGCACCCCGGAGACGCCGTCGTCGATCGACTCGCGCGTTCCACCCGCGCTGCGGTAGGCGACGGTGGGGGCCCCGTGCATGCCGGCCTCGCCGACGACCAGCCCCCAGCCCTCCTTGAGGGACGGCAGGGCGAGGACCCACGCCCGTTCGTAGATCTCGTGCTTGCGCTGCTCCTCGACGTGGCCCTCGAACACGACGCAGTCCTGGGCGCCGTGCCGCGCGGCGTACTCGTGCAGCCTGCCCTCCCACCAGCCGCTGCCCACCACGTGGAGCTGCAGGCCGGGGAACCGCGGCCGGAGTGCCAGGACCGCGTCGATGGCGTGCTCGACCTGCTTGTGCGGCACGAGTCGTCCGACCACGGCCACCATCGGTGTCTGCGACCTCGGAGTCGCCACCGCCCGCGCGGGGTCGGTGCCGTTGTGCACGACAGCCACCCGTGGGCCACGCACCCCGAGCTCGCGCAGCTCACTGCGCGTCGCCCGCGACACCGCGACGTACTGGCACCGGCGGTAGAGCCTCGGGGCGAGGCGTCGCTCGATCCACCACCCCACCTTGCCGGTGAGGCCCGGGTAGACGACCGGCCACTGCTCCCGGTGGACGTGGTGCACCAGGACGATGACCTTGGCGCGCGTCACCAGGCGCGAGAAGAACGGGAGACCGTTCTGCACGTCGACGACCACGTCCGCCGGTCCGAGGTCACCTCGGCGCAGGGCGGCCATCCCGGCCGGGTAGACGGACATCTTCGAGCCACGCCGCACGAACCGGATCCCGTCGACCATCTCGTCGGGAGGAGCCGCTGCGTGGGCGGCGCAGAAGATGGTCACGTGGCACCCGCGCTCGACCAGACCGGCCGCCATCTTCTCCAGGTAGCGCTCGGCGCCGCCTCCTTCGGGGTTGCGTGTGTCCCGCCAGCTCAGGAAGACGACATGCTTCCCCGTCACATCGCTCGACTCCGACATGGCGGACACCGTAGCCCGCGATATGGTCGCCCGCGTGCCCAAGCCCGACCCGTGCTCCTCACGATGGCGGGCAACTCTCGGGCGCTCCATCCGGCTCCTGGTTGAGTTCCGCTACGAGCAGCCTGACCCCGCTCGGTTCTACACCGCTCTGGCGGAGGACTCGGTGGGTCAGCTCGGCCACTACATCGACCTGAACGGCCAGACGATGCTCGACGTGGGCGGTGGCCCCGGCTACTTCCGCTCGGCCTTCGAGAGCGCGGGCACGACGTACTTCGCGCTCGACGCCGACGTGGGTGAGCTTGCCGGCCTCGGTGAGATCTCGGCCCGGACGGTGATCGGCAGCGGCATGCAGCTCCCGTTCGGCGACGGTTCGCTGGACATCTGCTACTCGAGCAACGTCCTCGAGCACGTCCCGGACCCGTGGTTGATGGCTGAGGAGATGATGCGGGTCACCCGCAGCGGGGGCACCGTGTTCATCAGCTACACCACCTGGTTCGGTCCGTGGGGCGGCCACGAGACCGCTCCGTGGCACTACCTCGGGGGTGCCCGCGCGCGTCGTCGCTACCGCCGCCTGCACGGCCACGAGCCGAAGAACAGGTTCGGTGAGTCGCTCTTCCCCGTGACGGTCGCTGCTGGGCTCGAGTGGGCCCGGACCCAGACCGGTGCCGAGGTCCTCGAGCTGACCCCGCGCTACAACCCCTCGTGGTCCCGCTGGCTCCTCCGCATCCCGATCCTGCGGGAGGTGGTGACGTGGAATCTGGTGATCGTGCTCCGCAAGAAGTGAGCACCACCACCGGGGGAGAGGTCGGCCCGGGAGCCGCCGGGGAGGAGGAGGGAGCACGACGGCTCCGCAGCGCCCTGCGGCTCGTCGCCACGTGCGTGGCCCTGGTCGGTCTCGCGCTGGCGCAGTCCCCGGGCTTCCTGGTGGCCGACACCAAGTTCGACCTCGCCCAGGCGCCCGACGTCTTCCTCTCGCGCGCCACCCACCTGTGGGACCCGCTCGCGGCCGGTGGCCAGTTGCAGAACCAGGCCTACGGCTACCTGTGGCCGATGGGGCCGTTCTACTGGCTGGGCCACGTGCTGGACGTTCCGGGCTGGGCAGTGCAGCGGTTGTGGCTCGCCCTCGTCCTGTGCGTGGCGTTCCTGGGAGCGGCTCGTCTGGCGCGGGCCCTCGGGGTGCGGTCCGACCTCGCGTGCATCCTCGGCGGGCTCGCGTACGCCCTGTCGCCGCGGATGCTCACGGTCCTGGGCCCGATCTCGATCGAGGCCTGGCCGAGCGCCCTGGCCCCCTGGGTGCTGTTGCCACTGGTCACCGGCAGCCGCCACGGCTCGCCGAGACGGGCCGCGGCGTTCTCCGCGCTGGCGGTCGCGATGGTGGGTGGTGTCAACGCCGTGGCCACCTTTGCGGTCATCCCGCTGGGGGTGCTGTGGCTGCTGACCCGCTCACCGGGGCCGCGCCGTCGCTCGATGATGACCTGGTGGCCGGTGTTCGTCGCCGTGGGCACCGCCTGGTGGCTGGTGCCGCTCTTCGTCCTGGGGACCTACAGCCCCCCGTTCCTCGACTTCATCGAGTCCGCGGCCAACACCACCTTCCCGACCACCTTGTTCGACAGCCTGCGGGGTACGTCGAACTGGGTGCCCTACGTCGACCGCTCGTCGCGTGCCGGCAACGACCTCGTGCGGCTCTTCCACCTGCCACTCCTCAGCGGGGTGGTCCTCCTCCTCGGGCTGGCCGGTCTCCTGCACCCGCGCAACAAGCATCGGCTGTTCCTCGGCCTCGGTGTCGCCGGCGGGCTGCTCATGGTCACGGCGGGTCACCTCGGCAACGTGCAGGGATGGGGCGCACCCGGGCTGCACTCGCTGCTCGACGGATCGCTGGCCCCGCTCCGCAACGTCCACAAGTTCGACCCGATCGTGCGGCTGCCGCTGGTGATCGGACTCGCCTGGACGGTGGACCTGCTGTGGCGGACGCTGCGCGAGCAGGGCCGGAGCGGCCTCACGGACCTGGAGCTGGGGGCGCGACGCGCCAGCCTGCGCATCCTGATCGGGACCGCCGTGGTGGCCGTCCTGGCGGCGTCGATGCCGGCGTTCACCGGCCGCATCACCCCTGCAGCGTCCTTGCTGTCGGTTCCCGACTACTGGAAGGAGGCGGCCGGCTGGCTGGCAGACAGCTCCGAGAAGGGACAGGCGCTGCTCGTCCCCGGCTCCTCGTTCGGGACCTACGTCTGGGGCTCGCCTCGCGACGAGCCCATGCAGTACCTCGCACAGTCCAAGTGGGGGGTGCGCAACGCCATACCGCTCACGCCTCCGGGCAACATCCGGATGCTCGACGCCATCGAGGCGCGGTTCGCGCAGGGCGAAGGGTCGAGTGGGCTGGCGACGTACCTGCGGCGCGCGGGCATCAGCCACCTCGTCGTACGCAACGACCTCGCGCGGATCGGTGACATCCCCGACCCGGTGCTCGTGCACCAGGCCATCGAGAGCTCGCCGGGACTCCGCCGGGTGGCGACCTTCGGCCCTGACATCGGCGGCGAGGCACACCTGGACAAGGGCGCACAGCGCATCCTGGTCAACGGTGGGTGGCAGAGCCGCTATCCCGCGGTCGAGGTCTTCCAGGTCGCCGGCACCAGCGCGTACGCAGTGCAGTCGCAGTCACCGCCCACCGTGGTGGGCGGCCCCGAGGACCTGCTCGACCTCGCGGACCTCGGCGTGCTCGGCGACGAGCCGACCGTGCTGGCGAACGACGCGGCGCCGCAGGCGCACCCTGACGCGCTCGTCCTCACGGACGGGCTCCGCGCCGTCGAACGCAACTTCGGCCGCGTGCACGACGGCGCCTCCGAGACGCTCGTCCCGGGACAGACCAGGCGGCTCGCCAGGCCGACACGCGACTACCTGCTGCCCCACCAGGGTCGATGGTCCACCACCGCGACGTTGCGGGGGGCCGCCGCGGTCACCGCGTCGTCCTCGATGTCCGACGCCTCGGCGCTCGGTGTCGAGCAGGGTGGCGAGCAGCCGTACGCCGCGATCGACGGGCGTCCCGAGACGCGGTGGAGTGCCAACTACCGTCCCAGCGAGACCGCCTGGTGGCAGGTGGACCTCGAGGCGCCCAGGGCCGTGGCCACGGTGCGCCTCACCGCAGGACCCGGCGACCGGGAGGTGGTACGGGTCGTCACCGACCACGCCTCGGTGGGGTCCGTGGTCCTGGAGGCCGGAACGAGCCGCACCGTTCGCCTCGACGAGCCGTCCACGCGGAAGGTACGGGTCGTGGACGACTCGGGGCGCTCCGGGAACCGGCTGACGCTGGCCGAGGTGGAGGTGCCCGGAGTCAAGGTCACGAGGGTCCTGCGCCTGCCGTCCCTCCCCGCCTCGTGGGGGACCCCCGACGACATCGTGCTGCGTGCCGTCGCGGATGCCCGGCGCGGCTGCGCCGTGGTCGACGGTGACACGCGTTGCGTGGCCGACCGGGGGGTCGCGTCGGAGGAGGACTACGAGATCCACCGTGAGCTCACCCTCGGGGAGCCGGCGTCGTACGCCGCGACCATCCGGGCCGAGGTACGGCCGGGACCGGCGCTGGCCCGAAGGGTCTTCGAGGGCCAGCCCGTCAACGTCAACGCAAGCTCCCAGGGCACGTCGGATCCCCGGACGTCCGTGCTGTCGGCAGTGGACGGTGATGTCGGTACGACCTGGACGGCGGCGTCCACCGACAGCAAGCCGGTCCTGACCCTCAACTGGCTGGACCGACGTCGGGTGACCGGGCTCCAGCTGTCCGTCTCCGCCGACACCGCGGCAAGGACGCCGACCGAGCTGGCGCTGAGCTGGCCGGGCGGCCGCCGAGACGTGCGGCTCCGCAAGGACGGGACGGTCCGGTTCCCTGCTATCCGCACCAAGGAGCTGGCCATCCAGGTGGAGGAGGCCGAGGCCGTGCGCAGCCTCGGCTTCGACTCCTCGGCGTCGTCGGTGCCGATCGGCATCACCGAGCTGCGCGTGACCGGGCTGCCCTACCTGCCGGTCGCGATCCCCACGAACCGGATGCGCCTGCCCTGCGGCACCGGACCGACGCTCAGCATCAACGGCACACCGCGGCAGACGTCGGTGATCGCGAGTCTCGCCGACCTCGCGGCCCGGCAGCGGGTTACCGCGCAGATGTGCGGCTCGACCGCGGTGAGGTTGCGATCCGGCGCCAACGACGTGGACCTGGTCGCCTCCGAGCTCTTCGTCCCACGGTCCGTGGTGCTGTCCACCGGGCCACGTGTTCCGGCGGTGACCGACCTCGAGGGCTCAGGAGACGCAGACCCCTCCAGGCGCTCGGTCCAGCCGGTCGCACCGGACGGGTTGCTGGTGCTGCGGCAGAACGTGAACAAGGGCTGGAAGGCGACCCGGGGGAACACCACGCTCACCCCCGCAGTCGTCGACGGGTGGCAGCAGGCGTGGCACGCGGCGCCGGGGGACGGGCCCGTGACCCTCACCTTCGGTCCTGATCGCTTCTACCGGGGCGCGTTGCTCGCAGGGCTGGTCGCCCTGTTCGCGCTCATGCTGCTGACGCTGCTGCCCCTGCGGTGGTGGCGGCGCCTGGACGACGCATCCCTGCACGGGCGGACGCTGCCGCCGCCGGTGCTGGCGGTCGTGGGCCTCGTCGTCTCCGGGCTGCTCGCCGGCTGGACCGGGGTGGTGATCGGAGTCGTCGCACTGGCCGGGGCGTCGGTGCTGCAGCGCAGGTGGCCGATGCTCGCGCCGTGGCTCCTCGGCGCCCTCGTGGTCCCGTCGGCCCTGGCCTACGCCCTGCGACCCTGGGGCGGCGAGGGTGCGTGGGCCGGAAGCCTGGCCTGGCCCCACTACCTCGTCGTGCTGGTGGTGGCGGCGCTCTGCGCGCGACCCCTGGGCATGTCCTTCCTGGTGCTGAGGCCCTTCAGGCGCAGGGCCGGCCGCTCCACGAGGCGGTAGAGCACCTCGGAGCCCGCCAGGCTGACAGCCACCGTGAGCACCCACAGCCGGAGGCCGTCACCGGTGAAGAGGTCGTGGCCCAGCACGAGGCGCACGCCGTGGAGCACGACGAGGTGGATGCAGAAGGTGCTGAACGAGATGTGCCCCAGATGACGCAGCCACGGAGTCGACATCAGCTGTGCGTAGCGGCTCCGCGAGGCCGTGAAGAGCCCGGTCAGGACGACGAGTCCCGCCACGACGGCGTAGGTCAGGTGCTTGAGGAGGGACTGGGTCGGTGTCGCCGCCAGCAGGAGGATCGGGCCGCCCAGGGGGGTCGCCGCGGCGAGGAGGAGGCCCGCGGCCATCGTCCAGCACACGCCTGGAGCCTGCGCCAGTGCCACCAGCCCGGTCAGTGCCCGCGACGTCGAGCCTGACTGGTGAAGCACGTGCGCCGCCGCGAGGGCGATGCCGACCAGGAACCACGTGAGGTGCGCGGGCAGCCACAGCAGCGGCGTACCGCTGGTCACCTTGTCCGCCTCCGCGGCGAGGCTGACGACCCACCAGCAGCTGAACAGCGCACCGAGACCGAGCATCGGGAGGATCCGGCGTGTGTGCAGGCCCGTTCGCCGCCCGAGCAGCAGCGCCATCAACGGGGGAAGGAGCAGGTAGAACGTCACCTCCACCGACAGGCTCCACATCTGCGTCAGCCCCTGCGGCATCCGCCCGGTCACGAAGACATCGGTGAGCGTCAAGGCACGGAGCCAGCCGAGCACGCTGCCGCCGAAGTCGTTCTCACCGATGAGCACCAGGGCGATGACCACCGTGACGACGTACACCGGGTAGATGCGGACGAGCCGCTTCCAGTAGTAGCGCCGCGCCGAGGGGTGCGGCTCACCCAGCTCCGCACGCGCGAAGTAGGGGCGCGAGAGCAGGAAGCCGGAGAGCACGAAGAAGATCGCGACGCCGACGTCGAGCCGGGAGAGCAGGGCCCCGACGATGCCGTGCCGGACGTAGTCCCCGGACTGGAACGTGACGTGTGTCGTCACCACGGCCAGGGCCCCGACCGCCCGCAGGGTGTCGAGCACGGGGAAGGTCGGACCCTGCTCCAGCCGGGACTCGCGTCGGGTCGTCGCCGACGTGGCGCTGCTCACAGGGTGCCTCCGGGGATCGGCTGACCGACCTCGATGCTATCGACGCACAGCCGCGTGCCGGGGTCGAGCCCATCGATCCGCACGGAGGTGAACGACCCCTCGACCCGCACGTAGAGGCTCCGCACCCCGGGGGAGACCGTGGTGCCGACCTCGTCGGGACCAGCCGTGACGGTCACGGGGGAGCCGTTGTTGGCCAGGTAGCCGATCCGCATCCACCACGTCGAGACGAAGGCACGGCCTGTCAGGGGAATGGTGGCGCCCGTGGCGCCGACCGACCAGCCGCAGCCGTCCACCGGGCCCCGCTTCGAGACCACACCGGGCTGGATCAGGGCCTGCCTGAGGCGACCGTCGGGACCGACCACCGAGAGCCGGGGGCTGGTCGGGGGGTAGCTGGCCCGGTTCTGGAGAAGTGAGACCAGCTGGCGCAGGGCGTTGGCGGGTGCGGAGAGCGGGCTGATGATCTCCTCCGGCACCGGCTGGTCGACCAGGTCGACAGCGCCGTACGTGCGCAGGTCGGACCTCAGGTTGGAGAGGTAGGTGACGCTGTCGTTCTGCTGGTGCCAGATGTCGACGTACCGCACCGAGCTGAACAGGCTCGAGCACAGCACGACCGTGAGCAGGCCGATCTGCACAGGAACGGGGATCCGGACGCGCAGCAGGGGGTCGGCTCGGGGTGTGCTGCTCTCATGGGCTCCGACCAGGGGGAGGAACGCGAGGCCGACGCACAGGCACAGGACGCAGGCCGCGTCGGTGAGGAAGCGGTACTCCAGGCCGATGGAGGCGCCGTACGCAGGAACCCGGCTGGTCACGAGCAGCGCGAGCAGGGCGACGAGGTAGCCGGCGAGCAGCCCCCAGGCGCGCAGCGTCCGGTGCCGGCGCAGCGCCCCGAAGAGGATGACCATCACCACCACGACCAGCGCGAGCTGGACCGCCGTCGCCGGTGGGTCGGCGTTGGCGTTCGGCGGGTTGACCGGGTCCCAGCCCCAGGGGCCGCCCACTGCCGCGGTGGCGAAGGCGCGGCCCAGCATCGCCGACGCGGTGCGGCCGATCTCGCGTACGCCGACCCCCACGAAGGGCTGGTCGACCGCCGAGACGTAGTAGCCGAGATAGAGGACGGCGGGGACCCCCACCGCCAGCGCTGCCCGCCAGTACCGCCGCAGCACCGAGCGCACCCGCTGGGCCGGCGAGCCCGCCGCGAAGTAGGAGAGGAGCACGAACACGAGGACAGGGAGGATCAGCAGCGACTTGGAGTCGGAGGTGAGGCCGAGGGCGACGGCCAGCACCGTGACGAGGAGCCAGCGCGTCCGAGACGTGCGGAGGTAGAGCACCCACGCT
>NZ_JAOPXP010000047.1 GCF_025965085.1 Marmoricola sp.
ACCAGGCGTTACTCGATGAGCGTCCGCCAACTGGTAGTGGTCCGACTGTAACAGACCTCTGGCGGGTGCTGCGCATCCAGGCCGAGTTCGTCGAGGGCTTCGGTGCCCTGGCCGAGCTGGGCCCGGCGATCGCGGTCTTCGGCTCGGCGCGCACCCCCACCGACCACCCGTCGTACGCCGTCGCCGAACGGGTCGGGCGTCAGCTGGCCGAGGCCGGCTTCGCGGTCATCACCGGTGGCGGCCCCGGGGCGATGGAGGGCGCCAACAAGGGCGCCTGCGAGGCCGGTGGCGTCAGCGTGGGGCTCGGCATCGAGCTGCCCTTCGAGTCCGGCCTCAACGAGTGGGTCGACGTCGGGGTGAACTTCCGCTACTTCTTCGCCCGCAAGACGATGTTCGTCAAGTACTCCAGCGGCTTCGTCGTCCTGCCCGGCGGACTCGGCACCTTCGACGAGCTCTTCGAGGCGCTCACGCTCGTGCAGACCCAGAAGGTCACGTCGTTCCCGGTCGTCCTGATCGGGTCGGACTACTGGTCCGGGCTGCTGGACTGGCTGCGGGGCACGGTGCTCGCCGCTGGCAACATCTCCGAGAAGGACTTCGACATGCTGTTCGTCACCGATGACGTCGAGGAGGCGGTCTCGATCATGGTCACGGGGTGCGCGGACCGATGACCTGGTTCTTCGCCGTGCTCGTCGTGCTGCTCATCGGCGCGACCGCGGTGGTGGCCGCGGGGCGCGGCGGTTCCATGGGGCCGGCGTACGACGACCGCGCGGACGTGCGCCTCCCGGCGGACCGGCCCGTGACCGGGGACGACCTGCGGGCGCTGCGGTTCAACACCGCCGTGCGCGGCTACCGGGCCAGCGAGGTCGACGCCCTGCTGGAGCGCCTGGCAGGGCAGCTGGACGAGCGGCCGGGGGGCGACCCTGGCGACGGCCCTGACGGATCGACCCAGCCCGGAGCACAGTGACATCGAGGACCTGGTGGAAGGCCCTCCTCCTCGCGTCTCCCGCCCTCCTGCTGACGGGGCACTCGCCCGTCGTCACCCCTGTTTCCACGACCGTTGCCACGACCGTTGCGGGAGCCTCCTCGAACGCCGTCGTCGAGACCCGCACGATCGGCAAGACCGTCCAGGGCCGCAACATCGTGGCCTGGCGGCTGGGGGAGCCGACCTCGCCGCGCAAGGTGGTGGTGCTCGCAGCGATGCACGGCAACGAGACCGGGCCCTCGCGGATCCTCTACAACCTGCGTGACGGTCGGCCGATCAAGGGCGCTGACATCTGGGTGGTGCCGTCGTACAACCGTGACGGGGTGGTCCGGCACACGCGCCAGAACGCCCACGGCGTCGACCTCAACCGCAACTACCCGCGCCACTGGACACGACTGAGCGGTGCCTACGACTCGGGTCCGCGGCCTGCGTCCGAGCCGGAGACCAGGGCGGTGATGGCCTTCTTGAGCGCAGTGCGTCCGGCGTACGTCCTGAGCTTCCACCAGCCGCTCGACGGCGTCGGTCGAGCGGGGTCCAAGGGGGCGGCCCTCGTGCAGCGGTTGCACCGCGGGCTGCGGCTGCCCGTGAGGTCGTTCAACTGCAACGGGGCCTGCCACGGCACCCTGACCGACTGGTTCAACGCCGGCTTCCCGGGCGTGGCCGTCACGGTGGAGTACGGCCGCCGCGTGAGCGGCAGGCAGGCGACCCGCACCGGACCCGCCGGGATCCTCCGGGCCGTCGGGGCCACCCGCTGATCGTCACCGTCCGGTGAAGGTCGGCTTCTCCTTGTTCACGAACGAGGTGACGGCGTTCCGGTGGTCCTCGGTCGACCCGGTGAGCGTCATCATCGAGGCCTCGAACTCGAGGGACTCGGGGAGCCCGTGGCCTGCCGAGTAGACCACCGAGCGACGGATCGCCCCGAACGCAACCGTCGGACCTTGGGCGAGCTGCCGTGCCAGCGCGGCGGCCTCGGCGGCGAGCTGGTCGGTGTCCACGACCTTGGTGGCCAGACCCAGCTCGAGCGACTCGGCGGAGTCGATCGTGCGCGGGAAGTAGAGCAGCTCCATCGCCTTGGCACGGCCGACCATCCGCGGGAGCGTCCACGACGCGCCCGTGTCGCAGGACAGTGCGACTCCCGCGAAGGCGAGGTTGAAGCCGGCCGACTCGGTGATGATGCGGAAGTCGCACGCGAACGCGAGGCTCGCACCCGCACCGGCCGCGACGCCGTTGACCGCCGCGATCACCGGCTTGGGCATGGTGGCGAGTGCCGTGACGATGGGGTTGTAGTGGTCCTCGACCGTGCGGAACAGGGACTCGGCGTCGGAGCCCTGCAGGATCGCGATGTGCTCCTTGAGGTCCTGGCCCACGGAGAAGGCGCGTCCGGTGCCCGTCAGCACCACGCAGCGCACGGCGGTGTCCCCCTCCGCCTGTCGTACGGCGTGGAGCAGCGCCTCCTTGGTGGCCACGTCGAGCCCGTTCATGGAGTCCGGGCGGTTGAGGGTGATGGTGGCGACGCCGTCGGCGACGGCATAGCTCACAGGCTCGGTCATGGTGCTCTCCTGCTGGTCTCTGGCGGTGCGGTGGCGCCGAGTCTGCACCATCGATTCGGTCGTGTGCCCGGCACACTTCCTCGATGGGGAATAATGGGCGCGAGTTGGGCGCGTCCTGCGCACGAATGAGATGGGAAGAGGTGTGCACATGGCGGCCATGAAGCCGCGGACGGGTGACGGCCCGCTCGAGGTCACCAAGGAAGGTCGTGGCATCGTGATGAGGGTTCCCCTCGAAGGCGGTGGCAGGCTCGTGGTGGAGCTCAACAAGGACGAGGCAACCGCCCTGGGCGATGCACTCAAGGACGTGGTCGGCTAGCCCGACCCCCACAACGACAAGGCCCCCGCGGTCCCGGTCCGGGACGGCGGGGGCCTTCGGTTGTCGTTCCGTTAGGGTCTAGACGTGCCGCTCCCACCCCAGGTCTCCCCTCCCCGATTCGCTCTCAGCGACGTCGCACCCTCCCGCTTCGCGGGTGTCGGGGTCGTGGCCGTCCCGGTGCTCCCGGGTGCGGACGGCCCCTCCCTGGGACCGGGCGCGGCCGAGCTGGCCGACGACCTCGGGTTGGACCTCCTCGACGTCCTCGACGCCGCCGGTGCGACCGGCGAGACCGGCGAGGTGAACGAGCTCCCCGTCCTACGGGCGGCCGGCGCCACCGACTCACCACTCACCCGCGTGCTCATGGTCGGTGTCGGTCGGGCGACCCCGACCGACCTGCGTCGTGCAGGCGCCACCGTCGCCCGCCGTACGACGAACACCGAGGCGGTCGCCTCCTCGGTCGCCGCAGTCAGTGGCGACGAGGGCATGACCGCCTTCGTCGAGGGAGCCACCCTCGGCTCGTTCAGCTTCTCGATGCACCGCAACGGTCCCGTCGACCGCCCGGTGGGCAAGGTCGTGCTGTGCCTCTCCGAGGCCGACGACGAGCGCCAGGTGCTGCGACGGGCGGTCGCGGCGGCGGGGGCGAGCTGGACGGCCCGCCTCCTGGCGAGCGTCCCCTCGAACATCAAGACCCCGGCCTGGCTCGCCGAGCAGGCGGTGACCGCCGCCGAGGCGGCCGGCCTCAGGGCGACTGTCCTCGACGAGGCGCAGCTGGCCGAGCGCGGCTTCGGCGGTGTCGTCGGCGTCGGTCAGGCAGCAGCGGCGCCACCGCGCTTCGTCCAGCTCGAGTACACCCCAGCCGGGATGTCGGCACGAGGGGCTCGCAAGGCGCCCCACGTCGTCCTGGTCGGCAAGGGGATCACCTTCGACAGCGGCGGTCTGTCCATCAAGCCCGGCCAGTCGATGGTCACGATGAAGCGCGACATGACCGGTGCGGCCGTGGTGGCGTCCGTGATGGCCGCGCTCCCCGAGATCGACTGCAAGGTGCGGGTCACCGGTCTTCTGCCGCTGGCCGAGAACGCTGTCAGCGGCAACGCCATGCGGCCCGGCGACGTCATCACGCAGTACGGCGGCCGCACGACCGAGGTCACCAACACCGACGCCGAGGGCCGGCTCGTGCTCGCCGACGGCCTGGCCTACGCGGTGGACAAGCTCGACCCGGACGTGCTGGTCGACATCGCCACCCTCACCGGCGGCATCAAGGTCGCGCTCGGCCAGCACACCGGCGGCCTGTTCGCCAACGACGACGCCCTGGCGCAGTCACTCGACGCCGCGGGGAGCCAGGCTGGTGAGCCGTTGTGGCGGATGCCGTTGAGCAGCGAGTACGAGCACAAGCTCGCGTCCAAGATCGCCGACGCCGACAACGCCCCCGGCGGCCCTCCCGCGATCACGGCTGCGCTGTTCCTCCAGCACTTCGTCGGTGGCCTGCCGTGGGCACATCTCGACATCGCCTCGGTGGGAGATGCTCCCAGGGAGCGGTTCGAGTGGACCGAGGGGCCGACCGGGTTCGGTGCCCGGCTGCTGCTCGCCTGGCTCGGCCAGCCGGAGCCCCTGGCCGGAGTCGGGGCCTGACCGGGCTGCCCTGCGACAGCTGATCAGGCCTCGGGGGTCCAGACCTTCTTGGCCACCAGCAGTCCGTCGCCCACGGGGAGCAGCACCGGCAGCAGCGACTCGTTCTCGAGCACGGCGCGGCCGAGCTCGCGGATGGCGACCGTCTCCTCGTCACGCTGGGCCGGGTCCGCGACCCGGTCGTGCCACAGCGCGTTGTCGAAGGCCACCACGCCACCGGGGCGCAGCAGGCGCATCGCCTCGGTGAGGTAGTCGACGTACTCGCGCTTGTCGCCGTCGCAGAACACCAGGTCGTAGTGACCGTCGGTGAGGCGGGGGATGACCTCGAGCGCGGCGCCGGGGATGAGGCGGACGCGCTGCGAGGCGATGCCGGCCTCGGTGAACCCCTGCCGGGCCAGGCGCTGGTGCTCGGCCTGCGTGTCCACGGTGGTGAGTACGCCGTCGGGGCGCATCCCACGGAGCAGGTAGAGGCCCGAGACGCCGGTGCCGGTGCCGATCTCGACGACCGCGCGTGCCTCGAGCACCGAGGCGAGGAAGCGGAGCGTGGCGCCGCCACCGGAGCCGATCGGGGTGACGCCGACCTCTTCGGAGCGTGCCCGTGCGCTGGCCAGGACCTCGTCCTCGGCTACGAACTCCTCGGCGTAGGTCCAGCTCGCGGGCTTCATTGGCGTGACGATGACGATCTCCTGACGTGCGTTGCCTTGATGGGTCGGACCCTACCCTCCGGGGCGGGGCGGGCGGACCGAGGTGGCCGGGGCCCGCCGGGAACCAAGGGCATCACGCGGTTCGTTGTGTGGGCGTGAACGAGCTCTGGGCTCCCTGTCGGGTTGCGCTCAGCCGCGTCTCAGCAACGTTCCCTAGCGTGGAGCCATGGTGAACCCCTCTCACGACGCCGCAGCCGAGCACTCGGTCGGCACGCCGGACGCCCAGCCGAGCTGGGACCAGATCGTCACCGACCACTCCGCCCGTGTCTACCGCCTGGCCTACCGCCTGACGGGCGACCGGCACGACGCCGAGGACCTCACCCAGGAGGTGTTCGTGCGTGTCTTCCGCTCGCTGCACACCTACACGCCCGGCACCATGGAGGGCTGGCTCCACCGGATCACCACCAACCTCTTCCTCGACCAGGCGCGGCGCAAGCAGCGGATCCGCTTCGACGCACTCAGCGACGAGGCCGCCGGCCGGCTGCCCAGCGCGCTCCCGACCCCGGACGTCCACCAGATGGACCGGGTCTTCGACGCCGACGTCGAGGCTGCGCTCACCTCGCTGGCCCCGGACTTCCGCGCCGCCGTCGTGCTCTGCGACGTCGAGGGCCTCAGCTATGAGGAGATCGCCGACGTGCTCGGCCTCAAGCTGGGCACCGTCCGCTCGCGCATCCACCGTGGCCGCGCCCAGCTGCGCGCCGCCCTCGCCCACCGTGCCCCGCGCGCCGGACGGACCCGCTTCTCGGGTCCGCGCCTGGCCGGACAGGTGCGGTGATGCTGTCCCTCAGTGGCCACATCGGCACCAAGGCATCGGCACTGGTCGACGGCCAGCTCTCCCCGGCCGAGGAGGAGCGGGCCTGGTCGCACGTGCTGAGGTGCCCGGGCTGCCGCCGCGTCGTGGAGCGTGAGGGCTGGGTCAAGCGCCAGCTCGGTGCGCTCGCCATGCCGGAGGGGACCCCCCCTCCCGAACAGCTCCTCGGGTCGCTCTACGCGGTCGACGCCTGGGCTGCCGTCGACGAGATCGAGCAGCACTCGCGGCGCCGGCGTACGGCCGTGGTGGTGGTGGGTGGAGGCGCCGTCGGGGCTGCCGTGCTCGGCCTGCTGGCCTTCACGGGTGGGCCCACCGTGCACGACGTCTCGCCCAGGCCGTCGCCGGCGACGATCCAGGGCGACAACCTGGGAGGACCCATGGGTTCCCCGACAGGTGCTGGGACCAACCGCGCCCCGGTGTTGCCACGTAGGTCAAGATAGGCCCTGTGACCCACGACGATCCTGGCGAGCCGACGACACCCCTGCCCCCCGAGGCGGATCAGTGGCCAGGGCAGCCCGCTGGATCGCCGACAGGTCAGCAGTACCCCTACCCGCCGCCGTACCAGACGCCCTACCAGTCATCGGGCGGCTACTACGCCCAGCAGCCCCCGCAGCCGCCGACCTCCTACCCGCCCGTGCAGCCGCCCTTCCCCGGCGACCCCGCTCCTGCGGGCGAGCGGGCCAAGGTCCCGGGGTGGATGTGGCCGGTCGTCGCCGGCATGGCGCTGGTGCTCGGGCTCGGGGGCGGCGCGCTGGGCGGCGCGCTCGTCGCCAGCAGTGACAGTGGCGGGACGGGCGAGGTGCTCCGCGTCGAGCGTCGTACGGCGCCCCCGCTGCCTGCCGACAACGGCAGCATCGCGGCGGTCGCGGCCAAGGTGCTGCCGAGCACGGTGCAGATCGTCGCGGAGTACGCAGGCAAGGACCACGGCGCCACCGGCTCGGGCTTCGTCATCGACGGCCAGGGTCACGTGATCACCAACAACCACGTGGTCGCGCAGGCCGACGCGGACAACGGTCCGATCGAGATCATCGACCAGCAGGGCAAGCACTCCAAGGCCACGGTGGTCGGCCGCAGCACGGTCTACGACATTGCCGTGCTGAAGGTGGACGCGGCCAGGAAGCTCACTCCCGCCGCGATCGGCTCGGCGGACCAGATGCGGGTGGGGGAGACGGTCGTCGCGATCGGCTCGCCGCTCGGGCTCTCGGCCACGGTCACCTCGGGCATCATCAGCGCCGTCCACCGCCCGGTCACCACGGGCGAGGGCCAGAACGACAACTCCTACATCAACGCGGTGCAGACCGATGCCGCGATCAACCCCGGCAACTCCGGCGGGCCGTTGGTCAACCTGCAGGGCGAGGTCGTGGGCGTCAACTCCGCGATCGCCTCGCTCGGGTCACAGGTGGCTTCGGACCAGGGCGGCAACATCGGCGTCGGCTTCGCGATCCCGATCGAGCAGGTGCAGGTCACGACCTCCCAGATCCTGAAGACCGGCAAGGCGCAGTACCCCGTCATGGGCGCCAACGTGCGCGGCACCGCGAAGCTCGACGGCGCGACGGTCGAGTCCATCACCGCGGGGCTGCCGGCCGCCGACGCCGATCTCAAGGTGGGTGACGTGATCCGCAAGGTCGACGGCAAGCCGGTGACCGGGTCGATCGACCTCGTCGTGGCGATCCGCTCCCACGTCCCGGGCGAGAAGGTCACGCTGACCATCGAGCGAGGCGGGAAGACCCTCGACGTGTTGGTCGGTCTGGACGCCAAGACCGGTTAGCCAGTCGGCCTCGGGGGTGCGTCAGGTCGCCTCTGCGTCGTACGGCGGTCGCTCGCCGTGGCGCAGCACCTGGTACGGCGGGGCCACCTCGGCGGCGTCGAGGTCGTCCATCGCCTCGATGATGTGCTTGCGGATCGCCTGGCGCGGGTCGAGGTCGGAGAGCTTGAGGTCGGCGTACTCCGGCCCGAGCTCGTCGCGCAGCTGCGACTGGGCACTCTGGGCCAGGTTGCGCAGCTGGCGCACGAACCGGCCGGCCTGGCGGGCGTACTCGGGAAGGCGATCGGGGCCGAAGACGACCACCGCGACGAACGCGATGACCACCAGCTCCGGCAGCCCGATCCCGAACACCGCAGGTCAGCCCTTCGCGGTGGGACTCAGACCGAGCTGCATGCCGGCAAGTCCGCGACCGCGGCCGGAGAGGCCGCGGGCGACCTCGCTGAGCACGAGCGCTGCGGGAGCGGTCGGGTCGGAGTCGACGACGGGCTTGCCGCTGTCGCCACCCTCGCGCAGGCTCAGGTCGATGGGGATCTCGCCGAGCACGGGAACGTCGTAGCCGAACCGTCCGCCGAGCGTGGCCGCGACCCGGGCGCCGCCGCCGTTGCCGAAGATCTCGAGGCGGTGCTCGATGCCCTCGGCGGTGCAGTGCGGGCACGACAGGAAGGACATGTTCTCAATCACCCCGATGACCCGCTGGTGCATCATCGAGGCCATCGTGCCGGCACGCTCTGCGACCTCGGCAGCGGCCTCCTGGGGAGTCGTCACCACGATCACCTCGGCGCTGGGCAGGTGCTGGCCCAGGGAGATGGCCACGTCGCCGGTGCCGGGGGGCAGGTCGAGGAGCAGGACGTCGAGGTCACCCCAGTAGACATCGGCGAGCATCTGCACCAGGGCCCGGTCGAGCATGGGGCCACGCCAGGCCACGACCTGGTCGCGTCGCGGCTTCAGCATCCCGATGCTGATCACCGAGACGCCGCTGGGCGTGGGCACCGGCATGATCATGTCCTCGACCTGGGTGGGCCGGGTGTCGGCCACGCCGAGCATCGCGGGGACCGAGTGGCCGTAGATGTCGGCGTCGACCACGCCGACCTTCAGGCCCTGCTTGGCCATCGCGATGGCCAGGTTGACGGTGACCGAGGACTTGCCGACACCACCCTTGCCGGAGGCGATCGCGTAGACCTTGGTGAGCGAGTCGGGCTGGGCGAAGGGGATCTCACGCTGGGCCTGGCCGCCGCGCAGGGTCTCCTGCAGTCCGGCGCGCTGCTCGGCCGTCATCACGCCGAGGTCCACCGCGACGGCGGTCACGCCCTCGACGCGGGAGACCTCCTCGGTGACGCGGGAGGTGATGGTGTCCCTCATGGGGCAGCCCGAGACGGTCAGCAGGACGCGGACAGTCACCAGGCCGGTGTCGTCGACCTCGATGTTCTCGACCATGCCGAGCTCGGTGATCGGGCGCTTGATCTCGGGGTCGTTGACGCGGGCGAGCGCGGCCTGAATCCGGTCGATCGCAGGGGAAGTCATGGGACAAGCCTACGTGCCGTCACGAGTGCTCCTCTGCGGCGTCCTCGTCCTGGGTCCCGCCCAGCTCCTCGACCAGGTTGCGCAGTTCCGAGCGGAGGAAGTCTCGGGTGGCGACCTCGCCGATGGACATCCGCAGGGACGCTACCTCGCGGGCCAGGAACTCCATGTCGGCGTGGGCGCGGGCGTTGGCCTGGCGGTCCTGCTCGTTGATCACCCGGTCGCGCACCTCCTGCCGGTTCTGGGCGAGCAGGATCAGCGGCGCGGCGTACGACGCCTGGAGGCTGAGCATCAGGGTCAGGAAGATGAACGGGTAGCTGTCGAAGCGCAGGTCGGCCGGCGCCAGCAGGTTCCACAGGACCCAGAAGATGACGAACAGCGACATGTAGATCAGGAACCTGGCGGTCCCCATGAAGCGGGCGAACTGCTCGGCGAAGATGCCGAAGGCGTCCTGGCGGACGTTCGGGCGCCGCACCAGGCCGCGGCGTACCTCCCGGGGGGTGTCCAGCCGGGGCACCCGTGAACGGTCCTCGGGGGAACGCTTGTCGACCTTGCGGTCCGGCTTCTTCTCGCTCTTCTCCATGCGGGTCACCCCCTTCCGAGCTTGCGGTCGCGCCACCCCTCGGGCAGCAGATGGTCGAGCAGGTCGTCGACGGTGACGGTGCCGAGCAGGCGACCTTCCTCGTCGACGACCGGTGCGGCCACCAGGTTGTAGGTCGCCAGGAACATGGAGACGTCCTCGAGGGTCGCCTCGGGACGCAGGAAGTCGATGCCGGTGTCGAGGACCCCGGCCACCAGTGTGGACGGTGGCTCGCGGAGCAGGCGCTGGATGTGGGCCACCCCGAGGAGCTTGCCGGTGGGCGTCTCGAGGGGCGGTCGGCAGACGTGGACCAGGGCGGCCAGCGACGGGGTCAGGTCCTCGTTGCGTACCCGGGCGAGGGCCTCGGCCACGGTGGCGTCCGGGGGCAGGATGACCGGCTCAGGCGTCATCATGCCACCGGCGGTCTCCTCGCCGTAGACCATCAGCCGTCGGACCTCGGCGGCGTCCTCGGTGTCCATCAGGCCGAGCAGGGTCTGCGCGGTCTCGTAGGGCAGGTCCGCGATCAGGTCCGCGGCGTCGTCGGCGGACATCTCCTCGAGGATGTCGGCCGCACGCTCGGAGTCGAGGTGCTCGAGGATCTCGACCTGGTCCTCCTCCGGCAGCTCCTCGAGCACGTGCGCGAGGCGCTCGTCGTCGAGCCCGGCGACCACCTGGGAGCGCCGTTCGGGCGGCAGCTCGTGGATGACGTTCGCCGCGTCGGCCGGACGCAGGTCGGCCAGCGAGGCGATGAGGTGCTCGGCGCCCTGGTCGTCCTGGCGCTGGTGGAGGCCCTCGACGTCGTCCCACTCCACGACGTAGGTCTGGGAGCGGCGGCGGAAGGTCTTGGGACGCTCGGTGATCGCCACCCGGGAGAGGACCCAGTCGCGGGTGCGGGCCTGCTCCATCGCGACGTCGAAGACGATGCCCTCCACGCCGGTGCTGCGCACCCTGACCTTGCGGTCCAGCATCTGGCCGATGACGAGCGTCTCGGTGGAGCGCTTCTCGAAGCGGCGCATGTTCAACAGCCCGGTCGTGATCACCTGGCCGGCGTCGATGTTCGTCACGCGGGTCATCGGCGCGAAGATCTGCCGACGGCCGAACACCTCGACGACGAGGCCGACCACGCGCGGCTGGCGGATGTCGGAGCGGAGCACCACGACCACGTCGCGCACCTTGCCGACCTGGTCGCCCTGGGGGTCGAACACCGGAAGCCCGGCCAGCCGGGCCGCGAAGACGCGGGTGGGTGCGGTGCTCACGATGGAACCTTAGTCGTAGGTAGGCTCATCCCTCGTTCGCCAGACGCACTCAAGGAGTCGAAGTGTCCAAGCAGGTCGTGATTCTCGCTGCGGGCCTCGGTACCCGTCTCGGCAAGCCGCATCCCAAGCCACTCACTCCCCTGCGCTCCGGCGAGAGCATCATGCGTCGTGCGGTCAACTCCCTACGGTCGGCGTACGGCGACGACGTCTTCGTCACCGCCGTCGTGGGCTTCAAGCTCGACCTCGTCATCGAGGCGATGCCCGACATCTCGTTCGTCTACAACGAGGTCTACGACTCCACCAACACCTCCAAGAGCCTGCTCAAGGCGCTCCGGCTCTCGCAGCCCGGCGGGGTCCTCTGGCTCAACGGTGACGTGGTCTTCGACCCGCGGGTGCTGCCCCTGATCCAGGAGCACATCGAGACCGGTCGCAGCTTCGTCTGCGTCAACACCGAGTCGGTGGCCGAGGAAGAGGTGAAGTACACCCTCGACGGCGACGGCTACATCAAGGAGCTCTCCAAGGCGGTCGTCGGCGGTCTCGGCGAGGCCGTGGGGATCAACTTCATCGGCGCCGACGACAAGGACACGCTGATCAAGCGGCTGGCGGAGGTCGACGACCAGGACTACTTCGAGCGCGGGATCGAGGTCGGCATCGAGCGAGACGGCCTGCGCGTCGAGGCCCTCGACATCTCCAAGTACCGCATCGTCGAGGTGGACTTCGACGAGGACCTGACGCGGGCGAACGAGTTCGTCGGGGACTGAGCCGGTGACCGCGCAGGTTCCGATCTCGGTCTCGGGCGTGGACGACTCCGGGGTGCACCTGACCTCGGCGCAGGACATCGTCGTCGACGTGCTCTTCGACGGTCGCCGCATCTGGTCCTTCTGGACGGTCCGCGATACCGAGGGCGACCTCGCTGCGTGGCCCCGGATGCTCACGCGGTTCCTCGACGGCGCCGCCACGATCTCCGTGGTCGAGCACCTGTCCGGGACGGTGGTCTTCGACGAGGAGGTCTCGCTCGGCTCGGGGCAGGGGCGCATCGCGGTCGTCGACGCCGAGGGACGTCCGCTCGGGCTCGACAAGTCCAACCGCATCGTCACCACGTTCGACACCCGCGACGCGGCCCACACCACCGCGCTCCTCGACTCGACCGAGCAGCTCCTCGACGAGCTGCGAGCGGCGGGGGTGGACGCCTTTCCGGCGTACGGCACCCTGCTCGGGGCCGTGCGCGAGCAGGACTTCATCGGTCACGACAGCGACGTCGACCTCGCCTACGTCAGCCGCGAGAAGCACCCGGCGGACGTGGTCCGCGAGTCCTTCAGGCTCCAGCGCCACCTCAAGGAACGCGGGTACGCCGTCGACCGCTACAGCGCCGCCGCGTTCAAGGTCGACGTGGTCGAGGCCGACGGGACGGTGCGCGGGCTCGACGTCTTCGGTGGCTACTTCCTGGACGGGATGCTGTACCTCATGGGCGAGATCGGCACTCCCTTCGAGGAGGAGTGGATCTTCCCGCTCGGCACGTGCCGGCTCGCCGGCCGCACGCTGCCGGCCCCCGCCGTACCCGAGAAGCTGCTGGAGGCGACGTACGGCCCCGGCTGGAAGGTGCCCGACCCGGCCTTCCACTTCGAGACCCCGCGGGCCACGCACCGCCGGCTCAACGGCTGGTTCCGCGGCAATCGGGTCTTCCGCAACGAGTGGGACGCCCGCTACAGCGGGGGAGTGCGCGACCGGGTCCCCTCCGGTGGCCCGAGCGAGCTGGCCCGGTTCGTGCGGCAGCAGGAGGGCCAGATCGACCTGCTCGTGGACATCGGGGCCGGGCGCGGGGGTGATGCCCTGTGGTTCGCGCGTCAGGGCATCTCGACGATGACCCTCGACTACGCGCACGGATCCAGCAACGGCGTACGCCGACTGGCGGAGTCCGAGGGACTCGATCTCGACACCTCGTGGCTCAACCTGCACGAGCTGCGGTCGGTGATGGCCCAGGGTGCCCGGATCGCTCGACGGGAGGGCAACGTCGTGCTCATGGGGCGACACCTCGTCGACTCCACCGACGCCCGCGGCCTCGACGCGCTCGTCCGCCTGGCGCGGATGGGACTCGCCCGCGGTGGGCGGCTCTACCTCGAGCTCGACGTCCTTCGGCCCGGGGAGGCCTACGTCGCCGGCGGGAGGCGTGACATCGTCCGGCCCAAGGACCTGCACAGCGTGGAAACAGCACTCACCGGAGGAGGAGCGGTTATCGTGCTCAGCACTCGGTCCGAAGACACGCGGGCGTCCGGCGAGCCGGCACGCCCCGTCGCACGATTGGTGGCGCAATGGCAGCGGTGACAGGCGACTCCTCGAAGGGAAGCCTCAGGAATCGGGTGGTCGAGCGCGTCGCCCGCACCGTGGCCGGCGACCGCCTGGACAAGCTGCAGAAGCGGCTCGAGGATCTCGAGGCCGAGGTGCAGGAGAACCGCCAGCTGAACATCCGGCTGGCCGAGGTCACCGACCTCGTGGAGCAGCTGCTGCTGCCGATGGCTGCCCGCGACGAGGAGAAGATCGCCGCGGCGATCGAGAAGTACTCCCGGACCGTCTGAGGACTGGGACGGGCATGGCGGCACGCGTCTTCCTGCACATCGGGCTCCCCAAGACCGCAACGACCTACCTCCAGACCATCCTGTGGGCGAACCGTGAGGTCCTCGAGGGGCAACAGCTGCGGCTGCCGGGCGTCGGGCGCCGCGAGCACCTGTGGGCGAGCAGGGTCATCCGCGAAGACCCCGCCTTCGAGAGCCACAGCGAGCACCGGAGGGGTGCGTGGGAGCGGCTGCGCGCCGACGTCGCCGCCTGGCCAGGCACGGCCCTGATCAGCCACGAGTTCTTCGCGGCCGCCTCGACGGAGCAGGCCGCCAGGATGGTGGACGAGCTCGCCCCCGCCGAGCTCCACCTCGTCGTCACCGGACGGGAGCCGCTGGGTCTGTTCACCGCCAGCTGGCAGGAGAGCATCAAGAACCGCGACACCACGGCGATGGCGGACTACGCGCGCACCGAGTCCGACGACACCACTGCGATCTGGAACTGGCGCACGCTCGACATCCACCGCGTGCTCGAGCGCTGGTCACCCACGTTCCCCGCCGAGCGGGTGCACGTCCTGCCGCTCCCGGGGCGCGACGCACCGAAGCGCGAGATCTGGGACCGGTTCGCCACGCTCCTCGGCGTCGACCCGGGCTCCGTGGACCTTGGCCCGGGGTTCCCCAACGCCTCCATGGGGGTGGTCGAGGCCGAGACTCTGCGCCGGATCAACCACCACCTGGGCGCGTTCAACTCCTCGATCGACCGCGGCACCTACATCCGCAGCTACCTCGCCGACGAGCGACTCGTGCCGCGTGGCGGCGAACCCTTCTGGCCCGGCGAGCAGCGAGTCGACGAGATTCGTGCCCGCGGGCAGGCAGCCGTCGACTACATCGCCGCCCAGGGCTTCGACGTGATCGGTGACCTCGACGCGTTGCTGGTGCCCGGCGAGCTCCCCGAGCGCCGTGTCCCCGAGTCGGTGACGCACCTCGAGGTGGCCGCCACCGCCTCCGAGCTCGTCGCCCACCTGCTGGAGGACGTCCGCGACCTCCGGCACGAGCGGCGGGCGCTGCGTCGCGAGCTGGCCGCGAGCCGCGAGCGCGAGGACCCCGGCCTCAGGGTCGGTCTCGCCCGCAGGTTCCCCGTGCTGGGCCGCGTGCTGCTGCGAGGAGACCACCGGCGCCCGGAGCCTCGGTGACGTGAGGTTACTCATGGTGACGGTCACCACGGTGGGCCGTAGCCTTGCGCAGAATCCCCACCAGCCGTAAAGGACGCACACATGGGTCGCCTCTGCGAGACCGAAGGCCTCACCGACATCCAGGAAGAGATCATCAAGACGGTCCGGCAGTTCGTCGAGACCAAGATCCTCCCGGTGGCCACCGAGCTCGAGCACAAGGACGAGTACCCCACGGAGATCGTTGTGGGGCTCAAGGAGCTCGGCATCTTCGGCCTGACGATCCCTGAGGAGTACGGCGGCCTCGGTGAGTCCCTGCTGACCTACGCGCTGGCCGTCGAGGAGATCGCCCGCGGCTGGATGAGCGTCTCCGGCGTCATCAACACCCACTTCATCGTGGCCTACATGCTGATGCAGCACGGCACCGAGGAGCAGAAGCAGAAGTACCTGCCGAAGATGGCGACCGGCGAGGTGCGCGGGTCCTTCTCCATGTCGGAGCCCTCGCTCGGGTCCGACGTCTCGGCGATCAAGACCAAGGCCGTCAAGGCTGACGACGGCGGCTACACGATCACCGGCCAGAAGATGTGGCTGACGAACGGCGGAACGTCCAACCTGGTCGCCGTGCTCGTGAAGACCGACGAGGGTGCGGACTCGGTCTACAAGAACATGACGACCTTCCTGGTGGAGAAGGAACCCGGCTTCGGCGAGACCGCGCAGGGTGTCACCATCCCCGGCAAGATCGACAAGATGGGCTACAAGGGCGTCGACACCACCGAGATGGTCCTCGAGGGCCACGAGATCTCCGCCGACCAGATCCTGGGGGGCGAGCCCGGCAAGGGCTTCTACCAGATGATGGACGGCGTCGAGGTGGGCCGCGTCAACGTCGCCGCCCGCGCCTGCGGCATCGCCAACCGGGCCTTCGAGCTCGGCATCTCCTACGCCCAGCAGCGTGAGACCTTCGGCAAGCCGATCGCGCAGCACCAGGCGATCCTGTTCCGGCTCGCGGAGATGGCGACCAAGGTCGAGACCGCCCACGCGATGATGGTCCGTGCGGCCCGGATGAAGGACCGTGGCGAGCGCAACGACGTCGAGGCCGGCATGGCGAAGTACCTCGCCGCGGAGTACTGCAACGAGGTCGTCGAGGCGTCCTTCCG
>NZ_JAOPXP010000087.1 GCF_025965085.1 Marmoricola sp.
ACCAACACAGCGTCCTGGTCGGGACCGCCCTGATCGTGATGGGCGTCGTGTGCCTCCCCCTGGGTGGGATCGTCCGGCACTTCATGGCGGCCGAGAACTCCGCGTACGCCGCCCTCGCCACGCACGGCGTGATCGCTTTCGTCGTCATGGGACTGGTCGTCCATGCGCTCGGCGGGACCGATGGGGGGCGCGGCGACGCTCGTGGCCGGTTGCTGCCCCGCCTCCTGGAGCTGGTGGGCCTGGCGCTCGTGCTGGCCTTCGCCCTGCGCCAGCTCGCTCCCCACACTCCCGGCGAGGACAGGCTGCTCCGACTGCTCCTGTCAGCAGGACTGTCGCTCGGGTGGATCGTCGTCGCGGCCCGCACAGCCCGGATGGGCGGGACCCTGCCGTGGGCCCGTCGTGCCGCGCCGCTGTTCCTGGCGATGGGGCTGGCCGAGACGCTGCGTGCGCTCGACCTGGGCCGCGTCGGCGCCTGGACCCTCGCCGGCTCCTTCCTGTGCGCGGCCGCGGCGGCACTGGCGGCGCTGTCGGCGTTGATCGACCTGGAACAGGCGATGAGCACCGACGAGCAGGAGCTCACCGCGCTCGCCGCTGCGCTGCACCAAGCCCACGGCGAGGCCGACGAGCTCGGCATCTGGCGCGAGCAGCTCGCGCACGATGCCCGCAACGCCTGCGCCGGACTGCGGGCGGCGATGACCCTGCTGGAGAGGTACGACGGGAAAGCACATGCAGGCACGACCGAGCGACTGCGGCTTGCAGCAGTCCACGAGATCGGCCACCTCGAGCACCTGGTCACCCGATCCTCGACGCAGCCCTGCGAGCGCTTCGAGGTCAGCGACGTCGTACGGGGCGCCGCTCTGCCAGCCCAGGCCCTGGGTTCCCTGGTGGCCTTCCAGGGACGCCGCACCGAGGCGATCGGACGTCCCGGCGACCTCGCCGCCGTGCTGAAGAACCTGCTCGTCAACGTCGAGACCCATGCGCCGGGCAGTCGCATTGCCATCTCGGTCACCAGCGACGGGGACAAGGTCACGGTCACCCTCTCCGACGACGGGCCCGGGCTCACTCGTAGGGACGCGGCGCACGCCTTCGAGCGGGGCTACCGCGGACGCACCAGCCCCGGCTCGGGCCTGGGCCTGTTCGCGGCCCGGGAGCTGATGCGCGAGCAGGGCGGCGACCTGGACCTCGGCGAACCTCGACCCGGTGCCACCTTCCACCTCACCCTGCCCGCTGCACCGGCCGAGCCGCCTGCCGGGCTCCCGCTCAGGATCCCGGCCCAGCGCACGCTCTCCCCCAGCCCGGGCGCACCCGCTCAGGCACCCGCCCTGCAGGCCCACGTCAGCCGGGCCGTCCTCACTGTCTCGGAGATCGCATGACCATCAGCACTGCCGCCCCGGCCCTGTACGACGCCTCGACCCGTGGGCTGCGGATCGCGCTCATCGATGACCACCAGCTGCTGACGCAGTCACTCGCGCTGGCGCTCCAGCTCGAGGGCGTCGCCACCATCGTCCCCGACCTCTCCGACGCGCCCGATCGTGACGCCCTGGTGAGCGAGGTGGCCGCGGCTCGCCCTGACCTCGTCCTCCTCGACCTCGAGCTCGGCGGGGCCATCGGCGACGGCTCGACCCTCGTCGCCCCCCTCGTGGCGGCGGGGTGCCGAGTTCTCGTGGTCTCCGCGTCCGACGACCGCGAGCAGGTCGGCCGAGCCATGGAGCTCGGCGCCGCCGGGATGCTGCGCAAGGACGTTCCCTTCACCCATCTGCTGGACGGCGCCCTCGCGGCCGCTCGAGGCGAGGAGGTGATGGCGCCGGGCGCACGCCAGCGCCTGGTCGACGAGGCGCGCGCGATCCGCACCCGCCGCTCCGAGGACCTCAAACCCTTCCAGCGGCTGTCCGCACGCGAGAGTGAGGTCCTGCGTGCGCTCGCGCTCGGGCGGCCTGTCGGGGCGATCGCCGTGGCGGCGTACGTCTCCGAGGCCACGGTCCGCAGCCAGGTCCGCGCCGTCCTCACCAAGCTCGGTGTCAGCTCGCAGCTCGAGGCGGTCGCACTGGCCCATCGGTACGGCTGGCTCTGAGCACGCAGTACCCGTGACGACAGAGGCCGACCAGGTCCGCGGGCAACGGGTGCCCGGCGATCCTGGCCGGCCTCATCGGACCGAGGGTGGAACCTCAGCCCTTGCGCTTGGTGATCTCCTCGGTGGCGGCGGGCAGGACCGTGTGGAGGTCACCCACGACGCCGAAGTCGACGAGCTCGAAGATCGGTGCCTCTTCGTCCTTGTTGACGGCCACGATGGTCTTCGAGGTCTGCATGCCGGCGCGGTGCTGGATGGCACCGGAGATGCCGTTGGCGACGTAGAGCTGCGGAGAGACGACCTTGCCGGTCTGGCCGACCTGGAAGGCGTGCGGCTTCCAGCCCGAGTCGACGGCGGCACGCGAGGCACCGACAGCAGCACCCAGCGAGTCGGCGAAGTCCTCGACCGGCTCGAACTTGCCGCCGGTGCCGCGACCACCAGAGACCACGATCGCGGCCTCGGTGAGCTCGGGACGACCGCTTGCGGCACGGGGCTGCGAGGCGATGATCTTGGCCTTCTTGGCCGAGTCGGAGATCGTCGCTGCGAACTCCTCCTTGGCACCGGCGCCCTCGGACTCCTCGGGAGCCGCCGAGTTGGGCTTGACCGTGATGATCGGCGTGCCGGCGGTGACCTTGGCCTGCACGGTGTAGTTGCCCGCGAACACTGACTGCGTCGTGACCGGGCCCCCGTCGCCGGCCTGGACGTCCACGGCGTCGGTGATCAGGCCGGAGCTGAGCTTGATCGCGAGACGGCCGGCGATCTCCTTGCCCTCGGCCGAGGAGGGGATCAGGATCGCGGCGGGCCCGGAGTCCCCCAGCTTCTCGGCAAGCTGCTGGAGCACCTCGGCCTTGGGGGCGACGAGGTAGCCCTTGATCTCCGCGTCGTCGACGACGTAGACCTTCTCGGCGCCGTACTTCTTGACGGCCTCGACCACGCCGTCGGCCGCCTCAGCCCCACCGATGAACACCGCGGAGGGCTCACCGAGGCGGCCGGCGATGGTGAGCAGCTCGTAGGTGGGCTTGCGGACCTTGCCGTCGACGTGGTCGACGAGAACCAGAACTTCAGACATGGATGCGGATCCTCCGGCTAGTGCACAGAAAGGGGGTCAGATGAATTTCTTGGACGCGAGGAACTCGACCAGCGCCTTGGCGCCCGATCCGTCCTCGTCGGTGACGACCTCGCCCTGGGTGCGGGGCGGGCGCTCCTCGGTGCCCTCGACAGCCGTCCAGGCGGCGTCGAGGCCCACCTTGCCGGCGTCGACTCCGATGTCCTCCAGGGACCAGCTCTCGAGCGGCTTCTTCTTCGCGGCCATGATGCCCTTGAAGGAGGGGTAGCGGGCCTCGCCGGACTGGTCGGTGACCGACAGCACCAGCGGTGCGGTCGCGCCGATGACCTCGGTGGAGGTGTCGCCGTCGCGCTTGATGCGGAACTCCTTGCCCTGGCGCTCGATGACCGAGCCGAGCGTCACCTGCGGCAGGTCGAGGCGCTCGGCCAGCATCGCGGGCACCACCGACATGCTCGCGTCGGTCGAGGCCATGCCGCAGACGACCAGGTCGACGTCACCGATCTTCTCGATGGCGGCGGCCAGCACCTGCGAGGTGGCCAGCGAGTCGGAACCGGCGATCGCGTCGTCGACCACGTGGATGCCCTTGTCGGCACCCATCTGCAGCGCCTTCTTGATGGCGTCCGAGGCCTCGTCGGGGCCCACGGTCAGCGCGGTCACCTCGACCTCCTCACCCTCGGCCTTCTCCTTGAGCTGGAGGGCCTGCTCGACGGCGTACTCGTCGAGCTCGGAGAGCAGACCGGGGACGCCGACGCGATCCACGGTGTTGTCCGACTCGAAGTGCCGGTCGGCGGTGGCATCGGGAACGTACTTCACACAGACGACAATGTTCATGACTCACACGGCCCTGGGCGGGCCCCTCCTGAACTAGAGACGGATGAGGTGTGACCCCACAGGCCGGCGCAGCGTCGCTGCCCCCTTGGCGGGAACCCCGGGTTGAGGTTACCGCCGAGTTGCGCACGCAGAAATACCAGGCGCAGGTGCGTTCAGTCACAGACGTCCGGGCCGCACCGAGAGCACCTGGGCCCGCGTCAGCGGGAGGTCCTGGGCGTGATCGCGTTGGCGAGCAGGCGGCCGACCACCAGGTAGACGATCGCCGCGATCCCCCAGTTCAGCAGGGCGTTCTTCGACTCGGCGTTCTTGCCGGTGAAGTTGAAGATCCCGTCGTTGCGACTGAACGGACCGGAGATCCCGTCGGCGGTGTCGGTGATGAACTGCACGATCGAGTTGTCGGCGTTGACGTTGCTGCGCAGCACCACGAGGACCGCCCCGAGGGCCAGGATGGTGGCCAGCACGCCGAAGACGATCCGCACCGCGCGGGCCGCCCTGGTCCGGACGGCAGCCTGCCCTGCGCTGAACCGCGCCTTGCTCTTCCCGCTGGAATCCTCGGTGGTGACTTTGGGCGACACGTGGGCTCCTGGTGCTCGGTGGGCAGTCGATCCGGCTGATCGGCAGGGGTCAGCGACCCTCGAAACGGGCCTTGCCGGGCCCATTCTGGACGAAGGAGTCCATTCCCGCGCTGCGATCTTGCGTGGCGAACAGGGCAGCGAACTGCTGGCGCTCCATCTCCAGTCCCGTGTCGAGGTCGACCTCGAGGCCGCGGTCGATCGACTCCTTGGCCGCGCGGAGGGCGTACGTCGCGGCGGCGGCGAACTGCCCGGCCCAGGCCACGGCCTCCTGGTACACCCGCTCCGCGGGGACGACCTTGTCCACCAGGCCGATGTGCAGGGCCTCGTCGGCCTTCACGAATCGCCCGGTGAAGATGATGTCCTTCGCGCGGCTGGGCCCGACCAGCCGGCTCAGGCGCTGTGTCCCGCCGGCGCCCGGGATGATGCCGAGCAGGATCTCGGGCTGGCCCAGAGTCGCGTTGTCGGCAGCGATCCGGATGTCGGCGCACAGCGCCAGCTCACAGCCACCGCCCAGGGCGTAGCCGGTGACCGCGGCCACCACGGGCTTGGGGATCCGGGCGACGGCGGTGAAGGCGGAGGTCAGTCCGTAGGAGCGCTTGACCATGTCCGTGTGGGACATCGCCGCCATCTCCTTGACATCGGCGCCGGCTGCGAAGACCCGCTCGCCGCCGTAGACGACGACCGCCTTGATGTCGTCGCGGTCGGTCGCCTCGGCTGCGGCGGCACGGATCTCCTCCTGCATCTGCGCGTCGAGCGCGTTCATCTTGGGCCGGTCGAGCCGGATGGTCCCGACCCCGTCGGCGACCTCGAGACGGACGAACTCAGCCATGACTGCTCCTGGAGGTGAGAGGGATGTGGATCGGCCCCAACCTACCCACGGAGTCGGGAGTACGCCGGACGCCGGGTCCGTCGACCGTCATACTCGACCGAGTGACTCCAGGGACGTGGTCGGCAACTGACGAGAGTGTCGAGGTGTGGCCAGGACGTGCCTGGCCGCTCGGCGCGACGTGGAGCGAGGAGTCGACCAACTTCGCGGTCTACGCCCCCGACGCGACGGGACTGTGGGTGTGCCTGTTCGACGACTCGACGGGCGAGGACGTCGAGATACGCCACGAGCTCACCGAGCACACGCTCGGCATCTGGCACGGCGCCCTGCCCGGGGTGCCGCTCGGACAGCGCTACGGGTTCCGCGTCGACGGCCCGTGGGACCCCGCTGCCGGCCTGAGGTTCAACGCTGCCAAGCTCCTGCTCGACCCCTACGCCCGAGCGGTCTCCGGCGAGTTCACCACGGCCCCGCCGGTGTTCGGGCACGTCCGCACCGATGACGGAAAGGACCGGGGCACGGTGCGCGACGACCGCGACTCGGCGCCGTACGTCGGCAAGGGGGTCGTGGTCCACGACGACTTCGACTGGGGCGACGACCGCCCGCTGCAGAGGCGCTGGCGCGACACCGTGATCTACGAGCTGCACGTCAAGGGCTTCACCAAGCTCCACGACCGGATCCCCGAGGAGCTGCGTGGGACGTACGCCGGGCTGGGTCACCCCGTCGTCACCGACTACCTGCAGGACCTCGGGGTCACCGCGGTCGAGCTGCTGCCGGTCCACCAGTTCGTCTCCGAGCCGCACCTCGCCGGGCACGACCTCACCAACTACTGGGGCTACAACTCGATCGGCTACTTCGCACCGCACTCGGCGTACTCCTCCTCGGGCGACCGCGGGCAGCAGGTCGTCGAGTTCAAGCAGATGGTCAAGAACCTGCACGCGGCCGGCATCGAGGTGATCCTCGACGTGGTCTACAACCACACGGCCGAGGCGGGTGCGAACGGCCCGATGCTCAGCTTCCGCGGGTTCGACGACCTCGGTTTCTACGAGCGAACGTCCCCCGATCGCAAGGGCACCCACCGGCCCGACACGTACTGGGACGTCACCGGGTGCGGGAACACCGTGGACACCGACAACCCGGCGGCGCTACGGCTGATCCTGGACTCCCTGCGCTACTGGGTCACCGAGATGCACGTCGACGGCTTCCGGTTCGACCTGATGTCCGCGTTGACCCGCACCGGTCACGACATCGACATGAGCGGCCACCTGCTGACCACGATCGGCCAGGACCCGGTCCTGCGGCACGCCAAGCTGATCGCCGAGCCGTGGGACACCTCGGTGGAGGGCTACGGGGTGGGCGAGTTCCCGCCGCCGTGGGTGGAGTGGAACGACCAGTACCGCGACACCATGCGCGACTTCTGGCGCTCCGCCAGTGACGGCGTGCGGACGGTGGCCACTCGTCTCGCCGGCTCGTCGGACCTCTACCTCGACGACGGGCGGTCGCCGTACGCCTCGATCAACTTCATCACCGCGCACGACGGGTTCACCCTGCGTGACCTGGTCTCCTACCAGCACAAGCACAACGAGGCCAACGGGGAGGGCAACCGCGACGGCACCGACAACAACCGGTCCTGGAACTACGGTGTCGAGGGCGAGACCGATGACGCGGAGGTGGTCGCGCTGCGGCACCGCCAGGCCGCGAACCTGATCGCCACGCTGTGCCTGTCCGCCGGTGTGCCGATGATCACCGCCGGCGACGAGCGCGGGCGCACGCAGCGAGGCAACAACAACCCCTACAACCAGGACAACGAGATCTCCTGGGTCGACTGGCGCCCCGACGACGCGTGGCTGGACACCTTCGACATCACCCGCCTCGCCCTGGAGATCCGGCGGGAGCACCCGGCGCTGCGGCAGCGGCACTGGTTCGAGGGACGGCCGGCGATCGTGGGCGGCCCCAAGGACCTCGCCTGGATCCACCCGGCGGGTCGTGAGATGACCGCCGACGACTGGCAGCACGGCGAGCTCCGGGTGGTCGGCATGTTCGTGTCGGGCGACCCGCTCCGCTCCCCCGGCCCTCGCGGCGAGCAGCAGCGCGACAGCAGCTTCATGCTCTGGCTCAACGGCTCCTCGTCGGACTGCGAGATCACCTTCCCGTTCAACGAGTGGGTCCAGCACGGAGCCGTCGTCCTCTCGACCGACCCGGACAACCCGGTCGGCCTCAAGGTCGAGGCGGGCGAGACCATCACGTTGGGGGCCCGGAGCCTGGTGCTGCTGCAACAGGTGTGAGGGGGCAGCCTGCCCCGATCGACGGGGGATCCCTGAGGTCTTCGGCGGCTGCTTCGCCCCGGGAGGTCAGGGAGTGGCCGAGAACCCATCCGTCGGTGAGCCGACGCGGGCCGGGATCAGTCGCGGGCCGTCAGCACCAGCGGGTCGCCGTCGGTGACCGCGATGGTGTGCTCGGAGTGTGCGCCGCGGGAGCGGTCGGCGCTGCGGATCGTCCAGCCGTCGCGGTCGGTGTAGACCCGGTCGGTGGTGTGCAGGAACCACGGCTCGATGGCGATGACCAGGCCCGGACGCAACGGGAGGCCGCGACCCTGCCGGCCGTCGTTGGGGACGTGGGGGTCGCCGTGCATCGTGCGACCCACGCCGTGTCCGCCGAAGTCCAGGTTCACGCTCAACCCCTCGGCGTGCGCGACTGCGCCGATGGCGGCGGAGACGTCGCCGAGCCTGGACCCCGCCCGGGCGGCGTCGATGCCTGCGTCGAGTGCGCGACGCGTGGTGTCGATCAGGTCCAGGTCGCGCTGGTCCGGCGTGCCGACGACCACGCTGAGTGCGGAGTCGGAGACCCAGCCGTCGACGGACGCTGCGAAGTCGACGCTCAGCAGGTCACCGTCGCGCAGCGTGTAGTCGTGGGGCAGACCGTGCAGCACCGCGTCGTTGACCGACGTGCACAGGACCTTGCCGAACGGCATCGCCCCGAAGGAGGGGTGGTAGTCGATGTAGCAGGACTCCGCACCGCGGTCGCGGATCATCTGGTGCGCGAGGGCGTCGAGCTCGAGCAGGTTGACGCCGACGTCGGCGGCCTTCTCGAGGCGCGTCAGCACCTCGGCGACGAAGCGACCGGCAGGCTTCATCTGCTCGATCTCAGCGGGGCTTCGGAGCTCGATCACGTGCTGAGCCTACGGTCGGCGAGCGCGGGCCCGGGGACGGGACCGGGGTCATCCCGCATGCGGAGGTACGCCGGTGCCGGTGATCGCTCGGCTCGATCGGGAACCTGACGGTCGCGGAGCTCATCATCTGGCAGACACGAGCACGCTCGTCCGGCAGTCCCCGACGCTTGTCGGGGGAAGCATCGGCCGACAACGTCAGGGCCCCCCGTCAACCGGGGACCGTCCCCTACGCCAGGACGACGAGCCCCAGCTCGGCCGGGCTGGCGAGCGCGTCGTTCTTGGGCAGGATCCGGACCGTGTAGCCGAAGGAGCCTGCGCGGGAGAGCTCGAGGTGGCCGTCGAAACGATGGCGACCGCCCTCGTAGGTCTCGCCCACCACCAGCGACGTGGTGGTGGTGTCGACGAGCTGGTCCTCGCCCTTCACGCGGCCGTGCACGACCTCGACGTCGACGTCCTCGGGTGTCAGCGACCCCAGGGAGACGAAGGCGCGGAGGTCCATGCTGCCGCCGATCTCCGGGCTGTCGGAGAGACCCTCGGTCTCCACGTGGTCGATGCGTACGCCGGACCAGCCGGCCATCACGCGATGCTTCCACGCGGCGAGCTCGGTGGCTCCGGCGTACGAGTGGTTCAGGGCACGCGAGGAGACCGCTGCCGGGGCGTAGAGCCGGTTGACGTACTCGCGCAGCATCCGCGTCGAGAGCACCTTGGGGCCGAGCGACTTCAGCGTGTGGCGGACCATCTCGATCCAGCGCGGCGGGACACCGGTCTCGTCGAGGTCGTAGAACCGCGGCGCGACCTCATTCTCGATCAGGTCGTAGAGCGCTGCCGCCTCGATGTCGTCACGCTTGTCGGGGTCCTCGACACCGTCGGCCGAGGGGATCGCCCAGCCGTTGTTGCCGTCGTACCACTCGTCCCACCAGCCGTCGAGGATCGACAGGTTCAGGCCGCCGTTGAGGGCCGCCTTCATGCCGGACGTGCCGCACGCCTCGTAGGGACGCAGCGGGTTGTTCAGCCACACGTCGCAGCCGGGGTAGAGCGGCTGCGCCATCGCGATGTCGTAGTTGGGCAGGTAGGCGACGCGGTGCCGCACCTCCGGGTCGTCGGCCAGCTGCACGATCGCCTGGATCAGCTTCTTGCCGCCGTCGTCGGC
>NZ_JAOPXP010000138.1 GCF_025965085.1 Marmoricola sp.
AGCCGGGGTAGAGCGGCTGCGCCATCGCGATGTCGTAGTTGGGCAGGTAGGCGACGCGGTGCCGCACCTCCGGGTCGTCGGCCAGCTGCACGATCGCCTGGATCAGCTTCTTGCCGCCGTCGTCGGCTGGGTGCGCCTTGCCGGCCATGATCAGCTGGACGGGACGCTCCGGGTGCAGCAGCAGCCGCTTGAGCCGCTCGGGGTCGCTGAGCATCAGCGTGAGCCGCTTGTACGACGCCGCGCGCCGGGCGAAGCCGATCGTGAGCACGTCGGGGTCAAGCGCCGTGTCGATCCAGCCGAGCTCGGCGGGCGACGAGCCGCGCTTGAGGCACGACTTGCGCAGGCGGCCGCGGGCGTCCTTGACCAGGCGTTCGCGCAGCTCGCGCTTGGTCGACCACAGGTCCGCGGACGGGACCTCGTCGACGACGTTCCACACGTCGGCCGCGTCGGAGTCGGTGTCCGCGCCCTGCTTGCGTGCCAGCTCGAAGACCTCGCGGGCCACCCACGTGGGGGCGTGCACGCCGTTGGTGATCGAGGTGATCGGCACCTCGGCCTCGTCGAAGGCGGGCCACAGGCCGTTGAACATGCCCCGGCTGACCTCGCCGTGCAGCTCGGAGACGCCGTTGGCGCGCTGAGCGAGCCGGAAGCCCATCACCGCCATGTTGAACACACCGCTGTCGCCGCCCTGGAAGTCCTCGGCGCCGAGGCGCAGGATCCGGTCGGTGGGTACGCCGGCGACGGGGCTCTGGGACCCGAAGTACTGCTCGATCAGCTCGCGCGGAAAGCGGTCGATGCCGGCCGGGACGGGCGTGTGCGTGGTGAACACGGTGCCGGCGCGGGTGATCTCGACGGCGGTGTCGAAGTCGAGACGCGGGCCGTCCTCGGCCACGGTGAGCTCACGGATGCGCTCGAGGCCGAGGAAGCCGGCGTGGCCCTCGTTGGTGTGGAAGACCTCGGGGTCCTCGGCACCGGTGAGCCGGGAGAAGGTGCGCAGGGCTCGGACGCCGCCAACGCCGAGGAGCAGCTCCTGGAGCAGGCGGTGCTCGGTGGTCCCGCCGTACAGCCGGTCGGTGACCTCGCGAAGCGGGCCGGGGTTCTCCTCGATGTCGGTGTCGAGGAGGAGCAGCGGCACGCGGCCGACCTGGGCGACGAAGATGCGGGCGGCGAGCTCGTGGTCGCCGGGGACCGAGATGCGCACCTGCGCGGGAGTGCCGTCGGCCTCGCGCAGCAGCGTGATCGGCAGGCCGTCGGGGTCCAGCACCGGGTAGCTCTCCAGCTGCCAGCCCTCACGGGAGAACTGCTGGCGGAAGTAGCCGTACTGGTAGAGCAGGCCCACGCCGATCAGGGGTACGCCGAGGTCGCTGGCCGTCTTGAGGTGGTCGCCGGCGAGGATGCCCAGACCACCGGAGTACTGCGGCAGCACCGAGGTGATGCCGTACTCCGGAGAGAAGTAGGCGATCGCCTTCGGCAGGACAGCGTCCTTCCTGGCCGAGGCCCTCTGGAACCAGCGGTCGCCCGTGAGGTACTGCTGCAGGTCCGCCTCGGCGGTGCCCAGCATCTGCAGGAAGGCCTCGTCGACCGCCAGCTCGGCGAGGCGGGCGGTCGAGACCGCACCCAGGGTCTTGACCGGATCGTGGCCGCTCTCGCGCCAGATCTCGGGATCCATCGCCGCGAAGACGTCCTGCGTCTCCGGGTTCCAGGACCACCTCAGGTTGGTGGCCAGGTCGCCCAGGGCTCGCAACGGCTCCGGCAGCACCGGACGGACTGTGAATCGTCGAATGGCTCGCACGGAAGAACGCTAACCCACAACATTGGAACGATCCAATGTGGCCTGTCACACAAATGTAACGAACCGCCGTGTAACCAACCCGGTCCCCGGCAGTTATCGCTCCACCAGCGCCACTACTGACTGCAGCGGAGACACCATGCCGAGCACGTCCTCGAAGTTCCTCGCGGTCGCCACGACGACCGCACTTCTCGCCGGCTTCAGCCAGCTCCCGAGCGAGGCGGTGCCGGCCCCCACACAGAAGGCACTCCCCTCGCTCGAGAGCGCCAGACCCGGTCTCGACGACGTCGACGTGCGCGGGACGGCCCTCCCGTCCGCCACGCAGAAGTCCGCCGCCGGCGCCCTGGGCAGCACGGTGCGCTGGAACCGGTTCGGCACGCCGGCGAGCATCTCGCCGGTCACCGGCACCCTGGGGAGGGCGAGCTCGACCGACGCCGTGGCGGCAGCACGCTCGTGGCTGGCCTCGCACGCGAACCTCTTCGGGCTCTCGGCGAGCCAGCTCAACGGGCTGGCCCTGGTGAGCAACCAGAAGCTGGCCGGCAGCAACGCCCGCGCCGTGCTGCTGCGCCAGGACTTCGGCGGTCCCTCGCCGGCGCTGGGCAGCATGGTCACGGTCGGGGTGGGTGACGGCGCGATCCAGTACGTCTCCTCGTCGCTCGTGAAGACCGCGCAGAAGGTGCCCGACGCCCAGATGTCTCCCACGGCTGCGTGGCTCGCCGCGGCGGCCAGCATCGGCCGCACCGTCCCCCTCTCCGCGCTCACCAGGATCACCGCCTCTGCCGGCTGGACCCGGTTCCGGGCCGCCGGCTTCGCCCAGGAGCAGCAGGTCCGGCTGCGTTCCCTGGCGTACGCCGACGGCACCGTCCGACCGGTCTTCGAGGCCAACGTCGTCGACGTGAAGGGCGGCGCCGCGACGGCGTACACGCTGATGGTCGACGCGATCAGCGGCAAGGTGATCGTGCGGCACGACAAGGTCGACGAGAGCAGCGACGCCTTCCAGTTCCAGGGCGCCGTCACGGCCAGCGCGTGCGGCCCCAGGCACGCCTTCGAGCTCAAGGACGCCAGCACCAGGTCGATCGTGGCCACCGCCGCCGAGGCGATCACCACCAACGACATCGTCGTGAAGATCTTCAACCCGGGCGGCCAGCTGCTGGTCGCCAGCGACACGGGCACCAGCCCCGAGGTGGCGACGTACTCAGCCGCCTCGATCCCGGCCGGCATCTACACCATGCAGGTCTGCCCGTACGACGCCCCGACCGTGCCGTTCGTCGCCCCCGGTGACTACGCGGCCGGTGTGACGACCAGCGACAGCGGTGCCCCTGCGACCCCGACGCTCGGGCAGCCGAAGTGGCGCTACTTCCCGGCGAACCCGAGCCTCGACTGGTCGGCGAGCACCACGCCCTCCAACTCGGTCATCGGCTGCTGGACCGCGGCCCCCGGGTGCACCGCGCCCACCGGCGGGTTCCGCAACGTCGCGGCCGCGGGTCCGTGGGACTTCCTGGCCAAGAGCGGCACCCCGACGTTCACCACCGTCGGCAACAACGCGAACACCCACGAGGCCTGGGTCAACCCCCTGGCACCCGGCGGCCTGGCGCAGGCACCGATCTCACCCACCCGGGAGTACACCGACACGTTCACCGACGCCTGGAACAACTCCAGGTGCGACCCGACACAGCTGGTACCCGGCGGGAACGACATCAACTCCTCGGTGACGAACCTCTTCGTCGCGCACAACCGGATGCACGACTTCTCCTACTACCTCGGCTTCACCGAGGAGAACTACAACATGCAGGTCGACAACCTCGGCCGCAACGACGACCCCAGCCGGGCCAACGACCCGGAGGTCGGCAACGCGCAGGCCGGCGCGATCACCGGCGGCGCGCCGAGCTTCCTGGGCCGTGACAACGCCAACCAGATCGCCCTCCAGGACGGCATCCCCGGCATCACCAACCAATACCTGTTCCAGCCGCTCGCGGGTGGCTTCTACTCCCCCTGCACCGACGGTTCCCTCGACATGAGCATCGTCGGGCACGAGTACACCCACGCCATCAGCAACCGGATGATCGGTGGTCCCGACGAGGGCATCACCTCCGAGCAGGGCGGCGCCATGGGTGAGTCCTGGGGTGACCTGACGGCCGGCGAGTACATGTTCGAGCACGGCTACTCCAACGGCGCCAGCCCGTGGGCCGTCGGCCCCTACGCCACCGGCAACAAGTCCGTGGGCATCCGCGACTACGCCATCGACGCCAACCCGCTGAACTACAGCGACTACGGCTTCGACACCCCCGGCGTCGAGGTGCACGCCGACGGCGAGATCTGGAACGGCACCATGTGGGAGGTGCGCAAGGCCCTCGTCGCCAAGTACGACGGCGCCTATCCCTCCACGAACAAGGCGCTGAACCTGCGCTGCGCCCAGGCCACGTCGACCTCGACGCCGACGCCCGCCGCCCAGTGCCCGGGCAACCGGCGCTGGCTGCAGCTGGTCTTCGACGCCTTTCTGCTCCAGCAGGGCGCGACGAGCATGCTCGACGCCCGTGACGCCATGCTGGCGGCCGACCGGATGCGCTTCGCCGGGGCCAACCAGGCGGCGATGTGGGACGCGTTCGCCCGCCGCGGCATGGGCAGCGGCGCCTCGACGCCGAACGCCGACTCCGGTGAGCCCAAGCCCGGGTTCGCCTCGCCGCGGTCGACACCGGCGACGGTCAAGTTCGCCACCGCCGTCCCCGCGGGCTCGGCGGCCCCGGTGGGCAAGGTCTTCATCGGTGACTACGAGGCCCGCGCCACCCCGGTCGCCGACACCGACTCCACGACCGCGCTGACCGACACCGCCAGGCTGACGGCCGGCACCTACAAGGTGCTCTTCCAGGCACCCGGCTACGGCCTGACCCGCACCACGCTGACCGTCACCGCGGGCCAGAAGGTGACCAAGACCCTCGCACTCACACCGAACCTCGCCTCGGCGAAGAACGGCGCGACGGTCCTCGGGTCCAGCGCGGGCAGCCTCAACGCGGCCGCACTGATCGACGACACCGAGGCCACCAACTGGGCCGGCGTGAACGCTGCCGACTCGGTCGACGCCACCAGCCCCTACGTCGCGGTCGACCTGGCCGGCTCCACGGCCCGCAAGATCAGCTCGGTCCGGGTCTCGGCGCTGCTGCGGCCCGCCGACCCGACTGCGAGCGACGGCCTGCCGCTGCTGGCCAACGCCGACGACGACCCGGACTCGGGGGCGCGCTTCACGGCGCTGCGCCGCTTCGCCATCGAGGTGTGTACGACGACCTGCAACGCTGCCAACGCCACGTGGAAGCGGATCTACACCAGCCCGGCGGACGCCTTCCCCGGTGCCGCACCCAGGCCGGTGGCGCCGAACCTGACGCTGCGCACCTTCGACGTCCCCGACACCACCGCCTCCGCGGTACGGCTCGTGGCGCTGGAGAACCAGTGCACCGGCACGGCCGCCTACGCCGGCGAGCAGGACAACGACCCACTCAACGACACGGACTGCAAGGCGGCCTCGGACGCCGACCTCTCCGTCCGGGCCGCCGAGCTGCAGGTCTTCTGACCGGCGGCCGGGCGGGGGCCTCCCGGGGCCTCCGCCCGGCGCCACCGGCACCACCTGCGGACGTGTCCGGTCCCAGGACCCGTTTGCGTCATTGCCCGGACTTCGCAAGTGTGGGGAGCATGGTCGGACGTATCCCTGTCATGGACGTGACACCTGTCGTCAACCTCGCGCGGCACCCAGCGAAGGCGTCGGTCGGAGAGTTCTTCGACGTGACCGCCCTGGTCTTCCGCGAGGGTCACGACCAGCTCGGTGCCGAGGTCGTGCTCACCGACCCCAGCGGCGTACGCCGGCCGCCCCAGCGGATGCACGACGTCCCGGGCGACGAGGTCTCCCGCATGGCCGCGACGGTCCGCCCCGACACCGAGGGCGCCTGGACGTTCGAGATCCAGGCGTGGAGCGACCCCATCGCCACCTGGCTGCACGACGCCGGCATCAAGATCCGCGCCGGGGTCGACGTCGAGCTGATGTTCACCGAGGGCGTGCTGCTGCTGCAGCGCGTGGCGACGGGAGTCACGGCGGCCTCCAGCACCCCGGTCGGGGTCAAGGCCGACAGGGCGGTGCTCAAGGACGCCATCAAGGCGCTCGGCGACACCGCCCGCCCCGTGGAGGCGCGCCTGGCGGCTGCCGAGTCCGATGCCATCGCCCAGGTCTTCGCCGCCCACCCCCTCCGCGACCTGCTCACCGTCGAGGGCCCCTACCCGTTCTTCGTCGACCGGGAGCGGGCGCTGTTCTCCAGCTGGTACGAGTTCTTCCCGCGCTCCGAGGGCGCCCACGTCGACCCGACGTCCGGCAAGACCGTGTCCGGGAACTTCCGCACCGCGGCCGAGCGCCTGCCCGCCGTGGCGGCCATGGGCTTCGACGTGATCTACCTGCCGCCGATCCATCCGATCGGCGAGGTGAACCGCAAGGGCGCCAACAACACGCTCACGCCCACCCGGGACGACGTCGGCTCCCCCTGGGCCATCGGCAGCGCGGACGGCGGCCACGACGCCATCCATCCCGACCTCGGCACCTTCGAGGACTTCGACGCGTTCGTCGCGGCCGCCCACGAGGTGGGTCTCGAGGTGGCCCTGGACTTCGCGCTCCAGGCTGCGCCCGACCACCCCTGGGCCAAGGAGCACCCCGAGTGGTTCACCACCCGCGCGGACGGCTCCATCGCCTACGCGGAGAACCCGCCGAAGAAGTACCAGGACATCTACCCGATCAACTTCGACAACGACCCGGAGGGCATCTACGCGGAGTCTGAGCGGATCCTGCGGCTCTGGATGTCCCACGGCGTGCGGGTCTTCCGGGTCGACAACCCGCACACCAAGCCGGTCAGCTTCTGGGAGTGGCTGCTCGCCCGCATCCGCGCCACCGACCCCGACGTGCTGCTCCTCTCCGAGGCGTTCACCAAGCCGCCGATGATGCAGGCACTCGCCACGGTCGGGTTCCACCAGAGCTACACGTACTTCACGTGGCGCAACACCCGCTCGGAGATCGAGACCTACCTCCATGAGGTGTCGCGGGAGACGTCCGCGGCGATGCGGCCGAACTTCTTCGTCAACACCCCCGACATCCTGCACGCGTTCCTCCAGTACGGCGGTCCGCCGGCCTTCAAGATCAGGGCCGTCGTCGCGGCGACCGGCTCCCCCAGCTGGGGGGTCTACGCAGGCTTCGAGCTCTACGAGCACCTGGCCCTGCGACCGGGCACCGAGGACTACCTCGACTCCGAGAAGTTCCAGATCCGGATCCGCGACTGGGAGGGCGCCGAGCGCAGCGGGCAGACGCTCGCGCCGTACCTCACCCGCCTCAACGAGATCCGCCGCGCACACCCGGCGCTGCAGCAGCTGCGCAACGTCACGATCCACTCCAGCGACGATGACGCGGTGCTCGTCTACAGCAAGCAGCTGCCGGCGACGTCCGGCGCAACCCCCGGGGACACCGTCATCGTGGTGGTCAACGTCGACCCGCACGCGCCGCGCACCACGACGGTGCACCTGAACATGCCCGCCCTCGGTCTGGGCTGGGACGACCAGGTCAGCGTCCACGACGAGATCACCGGCCAGGACTGGCGGTGGGGCGCCCACAACTACGTCCACCTCGACCCCTACGTCGAGCCCGCCCACGTCCTCTCGGTGAGGCGACCCGGGTGAGGCGGATCCCCCGCTCAGCGAGGAAAGTCCGGATTTTCGGGTACGAGACGCTCGTCGCCGAAACCACCGAAGGGAGTGGCGCATGAGTCCCCCCGCGCCGCTCGAGGCCTCACTCGTCGACGTCATCAGCCGCGCGCGCTGGTTCGGCGGCAAGGGCCGAACGTTCTCGGTCACCGACGTGCGTGTGCTCCCTCTGCGTGAGGGTGCGCCCGATGTCAGCATCGGTCTGGTCACCCTCTCCTTCGAGGACGGCGGCACCGACGTCTACCAGGTCCCCCTGGCGTCGTACGCCGAGCCGCAGGGCCACCTCGCCCACGCGTTCATCGCCGAGGTCGACGACCGCCACGTCTACGACGCGATGCACGACCCGGCTGCGACCCACGCCTGGCTCGAGGCGTTCCGGGACGCGGCGGACGGTGTCGCGCCGGCCGACACGGGCCTGTCCTTCCACAGCAGCGGCAAGCACGACCTCGACCTGTCCGCGAGCGGGAAGCTGTTCAGCGGCGAGCAGAGCAACTCCTCGGTGGTCTTCGGCGACGACGCCCTGATGAAGGTCTTCCGTCGCGTGACACCGGGGGTCAACCCCGACATCGAGATCCACGATGCCCTGACACGCGGCGGCGCGGACGGCATCGCCACCCTCTACGGCTGGGTGCAGCTCGCTCCCGCCTCGCCCGACGAGCCGCCGCTGCAGCTCGCCATGCTCCAGCAGTTCCTGAGCGGCGCCGCCGACGGCTGGGACCTCGCGCTGGCCAGCGCCGGCAGCGCAGTCGCCGACGGGACCGGCGACGACTTCACCGAGGAGGCACGCCGTCTGGGCGTCGCGGTCAGCGAGGTGCACGACCTCCTGCGCCGGCAGTTCGGCACCCAGCCCCTGGATGGCGCCGGCACCGCGGAGGTGATGCGGCAGCGCCTCGAGGACGCCATCGGCGTGGTGCCCGACCTCGTCACCCACCGCACCGCCCTCGAGGGCGTGTTCGCCCGTCTCAGCGACGCGACCGGTGAGGTTCAGCGCGTCCACGGCGACCTCCACCTCGGCCAGACGCTTCGCACCGAAGCCGGCTGGAAGCTGGTCGACTTCGAGGGCGAGCCAGCCAAGCCGTTGGCCGAGCGCCGGCTGCCCGACTCCCAGTGGCGTGACGTGGCAGGCATGCTGCGGTCCTTCGACTACGCCGCACTCTCCGTGATCAAGGGCAGACGCCACGGCGATGTCTCGGCCGATGCCACTGCGCGTGCCGGGGAGTGGCTGGCCCGCAACCGAGCCGCGTTCCTCGAGGGCTACCTCGAGGGCAGGACCCAGGACCGGAGCGGACACTCCGCACCCACAACGGCCGAGGAGGCCCTCATCAACGCCTACGAGGCCGACAAGGCCGTCTACGAAGTCATCTACGAAGCACGCAACCGCCCCACCTGGGTGGACATCCCCCTGCAGGCAATCGACCGGATCGGAGCTGATTCATGAGCGAGCCCACGATCGGCGAGCTGGACATCCACCTCATCAACGAGGGGCGTCACGAACGACTCTGGGACGCCCTCGGCGCCCACGTGGGAGCCGGCGGGACCGTCTTCCGCGTCTGGGCACCCCACGCGCTCGAGGTGCAGGTACGCGGAGACTTCAATGGCTGGGACGGCAGCCGCAACCCGATGGCCCAGGTCGGGACGTCGGGGGTCTGGGAGAGCTTCGTGCCCAAGATCGACTCGGGCGAGAGCTACAAGTTCCACATCCGCGGCGCCGACGGTCAGTGGCGCGACAAGGCCGACCCCCTGGCCTTCTTCACCGAAGTGCCCCCGGCGACGGCCTCCCGCGTCTTCGAGAGCAAGCACGCCTGGAACGACGACGAGTGGATGGCCGAGCGGGCCGGCTCCTCCCGCCCGGACCAGCAGCCGATGTCGGTCTACGAGGTCCACCTCGGCTCCTGGCGCAAGAACGAGGGCGGGGGCCCGCTGAGCTACGACCAGCTGGCGGACCAGCTCACGGCGTACGTCGTGGAGATGGGGTTCACCCACGTCGAGCTGCTGCCCGTGATGGAGCACCCGTTCGGCGGCTCGTGGGGCTACCAGGTCACGTCGTACTACGCGCCCACGTCGCGCTTCGGCGACCCGGACGGTTTCCGACGGCTGGTGCAGGCACTGCACAACGCCGGCGTCGGCGTCATCGTCGACTGGGTGCCCGCGCACTTCCCCAAGGACGACTTCGCCCTCGCCCGCTTCGACGGGACGCCGCTCTACGAGGACCCCAACCCGAGCCGTGGCGAGCACCCCGACTGGGGCACCTACGTCTTCAACTTCGGCCGCAAGGAGGTCCGCAACTTCCTGGTCGCGAACGCGCTCTACTGGCTCGAGGAGTTCCACGTCGACGGCATCCGCGTCGACGCCGTGGCCTCGATGCTCTACCTGGACTACTCCCGCGAGGACGGCGAGTGGCAGCCGAACGTGCGCGGGGGGCGCGAGAACCTCGAGGCCGAGCATTTCCTCAAGGAGCTCAACGGCACCATCTACAAGCGGGTCCCCGGTGCGATCACCGTCGCCGAGGAGTCCACGTCCTGGGCGGGCGTGACCAGGCCCACCAACCAGGGCGGGCTCGGCTTCGGCTTCAAGTGGAACATGGGCTGGATGCACGACAGCCTTGACTACATCGCCCGTGACCCGATCCACCGCGGCTACCACCACAACCAGCTGACGTTCAGCATGGTCTACGCGTTCTCGGAGAACTACGTGCTGCCGATCAGCCACGACGAGGTCGTGCACGGCAAGGGCTCGCTGTTGCGCAAGATGCCCGGCGATCGCTGGCAGCAGCTCGCCAACGTGCGCGCCTTCTTGTCCTGGCAGTGGGCCCACCCGGGCAAGCAGCTGCTGTTCATGGGCACGGAGTTCGCGCAGGAGGAGGAGTGGGCCGAGCAGCGAGAGCTCGACTGGGGACTGCTCGACAACCCCGACCACGCTGGCGTACGCCGGCTGGTGTCCGACCTCAACAGCGTCTATGCGGACACGCCTGCACTGTGGTCGCAGGACACGACCCCCGACGGCTTCCAGTGGATCGAGGCGGACGACGCCGCCCGCAACACGGTGGCGTTCCTACGGTGGGGCTCCGACGGCAGCCCACTGGTGTGCGTCACGAACTACTCGGCGATCCCCCACGAGGGCTACCAGCTGGGACTCCCGTTCGCGGGCGAGTGGAGCGAGGTGATCAACACCGACGCCGAGATCTACGGCGGTTCGGGCGTCGGCAACCTCGGTACCGTGACGGCGCACGAGACACCGCACAACGGGCAGCCCGCCTCCGCGCGCGTGCGCGTGCCACCCCTCGGCACTCTCTGGCTGGCCAGCTCGCGTCGGTGAACGTGCCGGGCCGGCTTCCGGCGTACGACCTGGCGCTGACTGTCGGGCGTGGCGGCGGTGTGGCTGACCTGGGCGTCTCGCCCCACCGCGGCTGGGCGTGCGCTGGGTCGCAAGCCCTAGGCTGACAGCGTGTCTGCTGACCTGTCCCCTGTAGCCCCCGGCGTCGTCCGCGTGTCCTGGTCAACCGAGCTGCAGGAGCAGGGGCTGCGTGCGTCGGCCGACGAGGTCCGCCGCGTCGTCGAGTCGGCCTTCAAGGGCGGCAGCACCCGGGTGGAGACCCACGTCGACCCGGACGACGAGACGGCCCAGCGCGTGGCCACCTTCGCGGGCCTGATGCGCGAGGGCGTGGCTCGCGGCGTGGCCGGGGAGTCGGACCGGATCGTCTATGCGCGGCTGGTCGACGACACCCCGCTGGAGGACCCGAGGGGCTTCCGCTCGCTGCTGAACTCCTTCCTGCCCCGCAAGCGTGCGATCAGCCAGCTGCTCATCCGCTCCACCGACGGCCGGGTGCTGCTGTGCCAGCTCACCTACAAGCGCGACTTCGACCTGCCCGGCGGGGTCGTCGAGGTGGGCGAGTCGCCCCAGCTGGCGGTCGCCCGCGAGGTCGACGAGGAGCTCGGGCTCACGATCGCGCCCGGTCGGCTGCTGCTCACCGACTGGCTGCCCCCGTGGGGTGGCTGGGACGACGCCCTCTGCCTGGTCTTCGATGGTGGTGTGGTCGATGCCGCCATCGTGGAGACGATCGTGCGCCAGGAGCGCGAGATCCGCTCTGCCGGGCTCTTCACGATCGCCGAGGTGCGCGAGAAGTGCGCCGACTTCACCGCCCGGCGCATCGAGGCTGCGATGCGCAACCTGTCCGAGCGACCTGGTCCGGCGTACACGGAGAGCGGCCGGGGCCTGCCCGAGGGCGGCTGAGCGACCCGGCCCCCGGACCCTAGTCGTCGTCGCGTTCGACGTGGGGCCGCGGTGCGACTGCGGCCCACCCGCGCCGGCGTACCTTCTGGCCGACCCGGGCATTGAGCCACGCGGTCATCGTCCAGACCATCACCCACACCACGGCCGCCGGCCACGAGAGCTCGGTCGGGTCGGCACCGAAGACGAAGCCGACGGCCATGCCGGCATAGAAGCCGACCCACAGCGCCAGCAGGCTGAGCGGGAGGGCCAGCACGACGAGAGCGACGTACCACGCGTGTGACCCCTCGAGCACGCTCATCACCCCCACGGTCCCGACCGTCGTGACGTACAGCTGCCCCGCCCCGGACAGCCGCGCCATCGGCAACGTCGCCCCCGCGTGGTCGGTCATGCACACCATGGTGGCAGAGCAGCCTGCGGGTCGACCGGTCCTCAGGCCGGCGGGACCACGATCGTCCAGGCCAGCGACTTGGACGAGGCCAGGCTGGAGGCGGCGACGGACGTCGCGACCGTGCCCGCGCCCACGTCTGACGTGTCGCCGGTGACCGTTGCGAGCAGGCCTCCGCCGGTGCCCGTGGTCCCGGCGCGACGATTCACGCCGGCAGGCAGCGTCCAGGTGTGGGTGGTGCTCGCCTTGTCGACCCAGTAGCGCACGACGGTCGACCCGGCCTCGACCACCGTGGCCGCGGGAGCGGGGTGGGTGGTGCTGGTCGCCGCGCCCTGGACTGCCGACGCGAGCGTCGTGACCGCACCGGCGTCGCTGTAGGCCGACAGGGTCAGGCTCGTCTTCGAGATGGCGCTCAGCTGCACCCGGACCGTGGATCCCGCGTCGCCGGCTGCCGCTGTCCGGGTCCAGACCGACGATTTGACCTCGGTGCCGTCGGCGGCACCGCCCAGCAGCGTCCAGCCCGCGGGCGTGGTGGCGTCGGCGGCGGTGTTGGAGGTGGCGATCAGGACCAGCTGGTCACCGGTCCGGACGCCGGCCGGGACCACCACCGTGGCCGAGCGGGTGTTGGCGTCGGTGGCCGCTGCGGCCCGGAACGCGACCGTGGAGACCAGCGGCTGCGAGACCGTCACCTCCAGCGTGTCGATGTCCGCGGCGCCGTCGTCGTCGGTGACGGTCAGGGTCACGGTGTAGGTGCCAGGGTCGGCGTAGGTGTGGCCCGGGTTCACGCCGGTGGCCGTCGTCTCGTCGCCGAAGTCCCAGGCGTAGCCGGCGATCGAGCCGTCCGCGTCGGTCGAGGTGCTTGCGCTGAGCGGGCAGGACAGGTCCGCGCAGCCGCCGGTGATGCGGGCGACCGGGTCCTGGTTGGGCGGCGGCGGTCCCGGATCGGTCACAGTCACCTGCACGCTGGCCGTGCTGGGGGCCCCGTCGTCGTCGGTCACCGTGAGCGTGACGTCGTAGGTCCCGGCCGTGGCGTAGGTGTGCCCCGGGTCGACACCGGTGGGCTTCGCACCGTCACCGAAGTCCCAGGCGTACTGGGTGATCGTGCCGTCCGCATCGGTGGAGGTCGCGCCACTCAGCGGGCAGGAGAGGCCGGTGCAGGTGCCCGTGACCCGAGCGGTCGGCGGCTGGTTGGGAGCGGCCACGTCACCGACCAGCACCGCGGCGTACGCCGAACCTCCGCCGGCGGCCTTCACCGCGTTGGTGACGCCCGGGACGAACACCGCAGAGGTTCGATCGGTCCGGGTGCCGTCGCCGAGCTGCCCGTAGAGGTTGTGTCCCCAGCTCTTGACCCGACCGTCGGCGAGGGTGACGACGCCCATGTCGCGGCCGGCCCCGATCGTGGTCGCGTCGGTGACGCCCAGGACGCTGACCGGCCGCGTGCGCAGGGTCGTCGTGCCGTCTCCCAGGGCAGAGCGGTAGTTGCGACCCCAGGAGGTGACGGTGCCGTCGGCCCGCAGGGCGTAGGAGTGGTGGGCGCCTGCTGCGACGTCGGCGATGCCGGAGGCGATGGTCCGCACCGGGGCCGTGCGGTCGGTGGTCGACCCGTCACCGACCTGGCCGTAGTCGTTCGACCCCCAGGCCCAGGTGCTGCCGTCGGCGAGCACCGCGAGCCCGTGGTCACGCCCCCCGGCGACCTGCCTCACCTCCGCGAGGGCACCGACCCGCACCGGCGCGAGCCGACGGGTCAGCGTGCCGTCGCCGAGCTGGCCTTCGTCGTTGCGGCCCCACCCCACGAGCTGCCCGTTGGAGCGGACCGCATAGGCCATGTCGCGTCCACCGGCGATGGCGACGGCGTCCGTGAGGCCCTGCACCCGCACCGGCGTACGTCGCATCGTGGTCGAGCCGTCGCCGATCTGGCCGTCGCTGTTGAGCCCCGACGCCCACACGGTCCCGTCGCTCTTCAGCGCCATCGTGAAGTTGTGACCGGTCTCCACCGCCACCACCCCAGTCAGGCTCGGGACTCGCGTGGGCGTCGTCACGTTGGCCGTAGTCCCCAGCCCCAGCTGGCCCTCCTGGTTGCTGCCCCACACCCACACCGTCCCGTCCGACGCGAGCGCCACGACGTGTTCTCGCCCCCCGTGCAGGTCGACCACCCCGCTGAGCCCGGCGACCTGGCCCCCCGAGAGACGGGTCGTCGTCGTGCCGTCGCCCAGCTGACCGTAGGCGTTCTCCCCCCAGGTCCACGGAGTGCCCGGCGCCTGGGCTGCGTCGGCCGCCGGCGCAGCCAGGAGGCCTGCGCCCACCAGGGACGCAAGCACAGCTCCCGCGACACCGAGAACAGCCAGAACCCGCGACAGTCCGCGATGTGCCATCAGCGCCATGTCCCCTCCACCTCGTGAGGGGTGAAGATATGTCGATCTCCGCCGGGTATGCCTAGGGATGGCCCTCACCGAACTAGACCGCAGCGGCCAGCAACCGAGACGGCACCGTCAGGACTGCCGGGGGCTCAGAACAGGGCCGAGGCCAGGTCCCGCCGCGCTCGCACGACCCGCGGGTCCTCGTTGCCCACGGCCCCGAAGAGGCCGATCAGATGGGTCCGCGCGGCGTCACGCTCCTTGTCCGACGTACGCCGCACCAGGCCGACGAGCCTGTCGAACGCGTCGTCGACATGGCCACCGAGCAGGTCGAGGTCGGCCACCAGCGTCTGCGCGTCCACGTCGTCGGGGTTCGCCGCCGCGGCGGCCCGTGCCTCGTTGAGGTCGACACCCGCGGTGCGTTGGAGCAACGTGGCCATCGCGAGACCGGCCGCTGCCTCGGAGTCGGCGGGGTTGGCCGTGACCAGCTTCTGGTACTCCTCGACGGCGCCGTCGATGTCGCCGCGCTCGAGGGCCTCCTGGGCCGGCACGTAGCGCGGGTCCAGCTGCTCCTCCCCGGTCTCCTCGTCCAGGATGCCGCTGCCCGAACGCGGTTGGTGGCGACCGCTGAACCCGCTGGCGGTCAGCTGCTGGAGCACCTGGGTCAGCGCCTGGCGCAGCTCCTCCAGCGGTGCCGCGTTCTGGAGCAGCGGCATGGGACGTCCCTGGGCGACCAGGACGACGAGGGGCACCGACGGGATCTGCATCGCCTGAGCGATCTGCGGAACGGCGTCGATGTCGACGCGTCCCAGCAGGAACCGCCCCTCGAACTCGGTCGCGAGCGTCTGCATCGCGTCCGCGAGCTGCACGCTCTCCGGAGAGCGGCTCGGGCTCTCGAAGGACAGCAGGACCGGCGCCGTGCGGGAGCTCTCGAGCAGCTCCTGGAAGTTCTGCTCGGTGACCTGCAGCGAATACGCGGAGCTCGGCTGCGGTCCGCCGCTTCTCTCGGAAGGCACAGAGGCCGAACTCTGCAATCCGGACAGATCTACCGCACCGGGACGGGAAAAAGGCTGTTGGCTCATGTCTCCATCGTTCCAACTGGTCGAATTGGTTCACACGTGAGGTCTCCAGTGACGATACTGACTCGCGTGGGGACGGGAGAACAGCACGGCTCACGCGTGCCCGCGCTGCCAGGCAGGGCGCTGTGGCTCGCGGCGTATGTCCTTGCCAGTTTGCTCGGACGCATCGTGGTCGTGGGACCCGACCACGTCGGACTCGTGTGGCCGGCAGCCGGCGTCGGCCTGGCCTGGCTCGCCAGCAGCCGCCGCGGGCTGCTGACGCTCGACGTCGCACTCATGTCGGCCGCGACGATGGCCGTTCTCGCGGTGACCGAAGGGGGCACGGCCCGTACGATCCTCTCGCTGTCGGTGGTGGCCCAGACCCTGCTGGCGCTGTGGCTGCTGCACCGCCTCGTTCCCGGCATCTGGGGAACGGGCGGGCGGGTGCCGTTCACCAGGCTGCGCCAGTTCGGGATGATCCTGGTCTCGGTCATCCTCGCGGCACTGGTCACCTCGGTGCTTCGCTGGCTGGTCGGGGCGGTGGTCCTGGACAACGAGGACCTCGGCATGCTGATCGGTCGGTTCGGTCGCCAGGCCTCGGCCATGGCGACGATCGGCGTCTTCGGGCTGTTGCTCGGTGGCTGGCTGACCGAGCGACGCGATCGCGGACTGCCGGTGCTCGGGTCGATCACCCGGCCGGAGGTCCTACACCTCGTCGGCATCGAGGTCGTCACCGCCCTGATCTTCTGGGGGTTCTGGCGCAACCCCGAGATCCCCACGACCTACATCCTGAGCCTCACCGTCGTCTGGGCAGCGCTGCGGTCCAGCCCGGTGGTCACCGCCACGCACTGCCTGCTCACCGGGATCGTCACGGTCTGGATGACGATCGAGGGTCACGGACCCATCGCGACCGTGAACGCCGCGAACACCCGCGCGCTCCTCGCGCAGCTCTTCGTCGTCGTCCTGATGGTCACCGGCATGACGATCTCGCTCATCCGCAGGCAGATCAGCGACACGATCAGGAGCCTCGAGCAGTCGGAGGCAGCCCTGGGCCTGCGGGCCCACGAGCTCGACATGGTGATGTCCCACCTCGACGACGGCGTGGCCATCATCGAGGAGACCGGCCGGGTGGTGCACGCCAACCTGGCCCTGCGCACTGCCTTCGGCACCAAGCCGCTGAACACCGCCGACCGCATCTCCGAACCTGGCGAGGAGGGGAGCCCCCTGTACTACCCCGACGGCCGCATCGTCGGGGCCGAGGGCAACCCCTACGTCCGCGCGCTGAGCGGTGAGTCCGTGGACGCCGAGGAGTTCCACCACCCGGAGGAGGACGGATCCGTCCGCGTGCTGGAGATCTCGGCGTTCCAGGTGCCGAACGGGGCGGGCGCCCCACGGCGCGTCATGGTCGTGGTCCGAGACGTCACGACGGCCACCACCCGCCGGGAGTCCCTCGTCTCCTTCGCCGGCACGGTCGCCCACGACCTGAACAACCCGCTCAGCGTGATCGACGGGTGGGCCGAGGCCCTGGAGGAGGACCTCACGGCCAGCGACTCCAGCGACGCGGCCCGCGCGCTGCCGATGGTCCAGCACATCCGTGGCGGCGTCGAGCAGGCGCGTGGCTTCATCTCAGCTCTGCTCGCCCACTCGGTCTCGCGGGACCAGGCCCTGGAGTGCGAGCCCGTCTCGCTGCGCAACCTGGTCAAGCACATCGCCGGGACGCGCGACCGGCCGCGCAACGGAGGTGAGATCGTCACCGGCGACCTGCTCGACGCGTGGGCCGACCGCATGCTCCTGCGCCAGGTGCTCGACAACCTGATCGGCAACGCGTTCAAGTACGTCGCGCCCGGGACGACTCCCCGCGTCCTGATCGAGGCCGAGGACCTCGGCGACGGCTGGGCGAAGGTGATGGTCCGCGACAACGGCATCGGCGTCCCGCTCCTCCAGCGGGAGCGGGTCTTCGAGAGCTTCCACCGCGCGACCGAGGCTTACCAGGGCACCGGTCTCGGCCTCGCCATCTGCAAGCGCATCATCCAGCGACACGGCGGCACCATCCGCGTCACCGCGAACCCTGACGGCGTGGGCAGCTGCTTCGAGTTCACCCTGCCCATGACCCCGGAGGCGTTCCAGCGCTCCGCCGCGGGCGCAGCCGGAGGCTCCCCCTGACCGGACCGGACCGGCTCCACGCCGACCACGGTCCGACTGGACCACTCAGAAGCGGGCGGGCTCCCGGTAGACGCCCCACTCCTCGCGCAGGACGTTGCAGATCTCCCCGAGCGTCGCCTCGGCCCGGCACGCGTCGAGCATCGGCGGGATCATGTTGCGGTGCTCACGGGCAGCCCTGAGCATCGCCTCGATGGCAGCCGCGATGGCCGACTCGTCCCGGCCGGCGCGGCGCTCGGCCAGGATGCGGACCTGCTCGGTCTCCACCTCGTGCGAGACGCGCATGATCTCGAGGTCGCTGGTCACCGACTCCGGCAGCACGTTCACGCCGACCACCTTCTTCTCGCCCTTCTCCAGCGCCACCTGGTAGGCGAACGCCGCCTCGGCGATCTCGGACATGAACCAGCCGTCCTCGATGCCGCGGAGCAGCCCCTGGGTGACCGGGTTGTGCCCGTCACGGGCCGACTGCGCGAGCTTCTCGGTCTGGTCGTGGCGCAACGAGGAGCCACCCATCTCCAGGATCTTGTCGAAGATCGCGTTGGCCTCGGCCTCGAGCTTGTCCGTGAGTGCTTCGACGTAGAAGCTGCCACCCAACGGGTCGGCGACGTTGACGACGCCGGTCTCCTCCATGATCACCTGCTGCGTGCGCAGCGCGATCTCCGCGGCCTGCTCACTGGGCAGCGCGAGGGTCTCGTCGAGGGCGTTCGTGTGCAGCGAGTTCGTGCCACCCAGCACGGCGGCCAGCGCCTCGATGCTGGTGCGCACCACGTTGTTGTAGGGCTGCTGCGCGGTCAGCGACACACCGGCGGTCTGGGTGTGGAAGCGCATCCACTGCGCCTTCTCGGTCTCGGCGCCGTAGACGTCGCGCAGCCACCGCGCCCAGATGCGGCGGGCGGCCCGGAACTTGGCGATCTCCTCGAAGAAGTCGGCGTGGGCGTCGAGGAAGAACGAGATCTTCGGCAGCGCCACCTCCGGCGCCAGGCCCCGGCCGATGAGCTCCCGGGCCGCGGCCCGGCCGTGGGCCAGCGTCAGGGCCAGTTCCAGGGGGGCGTCGGCGCCGGCCTCCCGGTAGTTGTAGCCAGTCACGCTGATCGGGTTCCAGCGGGGGAGCTCCCGGGCGCAGTACTCGGCCACGTCGCACTCGACCCGGAACGACGCCGCCGGCGGCAGCGCCTCCGGGGCGATCGTGATGGCCGTCTCCATGAGGAAGTCGTTCTGGCTCGTGCCGGCCAACGCCCGCCGGTCGTACCCCCGCCGCTCGGCCGCGGCGAGGTACATGGCCAGGTGGGGGGCGGCCCCGACCGGTTGCGACGACACCAGCGACACGCTGACCCGATCGAGCGGGATGGCGGTGAAGAGGTCGTCGAAGTCGTCGGCGACGTCGACGGCCACGCC
>NZ_JAOPXP010000183.1 GCF_025965085.1 Marmoricola sp.
GCCACTGAGGGCCAGCCCTCCCACGGTGACCAACGCGGCCAGCTTCCAGCGGTTCGATCGGATGGTGCGTGCGGTGCTCATGTCGTGCCTCTCGGTTGGGTGAGGAGCGGTGTCTCGCGACAGGTTCAGGTGGAGCAGCTCAGCTGGGCGTCACCCATCCAGGTGAGCCGCGGGTGTGACGTGTGACACTGCCGGTATCCGTGTGCAACGTCAAGCAATTTTGTGAATAAGATTGAAAAATCTTTCAATACCGGTGACGTCCACGGCAACGCTGCACCGACGCGGTTCCCCACTGATCCGGCGTGTTTACGCGGAAAGACTGCAGCGCGTTGACAGTCATCGACTGGGTGTCTACGTTGTGCATAACGTAGTCATCTGCTGTGCATGTGAAGGTGGTCGTCAACATGAACGAACACGGTGCGACATGGTGAGCGGCTCCCAGTCGCCCCCGCCGAGGAAGACTGCCGACAGCGGAACCGCACGTCGCCGAGGGCCGCGACCTAAGGTGACCACCAGCTCCACCGTCGCCGCGGAGGTGGGCGTCTCGCAGTCGACGGTGTCCCGCGCCCTGCGGGGAGACCCCCGGGTGAGGTCGGAGACCAGGCTCCGCATCGAGGCCGCTGCCGAGCGCCTCGGCTATCGGCTCGCATCTACCCCGCTCCCGAGCCCGGAGCTGACCCGGACGATCGGGGTCGTCGTGGCCGACCTGACGAACCCGTTCTTCCCCACGCTGCTGACGCCGATCCATGACGAGCTGCGCCTGATGGGCTACCGCGTCGTCCTCTTTGCGGAGCGCACGGACATCCCGACCGGGCAGGAGGCACTGAGCCGACTGCTGGACCGCTCCATCGACGGTGTGCTGGTGACGACGGCGACGCTCGGTTCGCGGCTGACCGAGGCGGTGCGCCGTCGTGACCTGCCGGTGGTCCTGCTCAACAGGTACGTCGACGGGATGGACGTGGACCGGGTCGTGGCGGACAACCACGAGGGAGGGCGACTCGCCGGACGACACCTGACCCAGCTGGGGCACCGCCGTATCGGGGTCATCAACGGACCCTCGAACACGTCCACCTGCAGGGACAGGTATGCCGGCTTCGCGGAGGCGCTCGCCGAGGAAGGGGTCGAGGTGGATGCGGCCCTCGTGCGCGAAGGCCCCTACTCCCACCAGAGCGGCTACCAGCATGCTCGCGAGCTGCTACGGCTGGACGATGCGCCGACCGCGATCTTCTGCGGCAACGACATCATCGGCTTCGGCGCCGTCGACGCGGCCAGGTCGCTCAGCATCCAGGTGCCGACCGACGTGTCGATCCTGGGGTTCGACGACGTCCCGATGGCGTCGTGGGAGGTCTTCCAGCTAACCACGGTGCATCAGCCCCTCGACGAGATGGCCAGATCGGCGGCACGGATGCTGGTCGAGCGCATCGAGAGCGACACCCCGGTCGGCACCGGCCGGGAGCAGGTGTTCGCCACCAGCCTGGTGAAGCGGTCCACGACCGACCGGACGCGCGTCGCGCAAGGCATCTGAGATGGCGACGGGCACGGGCTGCTGGCAGCGATCGGCGCTTCTCACGGCCTGCCTCCCTTCGACGGTTGCGGAGCTGACTGACTGCCCCCACCCTGTCTCGGCCGTGATCAACGCCACTATGGGTAGCCGCACAGCACTGAGGCCCAAATGTGTCGTGCGCCACAGCCATTGTCCCGCTACGGTGCCCCGATGACCGCGCACTCCCCCGCACACGAGCTCGATGCCGGACAGGCGGGCGAGCAGCTCCCGGCCTGGGCTCGGCTCGTCGCGGACGGTGTCGACCTCGCCCAGACCGCCGAGGTGGTGGTGGAGCGAGACCTGGAGGCAGCCTTCCCCCACCTGCGTGGACACGCCGAGTTCGTGGAGCGCCTGCGGGCAAGCGTCGCGGAGAACCTCCGCGCGCTGCAGGACGTGCTCTGCGGGCGCCGGGCCCTTGAGGAGGTGAGACTCGTGGAGCCGTTCGCCTTCGCCGCCGTCCAGGCGCAGCTCCGGGTCCCCCAGACCTCGCTCCAACGCTCCTACAGGGTCGGCTTCCTGGCGATGTGGGAGGAATGGTCGCGACGCCTCGTGGCGCATGCCGAGGCCGAGGACCTGCCCCGCACGGAGGCACTCTCGGCGCTGCACACCCTCACCTCGCTGCTGCTGGCCTACCACGACCATGCGGCCTCGCAGGTCGCCGAGAGCTACGCCCGCACCGACGAGGCCCTGAGCCGGTCCCGCGCCCACGTCCGGAGCGGGCTCGTGCGCCAGCTTCTGCGCGCGGACGCCTCGCCACTGTCCCCCTCGGACCTCGTCATCCTCGACCACCCGCTCGACGGCACCCATGCGGCGGTCCTACTCCCGAGCGTGGCCGAGGGAACGGCGGTGCAGATGCTGGCGGGCCTCCGGAACGCCAGCCGGACGCGGAACGCCCTCGTTCACGCGGTCGACCTGTCCAGCTCGGTGATCTGGCTGACCAGGCCGGGCGCCTGGAGCGACGTTGCCCAGCAGGCGCTGCTGGACCACCTGACCGTGCTGGGTGTGCAGGCCTCGGTCAGTGACCTCCGAAGCGGACCGGACGGGTTGCGCGAGACATGGCACCAGGTCCTCGAGATCGAACGGGTGCGCGCGGCCTGGGGAGCCCTCCACTCACCCCGCCTGCTCCGCCATTCCGACGTCAGTCTCGAGGTGCTCCTGATGCGCGACCCGGTACTGGCACGACGGTTCGCGCAGGAGGAGCTGGGTCCTCTCGCAGAGCCGAACGAGCAGGCAGCCCGGCTGCGGGAGACCCTGGAGGCCTCCTTCCGGTGGGGCAGCCACGTGACCACCGCCGAACACCTGTACCTGCACGAGCACACGGTGCGCAACCGGCTCGTCAAGGCAGGCGAGCTCCTCGGCCGACCGCTGCAGGAACGACGTACCGAGCTGCAGGTGGCGCTACGCCTGATCCGTCTCCTCGACCAGGAATGACCGGAGCAGCTCGACGAAGGCCTCAGGGCGCTCCAGGGCGCCTGCGTGGCGAGCGCTGTCGATCCAGGCGAGCGTGCCGTGCGGGACCGCCGCCGCCAGGCGTGGCGCCGCCGCAGTGAAGGCGGGGGCGTCGTCGTCCCCGCACACCACGAGGGTCCGCGCCAGGATCCGCGGCAGCAACGGGCTCGTGTCCACCGTCGCCAACAGCTCACAGGCCCGGGCGTACCCCTCCGTGTCGGTGCTCGTCAGGAGCCGGCGCACCTGCTCGACGACCTCTGCCTCCGGGTCTCGCGCAGCAGCGGTGAACCAGAGCTCGAGGGTCGGGGTGATCACAGGCTGGACCCCGACGGCACGCACCAGGTCGGCCCGGTCCTTCCACATCTCCTGCATCGCCGGCGGGTAGACGTCGACGGCGTCGACCACGACGAGTCGGTCGACGGCGACGGGATGGTGCGCTGCCAGGGACTGCGCCACCAGGCCGCCCAGGGAGACCCCCACGACGTGCGCCGGTCCGTACCCGGTCTCGAGGAGCGCGATGGCCAGCTGGGCGGCCACCTCGTCGACCTCCATGCGTCGGTCCCAGGCCGGGTTCTCACCGTGGCCGGGCAGGTCGCACGTGAGCACGGTGAACTCACGGAGACCCGCGGCGACCGTCCGCCACACCGAGCGGTCGACCCCCAACGGGTGCAGCAGCAGCACCGGTGCGCCTGAGGCGGTGCCGGTGCGATGCAGCGTCGGCGCGACGACGCCCGACCTCACGGGTGCGCCGTAGCTCGGGCGGGAAGGCCCGCGCCGGTCTCGGGAGGTGTGCGGGCCACGTTCATCACCATCGCCAGGGTCGTGTAGTAGCCGACTGCGACCACAGCCTCGACCAGGCACGGTTCACCGAAGAGCGAAACCGCCCGAGCGTACGTCGCGTCCTCCACCCCGCCCGTCGCGTGGATCTCGTCGACGACCTTCCAGAGGGCCAGCACCTCCGCGTCATCCGTCACCGGGCAACGGTCCTCCCCCAGCGCCTGGACGACATCGGGCTCGAGCCCGGCCCCGAGGGCGAGCGGCTGGTGGTGGGCCCACTCGAAGGCCTGGTCCCACCGCCGGGCGACCATCAGCACCACCATCTCGAACAGGTGCGGTGCGAGGACCTTCTCGTAGCGCAGATAGGCCCCGACCTGCTGGACCCGGTCCATCAGCACGGGGGAACGCAGCAGCACTGTGAAGGGCCCGACGAGCGCACCACGCGGTCCGCTGGTGATCTGGCGCACGGCCGCTGCCTGGTCCTCGTCCAGCTCGGCCGGGTCCAGGGGCGGCATCCGGTCAGGGCCTCGCATTCACCGACTCCGCGCCCACGGCTGCCGGGCGTCGGTCGCTGGAGCAGAGGGCGTCGTTGACCTTCGGCATCACCTGCTCGGCCATCAGCTCCATGGAGCGCCGACCCAGGTCGGGGTCGACCCAGTCGAGGCCCGCGTAGACGAGCTCCCCGAAGTCGCCGGTGTCCTCACGAAGCGCCAGCACCTGCTCCGCGACCGAGTCCGCGGTGCCGGTGAGCACGAGCTTGTCCAACACGTAGTCAAGGGTGATCTCCTCGTCGGGCTGGTCCTTGTGGGTCTTGAAGAGTCCGAGGCGTCCGAGCTTCTGCATCTTGGCCAGCATCTTGCTGTAGTAGAACCGGTAGGGACTGTGCTCGTCGTCGCGGCCATAGCGCGCCGCGGTGGCCGCGTCGTCGGCGACGAAGACCGTGCGGGCGACGCGCCAGTCGTCAACCGAGGCATGCTCCCCCACCGACTCCTTGCCCTGCACGTAGTTGGGCCAGTGCGTGGCCACCCACTGCGGGAGCAAGAAGTTGGCCGACAACGGGTGGAAGTCCTTCGACCCCATGGCGATGACTCCCTGGGAGAACGGCGCCACGACGGTGCCGACGATCTCAGGACGCGGACTCTGGAGGGGCCGCGGCACGATCCCGATCCCGTTGGGGGCATCCAGCGTGGTCGCGGTGGTCACCTTGAACCGGTTGCCCGGGATGTCGATGTCGTACGGCGCCTCGTCCTGCCACATCCGGGTGATGATGTCGACGGCCTCGCCGAACATCTGGTTGCGGTCCTCGTCGAGGATGCCGAGCACCTCCGCGTCCGACGGCAGTGCCCCGGGGCTGACGCCGAGGATGAAGCGACCGCCTGACATGTGGTCGAACATCGCGGAGTTCACCGCCACGAGAACGGGGTGCTGGTGGGAGAGGTTGGTGGTGCCCGTGGCCAGCCTGATCTGCGTGGTCTGCGGGATCAGGGTGGCAAGGAACAGCAGGCTGTTGGTGATGGTCTCGTGCTGATCAGTGAGGTGCTCACCGATGAATGCGTCGTGGAATCCGAGCCGGTCCGCGAGCACGACCGCCTCCTGGTCCTCACGGAGCGTGTCGGCCCAGGGACGGCCCATCGGGTGCATCGGCATCGCGAAGTATCCGAGTCTCACGTGTTCTCCTCAGGCAGCGGGGACGGTGGATCACATTCTGTGGCGGGCCCCGTCGCGAAGCACTGATGCCGACCGGCACGGTGCACGTCGCGGGATGACGGTTCGCGTGAGTGCTTCTCCGGTCGATGGCCGACATGCTGGTCCGCGTCGACGCACGGACGAGGAGTGGCATGTCGTGAAGGGTCACCGGTCCACACCGCACGGACCCCTGGTGCTTGCCTGTCTCCTGGGCGGATCAGCCGGCTGGGCGATGACGGCCGCGGGTGCAGGTGCGGCATCCCTGGGCCCCAGCTACGACGTTGGCCTGGTGGCGATCGGACTGATGACGACGGCGCTCGCCATCCCCTATGCAGCGCTGCAGATGCCGGCCGGTTCGTTCGTCGACCGTGTCGGCGTGCGAACGGCAGCCGTGCTGGGCCTCTCGCTGGTCGTGCTGGCCAACCTCATGGCCTCGACGACGCCCCTGCTGTGGCTGGCCCTCGTGTGCCGGTCATTGGCAGGTGTCGGGTACGCGGTCTGCTTCGTCTCCGGCGCCGAGCTCGCTCGAAGCAGTGGCTCAGGTCCTTCCGGGATGGGCGTCTTCGGTGGCGTCGCCCTGGCGGCCTCGGGGTTCGCCGTGCTGATGGTCCCCCTGGCGGAGCCCTTTCTCGGCTGGCGCGCCGCGTGGCTGACCAGCGCGGTGATCGCGCTGGTCGCGCTGCTGGTGGTCGCGCGGTTGCCCCCTGCGACTCACGCCGCGCGCCGCGCGGGGCCCACCACGGGCCGTCCCTCGACACGGGGGCCCTCGCTGCTGCGCGACGGCGAGCTGCACCGGCTGGCGGCGGTGCATGCGGTCACCCTCGGACTGGGTGTCGTGCTGAGCAACTGGGCCGTGATGGTGCTGGAGGAGTCGTGGGGCTTCAGCCGCACCACGGCAGCGCTCACCGGTTCAGTCGTTCTCGGCACGTCGGTGCTGAGCCGACCGCTCGGCGGCTACCTCGCTCGTCGCTCTCCGGAGCGGGTCGGGCTCATGGTGGTCCTCTCCCTGATGGGCTGCTCGGCCGCAACGGTGGCACTCGTGGTCCCCTCAGCCCCCGGCGTGGCGGTGGCCGCGGTGCTGACGCTGGGGGTGCTGAGCGGGCTCCCGTTCGCGGGGGTCATCATCGCGGGTCAGGCGCGTCGACCGGACCGACCGGCCGCAGCCGTGGGACTGCTCAACGGCCAGGCCAACGGTGTGATCGTCGTGGGGACTCCGCTGATGGGCGCCGCGCTCGAGCACGGGCGGACATCGACGGCCCTGGTGCTGGTCGCCGCACTGTGGCTGGCGCCGTTGCTGGCGCGGCCGCGCTCCACCCGACGCGGATCCGCAAGCGGTTCCCAGACGGCGCCGTCACCAGCTCTCGAGCCCCGGTGAGACCGCGGCCACCTGGTCCGCGCTGAGCGCGACCTGCAGCTCGGCCAGCGCCAGGACGTGCGACGTGGAGATCCCCAGAAGCTGCTCCGCCCGGCGGATCCGGAGCCCCACCGTGTTGGCGTGCACGAACAGGGTCGCCGCGGTGGCAGCCGTGTTCAGGTCGTTCTCCAGGTAGACGCGCAAGGTCTCCTCGAGGGCCGTGCCTCGCACCGCGTCCTGCTCGCGCAGGGGCCGCAGCATGTCATCGGCGAACCGGACCAGCTCGCCCGCGTCCTCGACCTGCAGCAGGAGCCCGTGCAGTCCCAGGGATCCGAGGGAGACCACCCCGTCAGCGGAGCCGCGTGAGCGTGCCATCGACAGGGCTCCCCTGGCCCGGCGGAAGGCCGGCGGGTAGTCGGTCAGCGCCGTACACGGAGGTGCGATGGCCACGGTCACCCGTGCCTCCGGGTCGGCCCTACGCAGCAGCCGACGCAGCTCCTCCGCCCTGGCTGCCGGCTCGGACGGCTGGTCCGCCGGCCACAGGGCGACGACGTCGTCCCCGACCAGGGTCACCAACGCGCGAGGCGTCGAGCGCGAGGCGAGCGACCGCACCACCGAGAGGACCCGGTGCGGCGACAGCCCGCCGCCCGTGCCGTGCCCGCCCGCGACCAGGACCGCATGCGGACTGAGGAGGTCGTGGCCCAGACGCTGGGCTCGTTCCGTCAGGGTGGTGGCTGCGGCGGGGTTCCCGGTCAGGAGGTCGGTCAGCACCTCGCCGGAGAGCCGCCACTCGACCTCGAGCGCGGTCCTGCTCCTCAGGAGCTCGAGGGCGCACACGGTGGTCGCCTGCTCGAGCGCCCGAACGTCGAGCGCGGAGAACTCCGCAAGGGTGCCCGGGAGCCACATGCGGGCCACCGTCTCCGAGCCGAGCAGCACAGGTGCCACCACCATGGCGGTGTGCCGGTCGACGATGACCGCCTGGGCGGACCTGTGCGCCTCGTCGAGCCCCTCCACCACCGCGTCCCCAGCAGGTGCGGCCGGAACGCCGCCATCGTGGCCGGCCGCAGCGATCAGCTCCCCCGACGGCTCGTCGGTGACTGCGACACTCCGGCCCAGGAGCGCGGCGAGAGCCTGTGCGACACCGTCGACGCCGCCGCCCTGCAGGGCGACGGCGGTCAGCTGCTCGTGGACGGCCTCCTCCTGACGCAACAGCTCGTGCTGGGTCTCGAGGGAGGCGTTGAGCTCACGCAGGGAATCGATCGTGGCGGCCTCCCGCTCACGCAGACGTGCCGTCACGATCGCCACCCCGGCCTGGTCGGCGAGCATGGCGAGCAGCTCGGTCTCCCGCGGTCCGAACGACTGCCGCACCCGGCTGTAGCAGTTCAGGGTGCCCAGGGCGTTGCCCGAGACGAGGAGGGGAACCGAGATCATCGAGCGGTACCCCTGCTCCCGGGCCACTCCGCCCCAGGGCAGGAAGGTCGTGTCGGCGACGGTGTCGAGCACCTTCACCGACGTGTGGGACAAGAATGCGCGGCTCGAGGGAGCCGGGGTGTCCCCACCGGTCTCGAGCATGACGGGGTGGTCGGCGTTGACCTGCCGCACGTAGCTGCTGGAGAGCCCGTAGGAACCCTCGATCAACAGCGCCTTGCCGCTGGGATCGGGCAGAAGCACGGCGCAGAAGTCGTACCCCAGCAGCCGTGAGGCGGTGGCGGCGACCAGGTCGAGCAAGGTCTCGAGCATGACGGGTCGGTTCACCGCGGCTGCGATCTGCGCGATCTCCTCGAGCCAGCGGCGCAGCTCTGACGCGTCTCGGTTGTCCATGCGCAGACTGTGCCATCCCACCGCCATGCCGGCTAGCCCTGTGGCCGCACACATGGTCCGCGCGCTCCTCGATGCAGCAGGGTTACGCCATGAACCAGACCGGTACCGACGACCCGGACGGGGACGTCTTCCTCGTGCGGGCAGACGAACTGTCCGACCAGACCCCCCAGACCCGTGGGCTGCAGCGCTTCGAGGCGGTCTCCGCCCGACGACTCGGGTCAAGCGACCTGTGGATGGGGCTCTCGGTGCTCCCGCCGGGTGGCCGGACGGGTGTGCACCACCACGGGGAGTCGGAGACGGCGCTGTACATCCTCAGCGGCGTCGGCCGATGGTGGGTGGGCGACCGGCTCGACTCGCTGCGTGAGGCCCACCCCGGCGACTTCGTCTACATCAAGCCCAACATCGTGCACTGGGAGGAGAACGCCAGCGACACCGAGCCCGTGCGGATGGTCGTCGCCCGCACCACCCAGGACGCCATCGTGATCAACCTCGAGGACCACCCGTACGGCCCCGACGACCTCATCGACGGAGGCACCCGCCATGTCTGAGCGACGGCGCGCAATCGTGGTGGGCGGCTCCTTCGGAGGACTCACCAGTGCCCTGCTCCTGCGTGAGCAGGGGTTCGACGTCGACCTGTTCGAGCGCACGCCGGCGCTGCTCGATGGCCGCGGAGCCGGCATCGTGCTTCAACCGGACACGGTCCGGTGGATCACCGACCGGCACCAGGACATCGCCGTGGAGGACGTGAGCATCGGCTCCTCGGTGCTCCGCTACCTCGGTACGGGGAACAGCGTGGTCCACCAGGAGCCCGCCGCCTGGCGGTTCAGCTCCTGGACGACCCTGTACCGCACCCTGCTCCGCGACTTCGGGACCGAGCGCTACCACCTCGGCGAGTTCGCCGTGGGCCTGGACCAGGACGACGAAGGCGTGGATCTCCGGTTCGTCAGCGGCCGCCGCGAGCGCGCGGACCTGGTCGTCTTCGCCGACGGCATCTCCTCGACCGGGCGCCGACGACTGCTGCCCCACGTGCGACCGCGCTACTCCGGGTACGTCGGATGGCGGGGCACGGTCCCCGAGGGCGAGGTCTCCGCTGAGACCGCAGGTCTGCTCGACGACGCGCTCACCTACGCCGTGGCGGACCACTCGCACATCTGCATGTACCCCATCCCCGGGGTCGGTGGAGAGCTCGACAAGGGCGCACGGCTGCTCAACTACGTGTGGTACCGCAACGTCCCCGAAGGTCCGGTGCTCTCGGAGATGCTGACCGACAAGCGCGGCTTCGAGGCCACCGTCTCCGTGCATCCCGGAGGTGTCCAGGACCGTTACGTGGCAGAGCTCAAGGAACGAGCGGTCAGCGATCTCCCGCCGGCGGCTGCGGAGATGGTGGTCCGCACGGCACAGCCCTACATCCAGCCCGTGCTGGACATCGCCGTTCCGCAGATGGCGTTCGGTCGCGTGGCACTCCTGGGGGACGCGGCGTTCGCCGCTCGCCCCCATGCAGCTGCCGGCACGGCGAAGGCGGCCGCGGACGCCTGGGCCCTGGCGGACGCCCTGTCCGAGGAGGACGACATCGCGAAGGCTCTCGCGGCCTGGGAGCCGGACCGGTTGGCCCTGGGCGAGGACCTGCTCAGCCGCGTCTGCGAGATGGGCGCGCGCTCGCAGTTCACCGGGACCTGGGACCCGACCGACCCGGCGCTGCACTTCGGGCTCTACGGCCCGGACCGCTAGCCACGACCTCGAGCGCGCTAGACGTGACGAAGGCCCTGATCCGCAATGGATCAGGGCCTTCTTCTCGTGCTCCCCCGGTTGGACTCGAACCAACAACCCTCCGATTAACAGTCGAATGCTCTGCCAATTGAGCTACAGGGGATCGCGCCCGCAAACCCTAGCAACTCGCGGAGGAGTTGCTAAATCGGGTCTGTCCCGGGCTCGCCGACCTCGGCTCTGGCAGCCGCGAGAGCCTGATCCGCGACGGCGGCGACCGGTGGGTCGTGAGGATCCAGGCCGGCGTCGTAGGCGTGCATCCAGGTGACCGCGCCGCCGACAGGACTGCGGCGGCCGATCACGGTCACCCCCTGCCTGCCGCGCACCGGGACCCAGCGCTGGAGCACGATGCTGGCCGTCACGCGCTCGCGCACGAGCTGCAACAGGTTGGCTGGGTCCTCCATCTCGAAGGAGTACGCCGGCCGCTGCTCGCCGTACACCCCGATCTCGGTGAGCCTGAGCCGCGAGGTCTCCTGGTCCCACGCGGCGTCCTCCACCTGCTCCCAGGGGATGCGCCGGGCTGCACCGTCCGCCGGCACGACGACCAGGGAGCGGCGCGTGCCCACCAGCCACGTGCTGTCGGCTGCTCTCGCGTGCGCCAGCGCGCTCTCGCCGCGCGGGAGCCCGGCGCGCGCGACGACGTCCGCAGGGATCCCCTCGCGGCGCGCGAAGAGCCTCACTGGCTCTCCAGGGTGCGCTCGCGCAAGGCCCGCGCATGGGCCTCGAGCGCCACCAGCTCGCCGAACATCCGGTTGTAGTCAGTGGCCTGGTCGACGGGGTTCGTGCGCTGCAGGCGCGACTTGAGGTCGGCGATCCGCCGCTTCGCGGTCAGCTCACGCAGCCGGTCGGCGTGCAGCTGCACGTAGGCCGCGTCGGGCGTGCGCCGGATCGGCTCGACCGCCAGCGCACTGATCAGCGCCTGCAGCCGCTGGTCGGTCTGGGCATCCCGCAGCGACGCGGCGAACTGGGCGTGCGCCGCCGTCGGCCCGCCGGCCGCCTCGATCGCCGTCCAGAGCGCACGGTAGGCGCCGTGGGTGAAGTCCCCAGGGTCGATGTCCTTGGTGGTGCGGCCGACGACCTGGGGGTGCTGGATCACCAGCTTGAGGGTCTCGCGCTCGAGGAACAGCCGAGGGTCGCGAGGGTCCGGCAGCTCGGCCAGCGGGCGAACCGGCTGCGGGGCGTGCGCGAGGCCGGCCGGCTGGGCCGCACCACGCGCCTGCTCGGGCCCGCGGGAGGCGGCACGCCTGACCTCGCGCTGCACGTCGGCCGGGTCGATCCCGAGCATGCCCGCCAGCTCGCGTGAGAAGGCGTCGACCTTGGAGCGGTCGCGGATGGCGGTCACCAGCTTGGCGGCCTCCCGCATGGCGTCGACGCGCCCGTCGGCGCGGTCGAGGTCGTAGCGCTGAACGACGTTGGCGAGCACGAAGCGATAGAGCGGCACGCGGCGGGCCACGAGCTCCCGGACCTCTGCGTCGCCGGACTTCAGCCGCAGGTCGCACGGGTCCATGCCGGTCGGCTCGACGGCGACATAGGTCTGGCCGGCGAAGACCTGGTCGCCCTCGAATGCACGCAGGGCGGCCTTCTGGCCGGCCTCGTCGCCGTCGAAGGTGAAGATCACCTCGCCGCGGAACTCGTCGTGGTCGTGCAGCAGGCGGCGGATCACCCGCGCGTGGTCGTCCCCGAACGCCGTGCCGCACGTGGCGACGGCCGTCTTGACGCCGGCCAGGTGACAGGCCATCACGTCGGTGTAGCCCTCGACGATCACGGCCTGGCTGGCGCGCGCGATCTCCCGGCGAGCCAGGTCGATGCCGTAGAGGACCTGGCTCTTGTGGTAGATCGGCGTCTCGGGGGTGTTGAGGTACTTCGCCTCGATGCGGTCGTCGTCGAAGATGCGGCGGGCGCCGAAGCCGATGGTGTCGCCGCTGGTGTCCCGGATCGGCCACATCAGCCGGCCGCGAAACCGGTCGTAGAGCCCGCGACCCTCACCGATCAGGCCGCTGGTGACCAGCTCCTCGTCGGTGAACCCCTTCTGCCGCAGGTGCTTGAGCAGGTCCTCTCCCCCGCGAGGCGAGAAGCCGACCCCGAACGTGGTCGCGGCGTCGGCGTCGAACCCCCGCGAGCCCAGGAACTGGCGAGCGGTGAGCGCCTCCGGGGTGGCCAGCTGGTCGGCGTACCAGTCGCCGGCGTGCTTGTGGGCCTCGATCAGCCGGGGCCGGTGCGGGCCGGTGCGCGGGCGCGGGGCGCCCCCCTCCTCGTAACGCAGCTGTACGCCGACCTTCTCGGCCAGCCGCTCGACGGTCTCGGTGAACCCGAGCCCGTCCATCTCCATCACGAACTTGATGACGTCGCCACCAGCCTGACAGCCGAAACAATGGTAAAAACCTCGCGAAGGGGTCACATGAAAAGAAGCAGACTTCTCATCGTGGAAGGGACACAGTCCCTTCATCGAGCCGCCGCCGGCGTTGCGCAGGGTCACATAGGAGCTGACGACGTCGTCGATCTTCGCCTTCTCGCGGACCTCCGCGATGTCCTCTTCCCTGATGCGACCTGCCACGCTGCGGAGTCTACGGGGGCGGGGGTGCGACGAGGCGTCGCTCCACACGTCCCCCTCGGTGTCCTGGCGGCGTGATCAGTCGCGGCAGCTTCCCACCAGATTTTTTCGGCACCGAAACAACGGGTCCAGGTTTGAATGCGTCCAGATTGGCTACTCGGACGAGCATGAGCGATCCCACCGTGAATCACACCTCGGGGCCTGATCCGACCCTCGGTGCCCTCGTCAACCAGCTGACCACCCAGGTCCCGGAGCTGATCCGTTCCGAGCTGCGTCTCGCCCAGGCGGAGATGGCGGAGAAGGGCAAGCGTGCCGGACTCGGCATCGGCATGTTCAGCGCCGCCGGCCTGTTGGCGCTGTTCGGCCTGGGCACCCTGATCGCCACGGTGATCCTCGCGCTCGCACTGGCCATGGACGGCTGGATCGCCGCACTGATCGTGACGGTCGTGCTCTTCGCTGCCGCGGGCCTGTTCGCGGTGATGGGCAAGAGCAAGGTCGAGGAAGCAACCCCGGTGGCGCCCGAAAGGGCCGTCGAGGGCGTCAAGGAAGACATCGCGACCGTGAAGGGACAGCGCTGATGAGCAGCACGCCCGAAGAGATCCAGGCCGACATCGAGCGCCAGCGCGAACAGCTCGCACAGACCGTCGACCAGCTCGGCCACAAGCTCGACGTGAAGGCCCAGACCAAGGCCAAGGTCGCCGACGTCAAGGTGCAGACCAAGGCCAAGGTCGCCGAGGTCAAGGACCTGAGCACGACCGACGAGGGCAAGCCGCGCCCCGAGGTGCTCGGTGCCGCCGCGGCCGTGGTCGTCGGCGTGGCACTCCTCATCTGGCTCCGGCGGCGTCGATGAGCACCTCCGAGGCCCGGCGGGACGAGAAGCGCTCGGAAGACGCGACGCCGGACCCTGACGACAGCCGCAAGCCGGACGGCCCCACCGACCTGAGCAAGCGCTCGTGGTTCTACGTGCTGCGCAAGACGATGCACGAGTTCTCCGAGGACCAGTGCACCGACCTCGCGGCCGCGCTGACGTACTACGCCGTCCTGGCCGTGTTTCCGGCGCTGTTGGCGCTGATCTCGGTGCTCGGGGTGATCGGCCAGGCCCAGAACTCGGTCGACAAGGTCATCGAGACCCTTCGCCCACTGGTCTCCACCCAGGTCCTCGACTCGGTGAGGACCGCGCTCGACCAGGTCTCGAGCTCGAACTCCGCGGGGCTCGCCCTGGTGATCGGGATCCTGGCTGCGCTGTGGTCGGCATCGGGGTACGTCGGGGCCTTCGGCCGCGCGATGAACCGGATCTACGAGATCGACGAGGGTCGTCCTTTCTGGAAGCTGCGTCCGGTGATGCTGGTGCTGACGCTGGTCGCCGTACTCCTGGCAGCAGTCGCCCTGCTGATCCTGATCATCTCCGGATCTGTCGCGCAGTCGATCGGCAACGTGATCGGTCTCGGGAGCACCGCACTGACCGTGTGGTCGATCGTGAAGTGGCCGGTCCTCGCGGTCATCGTGATGCTGGTGGTCGGCTTGCTCTACTACGCGACGCCCAACGTGCAGCAGCCCAAGTTCCGCTGGATCTCGGTGGGTGCCGGTGTCGCGATCCTCGTCTGGGTGCTCGCCTCGGTCGGCTTCGCCTTCTACGTCGGCAACTTCTCCAGCTACAACAAGACCTATGGATCCCTGGCCGGCGTCATCGTCACGCTGCTGTTCCTGTGGATCACCAACCTCGCCCTGCTGTTCGGCGGGGAGTTGGACGCCGAGCTCGAGCGTGGGCGTCAGCTGCAGGCTGGCATCGCGGCCGAGGAGGAGCTCCAGCTCCCGGCACGGGACACTCGCAACATCAAGAAGGCTCGCAAGAAGCGGGACAAGGACGCCGCGATCGGACGAAAGATCCGCCAAGAGGCGGGAGCGTCCGGCGCAACGAATCGGGAGCACGACTCTCGGGAGGAGAAGAAATGAAGAAGCTGCTGTTACTCGTCGCCGGAGGCATCGGGTACGTGCTCGGGACCAAGGCCGGCCGCGAGCGCTACGAGCAGATGCGGAGCACGTTCAACAAGGTGAAGGACGACCCCCGGGTGCAGGAGAAGGCCCAGCAGGCTGCCGGCCTGGCTCGGGAGAAGGCCCCGGTCGTGAAGGAGAAGCTCTCCGAGGCGGCTGAGGCGGCCAGTGCCAAGGCCAAGTCCGCGTCTGGATCCGCCCGTGGATCCGACAGCCCTGTCTCGAAGCTCAACCCGGAGAGCACGGCGCTGCAGGACAACCCCGGTCCTCAGGGCGACCTGCCCTAGTAGTCCCCGGTCATCACGTTCGCGAGTGGCTCCCCCGCGGCAAAGCGGTGGAGCTGCTCGCGAACCAGCTTGTGGGCCCGCGGTTCCATCGCGCTGCTGTTGCCGCCCACGTGCGGCACGAGCAGCAGGTCGGGCGCGTGCCACAGCGGGTGGTCCGCGGGAAGCGGTTCCGGGTCCACGACGTCGAGGGCGGCTCGGATCCTCCCGCTGCGAAGCTCGGCGAGCAGTGCCT
>NZ_JAOPXP010000230.1 GCF_025965085.1 Marmoricola sp.
CGCGATGCCATGAGCAGCCCCCACGCTGCCTCGGAGGCTTCCACGGGCATGCCGTCTGAGTCCGAGCCAGGAGCGATGGGTCGTGCGGTCCCTCGCAAGGAGGACTGGCGTCTTGTGACCGGAAGAGGCAACTACGTCTCCGACCTCGAGCTGCCCCGGATGCGGCACGTGGCGTTCCTGCGCAGCCCTTACGGACATGCCCGTCTCCTCAACCTTGACACCAGCGCGGCCGAGGGACGCGTTGACGCCGTGTTCACCGGAACGACCCCCGAGATCGCAGGTGTCGAGTTACGCGCACTCTCGGCGCTGCCGACGTACATCGAGACGGCGCAGCCCATCCTGGCCCGCGACAAGGTGCGCTTCGCCGGGGAACCGGTCGCGGCAGTGGTCGCGGCCAACCGCTACCTCGCCGAGGACGGCCTGGAACTCATCGACGTCGACTACGACCCGCTGCCAGCAACCGTGACAGCGTGGGAGAAGCCGACCGTGCCGGTCCACGACGGCGCACCAGACAACGTCCTGCTCGAACGCACCTTCCAGGCCGGGGACGTCGAGCGGGCGTTTGAGACCTCCGCCGTCGTCGTGGAGCGCGAACTCATCACCAACCGGCACGCCGGCAACCCGATCGAGTGCCGCGCGGGCGTGGCCCTGTGGGACAAAGGCGAAGAGAAACTGACCTTCTGGTCCGGTACCCAGGTGCCCCACCTGGTGCGCAACATGCTCGCCGAGATGCTTGATCTTCCCGAAAGCAACGTGCGCGTCATCGCACCTGACGTCGGGGGCGGATTCGGCACCAAGGCGGTGCTCTACCCCGAAGACGTCGCCTTGTGCCTCATGGCTCGAACCCTGCGCGGCGTACCCCTGAAGTGGGTTGAGGACCGGGCTGAGCACCTTCAGGCTGCGGCACACGCCCGCGACCACCGCTACCTGATGAAGGTGGGCTTCTCCGAGCAGGGAAAAATCACGGCCGTCCAGGCCGACGTGACCTGCAACATCGGCGCCTACTCCGTCTATCCCTGGACCGCAGGCATCGAACCGCTCATGGCGGGCGGACTCCTCACGGGTCCCTACATGGTGGACAACTACCAGTGCGTCACTCGGGGTGTCACCACGAACACGGCCTACGCCGGTCCCTACCGCGGGGTCGCCCGACCGGCCACCGTGTTCGCGATGGAGACGATGCTGAACCTCGGCGCCGCCGAGCTCGGCCTCTCTGACCTCGACATCAGGCGACTGAACCTGATCCCCGAGGACGCCATCCCCTACCGCATGCCCTCGCGTCTGGTCGACGACTCCGGCTGGTACGGCCGCGCCCTCGAAGGCTGCGTCAAGGCAATCGACTACGACTCCGTCCTCATCGAACAAAAGCGGCGCGCGGAAAACGGGGAAGCCCCCATCGGAGTCGGCTTTGCCGTCTACAACGAGCTGACCGGCCTCGGCCGCGCCGCCGCCGCTGGACCGCGGATGCCCTTCCGAACGGGTCACGATGCCTGCACCGTGAAGGTCGAGGCCGACGGCAGCATCACCGTGATGAGTGGTGTCACCTCCCAGGGCCAGGGACTCGAAACAACCATGGCCCAGGTGGTCGCTGATGCCATCGGTGTCTCCTACGAGGCAGTCACCGTCCGTATCGGCGACACGAACGAGGCCCTTTGGGGGTTCGGAGCGTTCTCATCGCGGCAGGCCGTCATCGGTGGCGGTGCCGCGCACACCAGCGGCATCGCCCTTCGCGACCAGATCCTCAAGCTCGCCGGCGCCGTGTTCGAGGTCGACGCCACCGAGCTGCGCCTCGTCAACGGGAAGTTCTTGATGCCCGGCATCCCCCAACCCTTGGGCACCCTGGCCCAGGTGGCGCGCATCGCCTACATGGAGTCCCACCGGCTACCCGACGGGTTCGAGCCAGGACTGCAGGTCACCCGCTTCTACGACCCCATCCGCGGCGCATTCTCCGCCGGGGCACAGGCGGCCGTCATAGAGATCGACCGAACCTCCGGGGATCTGAAGATCCTCAGGTGGGTCTGCGTGGAGGACGCCGGGCGCGTCATCAACCCCCAGATCGTCGACGGCCAGATCGCAGGCTCGATCGCCCAGGGCATCGGCGGTGCGATGTACGAGCACCTCGTCTACGACGAGTCCGGCAACCTCAGCACCGGCACGCTACTCGACTACCTGATGCCCACGAGCGCCGAGATCCCCGAACTCGAGATCGAACACCTCTCCAAGCCTGCCGACAACCCGCTAGGGGTACGCGGGGTAGGTGAGGGGGGCACTCTCGGACCCAACGCCGTTCTGGCCGGTGCCATCCACAACGCCCTGGGAGTGGAAATGACCCGCCTCCCCATCACCCCAGCAAAGCTGTGGGAGGCCCTGCAGTGATCACAACCACTCCCGACCGCGACGTCGACCTCATCACCCTCGACCGTCACGAACGACGCAACGCACTCGACGTTGCCCATCTGCAGGACTTGCGGCGGGCGATCGACGGTGCGCTCGCTCGCGGAGCGCGTGCCATCGTGCTCACCGGGGACGGCAGCAGCTTCTGCGCGGGCGCCGACTTGAGTGGCGTCTACAGCGACGCCTTCCGTCAAGAGCTCTACGCCACGCTCTCCACTATCACCGCAGCGACGATCCCGGTCATTGCGGCCGTGAACGGTCCCGCGATCGGGGCAGGGACCCAGCTGGCCATCGCCTGCGACCTCAGGGTCGTCGACTCCACCGCGACGTTCGCGGTGCCAACCGCGCGCAACGGCCTCGCAGTGGACCCCTGGACCGTGCGCCGACTGGCACTCCTCGCGGGGGGTGGTACTGCCCGCTCGATACTCCTCGGCTGCAGCGCACTGGAGGCCGCGGAGGCCCTGACCCATGGCCTCGCCGACCGCTCCGGCGGGCTTCACGAGGCACTGAACTGGGCCCAGGACATCGCCACCATGGCACCCCTCACCCTGCGCTACTCCAAGTTGGCACTCGAGACGCTCTTCGAGAGCACGCCTCAGGCCGCGTCCGACGACGCAACACTGACCGCTGCCTTCGAGGCCTGCTGGTCCAGCGCAGACCTAGCCGAGGCCACGCGGGCGCGCGCCGAAAAACGCACTCCACGATTCGAAGGAAGGTGAAACGGTCGTGAAAGCAGCCCCGTTCGACTACGTCCGGCCTCCCAGCGTCGCCAGCGCCGTGCACCATCTGGAAGAAGCCTCAGGGGACGGCAAAATCATCGCCGGAGGGCAGAGCCTGGCGCCGGTCCTGGCCATGCGCCTCGCCCGCCCGCAGGTGCTCGTGGACATCAACCGGATCCCCGGACTGAGCACCATCAGCCGTAGCGACGACGTGCTCAGGATCGGTGCACTCGTACGGCATCATGACCTGCTAGAACAGCACCACTCGCCCCTGTTGGCCGAAGCAGCTCGATGGATAGGCCACGCTGCGATCCGATCACGAGGCACCACGGGCGGCAGCATCGCCCACGCCGACCCATCGGCCGAGCTGCCCGTGGTGGCGGCGGCACTCGACGCCACCATCCACGCCGTGGGACCGGACGGCCGGCGCACCATCGCTGCTGTCGACCTGTTCGAGGGTGCCCTGGAGACCTCTCTCGAAGAGTCCGAGATGATCGTCGGCGTCGACATGCCGATCCCCACGACTTGGGGTTTCGCCGAACTGTCCCGCCGGCACGGCGACTTCGGCCTCGTCACCGTGGTGGTCGCCGAGGTGGAGGGCTCCTGGCGGGTCTGCGTAGGTGGACTGGCAGCCGTCCCGTTCCGCGCCCGCGAGTCAGAGTCCATCCTCGACGGCGGTAGCGTCGCCGATGGCCGGGTCCGAGAGGCCGCCCAGGCCGCCGCAGCCGCCATTACGACCTCGTCCGACCTTCACGCGTCGGCGGACTACCGCCGGGCGATGGCCGAGGAGTTCACCCGTCGAGCGATCGAGCAGGCGACCGCACCCTCGCGAGCAGGAGTCCACTGATGCAGGTCAAGTTCTCACTCAACGGCCGCATGGAGAGCGTGGACGTCGAACCGCGCCGTACCCTCGCGGACGCGCTCCGCGAAGACCTTGGGTACACCGGCACCCACGTCGGCTGCGAGCACGGTGTCTGCGGCGCTTGCACGATCATGGTCGACGGCCAACCGGCCCGCGCCTGCCTGATGTTCGCGGTTCAAGCCGACGGCTCATCCATTACCACCGTCGAGGGCCTGCAGAACGACGATGGAAAGCTGCACGCCCTCCAGCAGTCCTTCTGCGACCGGCACGGTCTCCAGTGTGGGTTCTGCACCCCGGGAATGCTGATGACCGCGATGGATCTGCTGCACCGCGAGAACGAACCCTCGCGCGAGCGCATCCGGGAGGAGATGTCAGGCAACATCTGCCGGTGCACCGGCTACATGGGCATCGTCGACGCTGTCGAGGAAGCCTCTCGCACACAATCCGGTTAGCGGTCGATAGCCAGCCGGCGCGGAGGCCGCAGGGGTTGCCGTAGGCCGCGTCACCCAACGCGGTGCCGCGGCCTTTGGAGTAGCGGCCCATGATCTCCTGGCTGATCGGGTCCGTGTACAAGCAGGTGGGGGCGCGTGGTCTCCGCGTTGGTCGGTGTCCTGCTGATAGCAGATCCCGCACGGCCGCGGCACTCGGCCCCACGACCTGTTCCATCCAAGGCTTGATCGCGTTCCAGGATGGCCACACGGGCGTCCCAGGGCAGGCCTTTGGGACCCGGCTGGGATACGGCAAAAGCGCAGGTCAGAGCGGTTCTTTCCATACCCCAGAGGCCCGGGGCAAGGGGACTTTAATCGGGACTTCTCTAGGGACTTCCCTAGGGAAAACACCCCCTGACCGGGCGCCATCTTCGCAGACGGGGGGAAGAGCGGAGACTTGGCCATCTCCGCGGTGGGTTCGGCACGGCTCCAGTAGCGTCGCGTCGCGCTGTGAGCAGCCCCGTCAATTTCGTGTGGTCGAACGGCAAACAGAGACCCTGAGGAGCACTCACGCAGGTGCGATCCTGCGGACCTACGGTGTCGTCATGACACAGCGGACGCCCAGCTCAAGACTTGATTGCTCAAGAGCGCCTATCTGGCATCGGGCTTGAGCATTCGCGGTCTGCCGGAGGTGCCGTCGGCGTATCAGATCTGCGGCGAAATGCTGGCTGCGCGCGAGGCCAGATCTCGAAGTCGAGTGTGGATGGGCTCGCACGCCGAGATGCTCAACGTGTTTCGCACCGGCCAACCGGCTCAAGGCCCGACCCTCGCGACATGCCATCCGCCCCACGCGTTCGGCTGGTGGGGCTTCCCAGGCTCTCGATGCTGGACAACTCAATGCCGGCTGGTGCGCCCCGGCCTGGGGGAGCGCGGGCTAAAGAGCAGGTGGGGCTGGTCGAGAAGTCGAGGCGCAGGTGCTGTCCCGGGCGGTCCGGTGGCACTCGGAGTCGCGAGTGCTGCTGAACGGGCACCGGACGGTCCTCTTCCGCTAGAGCAGCCTCGGTCGCACCCAGCGGACAACCGACCCGGCGCTCCGTGATCCCGCCCAGCCACGGAAATCATGACACCCATTGTGTCCGGTTCGTGATGTTTTCGTGGGATCATGGACGGCATGGGGACACGGACGATTAGCGTCGACGACGCCTCGCCGGGCAGCCGGGTCGCCCTCGCCGTGGGCGCCACCGCCATCGCGGCGGTCCTCGCACTCTCGTGCGTCGTCATCCTCGGCCTTTGGCCCGGGGGGCCGGCCCTCACCGGCGGCCTGTGCATGGTCCTCGCCGGGTTGCTGGGCGGCGCGTGCGCGGCCTACGCCGCGGTCCGGCGCTCAGGCGCGCTCAGGCGGGCCTGGCTGCTGCTGGCCTCGATGATGTCGATGAACGCCGTGGGCGGCGCGCTGTGGCTCGCCTACGGCGGCGCGTCGAGCACTCCGCGTGCGCTGTCCGTGGCCGACGCGCTGTACCTGCTCGCGCTCGTCCCGGCCGTCGCCGGGCTGCTGCTCTACCCGATGGCGAGCGGGCTGCGCCGCACCTGGGGACAGGTGCTGATGGACGGGCTGGTGCTCGGCTCCTCGATGCTCCTGCTCAGCGGGCTGCTCGCACTGCACGAGGTCAGCCGGGCCCTGGAGGGCAGCGAGGCCTTCGTCCACCTGGTCTACCCGGTCACTGACGTGGTGATGCTCTCGCTCGTCGTGGTGCTGCTCCTGCGCAGCGCGGGCCGGGCCCGCATCGACGTCGTCCTGGTCGCGATGACGTTCGCGGCCTTTCTGGTCGCCGACACCGGCTACGCCCTGAGCAGCGTGCGAGGCCAGGAGGCGAACAGCGTCTACCAGCTCGGCTACGTCGCGGCCGCGCTCTTCCTCGCGAGCGCAGCGCTTGCTGCGGCGACACTCGAGACCCGCCCCCGGGTGCTGCAGCGCCACCTCTCGGGCCCGGTCGCGCCGATCCTTCCCGACATCGCGGCCCTCGCGGCACTGGCGACGTGCCTGGCCGTCGGGGTCACCGGAGACGTCCAGATCGTCCTGGCCTCCGCCGTCCTGCTGCTCACCACCCTGCGCCAGCTGGCGCGTACGACGCTCAACACCCGTATGCACCGAGACCTCGAACGCCGGGTCGCGGAACGCACCGAGGAGCTGCGACGGATCACCGAGGAGCACCGCCGGCTCGACGCGATGAAGCAGGAGTTCGTCTCCGCGGTCAGTCACGAGCTCAGGACGCCGCTGACCGCGATCCGCGGTTCGCTGGAGATGCTGGCGGACGGGGACGCCGGCGACCTGCCGCCGCAGGCGCAGCCCGTGGTCGAGATGGCGGCGCGCGGCAGCGAGCGGCTCTCGCGCCTGGTCGACGACATCATCGACCTGGAGCGGCTCGAGAGCGGCACCTTCGGCTTCCACCCGGCGGCCCACGACCTCCACCTGTTGCTCACGGACGCGGCCGAGTCGCTCGTGCCCCTCGCTCGCGAGGCCGGCGTCGACCTGCGGGTCTCGCCCGTGACGGCCCGCGTGGTCTGCGACGGCGACCGGGTGACCCAGGCCCTCGTCAACCTGGTCGGCAACGCGTTGAAGTTCACCCCGGCCGGAGGCGCCGTGACCGTGGAGACCGCCGTGGCGGACGAGTGGGTGCAGGTCTCCGTGGTCGACACCGGACGCGGCATCCCCGCCCACGAGCTGGCGGCGATCTTCGGGCGCTTCCACCAGGTGGACCCCGACGACGCCCGTCGCAACGCCGGCACCGGGCTTGGACTGGCGATCACCCAGCGGATCGTGGACGGTCTCGGCGGCAGGATCTGGGCGGAGAGCACGCTTGGCCAGGGGTCGACCTTCCACTTCACGCTGCCGCTCGACCCCCCACAGGCTGACCCGCTCGAGGCCAGCAACACCGACGGCGGCCGGGGCGGCACGGGCAGCGGGCACGGTCGACGCACCCGCACCCCGGTCCTGGTCCTGGTGCCCTCCCTCCCGCAGGCTGCCCCGCAGGGCGGTCGCGAGCCGGCCACCCGGTCGGCCTGACGCACCGCCACCGGCGTCGCCGTCAGCCTGCGCGATGGCTGGCCTCCACGGCCAGCTGGTCCACCAGGTCGTTCATCGGGTGGCCGGAGTGGCCCTTGACCCGGCGGAAGATGACATCTCCTCGCAGCTCGACCAGGTCGATGAGGGGTTCCCAGAGATCGCGGTTGGCCACAGGCTTCTTGGCGGAGTTGATCCACCCGCGGGCTCGTCAGCCCGTCCACCAGGAGTTCTTGAAGCAGTTCACGAGGTAGGTCGAGTCGCTGACCACCACGAGCGCGCCGGGCAGGGCGACGATCGCCTCGTAGGCGGCGCGCACCTCCATCCGCTGGTTGGTCATCACGGGGTCGTGCCCGGAGCCTGGGGCCCCGTCCGGGACCGCCCACGCCCAGCCACCGGGACCCGCATTGCCGCGGCAGGCGCCGTCGGTGAACACCTCGGTCGTTCCGGCTGACACCGGCTCCTCGGGCACGTGCAACCGGGACGCAGACTTCTTCCTCGCCTTGCGCTTCGTGACACTGCCCGTGGTGGTTGGCACCGTGCCCGCACAGGTGGCGTGAATCCAGGTCGATCCGTCCGCCGAGCGCACTGACGCCGAGAAGGCTGCCGCCGCGGTCAAGGCGGAGAACGAGGTCGTGTCCGGGAGCCTCGTCGAGGCGGAGGAGACCGAGCAGCTCGACGAGCCCACCCACATCGCCGAGGAGCTGGGCACGGGCGAACCGGCGCCGGAGGACGAGAGTCGCTGAGGGCCATCTGTCCGCGCTGTGGGCCACCCGTCCGCCAAGGATGAGCGGTCCGCGAGCGCATGCCTCACGCGCCTGGATCAGTGAGGCCAGACGTCCGAGCGTGAAGTGCGGTGGGGTCCGCGGCGAGCTGCACGCGGGCCAGTTCGGCGGCGTCATCCGCGGGAGCCAGGATCGCCAGCACGGCCCGCAGCACCTCGACGTGGCCGGTGTCGTCGAGGGCGTTGAGGGTTGGGGTGTGCTGGAAGCCGAACCCGACGCCATCGAGCGCGCGGTTAAAGGTCCAACTACGAGAATTTGGGGGACCGCCCTGGGTGCGGCGTTCCAGGTTCACGCCTATCGCATTCCAGGGACACCCAATGTTCATACCAGCAGGTCAGCGAGCCGGGGCCGCATCGGTGGGTTAAACACCAGGTCAGGGTTAAAGTCCCGAAGCCCCAGAGGCCAGAGGCCCGCTGTATGGAAGGAACCCTGGGAAGAAAGCAGGGAACAACCCTGGGAAGAACCCACACCGGGAGGAGCCTAGCGAGGGGGCTCACGTAGGTGTGACGGCACTCGTGACCGCAGATGAACTCTCGCCGAGGCGGCCTCCGCGCAACCCATCCGTGCCCACGCCTCCCGGAGGCCGCTGGCGCTACACCACACTCGCGGCGATCTCGCGCCAAGGCAAGCGCTGACCGGGTGTCACCAGAAAGAAGGAGGTGATGACCACCGACACCCAGTCAGTCAGGCCTGGCGTTCTTCGCCCACTCCCGGTCGTTCGTGGTCGGGCTTCCGGACCTGCGCCGCCGGGTCGAGGTTCTTTGAGCGTGTCGGGGCTCGCCCGGGAGTACGAGCAGCGGGCGTGAAGTACCTCCGCGACAGACGTCTGCGACAGGTTCCGGTCAGCATCGGTCGCGCAGGCTGGGGCGTTGCCCCGGCGCCGGGTCGGCCGTCCGATGCTACCTAGCACGGATCCCGTCCGCGGGGCCTACCGGACCGGTTGCGAGCCGGGTCCGTCCCACCGAACCTAGGCTGGCCCCCGTGCATGTTGTCGTCGCTGATGACGAGGTACGCCTCGTTGAGCTCATCACCCGGTACCTCGAGGAGGTCGGGTTCACCACGACCGGCTGCTACAACGGCCGGGACGCGCTTACCGCGGCTTATGAGTTCCAGACCGACGTGATAGTGCTGGACGTGATGATGCCCGGCATGAGCGGGCTTGAGGTCACCCGCGCGCTGCGTCGGCAAGGTGTTGAGGTCCCGATCCTCCTCCTGACCGCCCGCGGAGCCGTGACCGAACGTGTCGCGGGCTTGGAGGCGGGTGCGGATGACTACCTGGTCAAGCCGTTCGCGATGGAGGAGCTCGTCGCGCGGCTCAACGTGTTCGGGCGCCGCCTCGAGCAGTCCGGTTCCCGGATCAGTCTCGGGGACGTGGTGCTCGACCCCAGCGAACTGCGCGTCTGGGTTGGCGAGGATGAGCTGGAGCTGCCCAGACGGCAGTTCACGATGCTGGAGGAGCTGATGCGCAACCCAGGCCGTGTTCTCTCCCGGCAGCGGCTCTTTGACGCGGTCTGGGAGGGCGAGGTCGACATCCGCAGCAACGCCCTGGAGGTGCATGTGTCCCGGCTACGTGCGCGTCTGAGCCACGCCGAGGGCGTCGTCATCACCACCGTGCGCGGCCGCGGTTACCGCCTCGAGGCGACCGGCACCAAGACCGACTACGGGACCCGCACGAGGCCCGTGCCCGAACCAGGGGCCGAGGCCGGGAACGGGGCCGAACTGCTGTGAGGCTGGCGCCTGTGGGGGGCGGGCCTTTGGTCGGTCACCTGAGGAGGCGACCTATCGTCACCCGCCTGGTCCTCGCGGTGGCAGCAGCGATGGCGGCGGTGCTGTTGGGGACCTCGGGGTTCGTCTACTGGCGCGTCGAGTTCGCTCTGAACCGTCAGCTCAACCAGGACCTGAGGGCCTGGAACAGCGTCGTGGACCGCGTCGTGGCCGACGGCGGACAACCCCCGGCAGGCACGCCAGGTCTGAAGTTCCAGGTCTACGACCGCGCCGGTTTCCTGGTGACCACCAGCCCTGGGCTGCTTCCGCTTGCCTCCCCGAGCCGTGTGCGCGACGTCGTGGCCGGGAACGACGCCGACTACGACCTCGGCTCGTTCCTGCCTGCCGCCTCACACGCCTACCGCGTACGACCCAAAGTGGTCCGGACACCGGCGGGGGAACGGGTGGTGCTGGGAGTCATCAGCCGCAACAAGCGCGACGAGGCGTTGCGCGAGCTGCTGCTGCAGCTGGCCATCGCAGACGTTCTGGTCCTGGCGGCCGCCTCGTTTGTGGGGTACCGCACCGCCCGCGCGGCTCTGGACCCGGTGGAGGCCTACCGGCTGGCCGCCCTCGGCGCTGAACCTGAGTCAGGTGGGCGCCTCCCGGTCGAAGACCGCGACGATGAGCTGTCCAGGCTGGGACACACGCTCAACGACCTGCTCGAGCGCATAGACACCGGTGCGGCGCGCGAACGCCAGTTCCTCGCCGACGCCGCCCACGAGCTGCGCACCCCGCTGACGCTGATGACCTCCGAGCTGGACTGGGCCGGGCTTCGGCATCGCAGCCCAGAGCAGATGGAGGAGGTCATCGGCTCGATACGCAGCCAGGTCGCCCGCCTGGTCGAGCTCGCCAACGCGCTGCTTGAACTCGAGGAGCTCCGTGCCGTCGAGACGCTGCGCCGCGAACACGTCGCCGTCGACGAGCTGATCGAGGACGCCATCCGTGACGCCCTCCCCAGGGGCACGGTCCTCGACGTGCACGCGCCCTCGGACACCGCCTACGTCGACCGGCGCTGGCTGACCATCGCGGTCGCGAACCTGCTGCGCAACGCACACCGCCACGGGCAAGGCGAGATTCGCATCGAGGCGACCCAGTCGCCCATGCCGTCCGGGTCGCAGCTGCAGATCGTGGTACGCGACAGCGGCCCCGGCTTCCCCGCCGACTTCGCCCAGCACGCCTTTGACCGGTTCAGCCGCGCGGAGACCTCACGCACGACGCCCGGATCCGGCCTTGGCCTCCACCTGGTCCAGTCGGTGGCTCACGCCCACGGCGGCGCCGCTGAGATCCTCCAGGAGCCCGGCGGCGTCGTACGCCTCACCGTGAGCACCACACCGCCCATCGATTTGGCCCTGGGGTCGCACGACGGGCACTGAGCGGCCGCCCTTCTGGAGCTGCGACAGGCGGTGTCACACAGCCGCGCGCTGATCTCGTCCGCGAAGTGCCACCACGAGCAGGGCCGCGGACATGCCCTGGGTGAGTGCCACCACCGTGATCAGCATCGTGTGGTGCTCGGTGTAGAGCCCGCCGGCCAGGACGCCGCCAGCGAGGGCTGCGGCGCCCTGGAACGCTGCGAACACCCCGTAGGCGGTGGCGAGGCGAGGCTGGGGAACCAGGTCAGCGACCAGCGCCTTGACCGTGGAGTCCTGAACACCGGTCACCGCACCCCACAGCAGCACTCCCGCCAACACCAGTACCAGCGTGTTGGCCAGTGACAGGGCGGGAACGGCGACGATGAGCACCGGCAGCGTGAACAAGATCGCGGGGCCCCACCGGTCGTAGGCGAACCCGGTCACCAGGGCGGCCACGGCCTCGGTCGCCATCGCCGCTGCGTAGATGAGCGGCACCACAGCCGTGCGCACGAGGCCGGTGTCGACCAGGTGGTAAGAAATGACTCCGAAGGTCATCAGCCCCAGAGTGCCCAGGGCGCACGAGACGGCGAATGCGTAGAAGTGCCCAGGAAGGGCGCGCGGTGCCACGATGGCGCTCACCGGGGTAGCGGCCGCCCTCGAAGCGTTCGTTGCTGACGGGGTCCCTTCGGCGTCGGCATCCTTCCGTGGCGGGTCGTCCACGATGTGACATTTGAGGGTGAACAGCAGCAGCATGCACGCCGCGCCCGGGACGGACAGGACGGCGAACGCCGGCCACTGGACCCCGCACAGGGCGATGACACCGGCGACCAGCACGGGGCCGGCGAACGCACCGATCTGGTCCAGAGCCTTGTGCACGGCGAACCCGCGGCCGCGGCCCACCGAGACCGCGACACGGGCCAGCAGCGCGGACTTCGACGGGCTGCGGATCGCCTTGCCGGCACGCT
>NZ_JAOPXP010000235.1 GCF_025965085.1 Marmoricola sp.
GAGTTCGACCAGTTCCCCCGCGAGGTCCGCAAGCCCGTCATCGAGGTCAGCGACGCCGCTGCCCACCTCGCCTCGAGGCTGCACCTCCACCTCGACTGAGCCGCGCCGAGGACGTCCCGGACGCACGCGTGGGGGGGCCCCCCCATGGGGGGCACCGCCACTCGTCTGTGTCTGGAGATCGGGCTCAGCTCAGTGGAACGAGTCTCCACAGGCGCAAGAACCGGTCGCGTTCGGGTTGTCGATGGTGAAGCCCTGCTTCTCGATGGTGTCGACGAAGTCGATCGTCGCGCCGTTGAGGTAGGGAACGCTCATCCGGTCGACGACGACGGCGACACCGTCGAAGTCGGTGACGACGTCACCGTCGAGGTTCCGCTCATCGAAGAAGAGCTGGTAGCGCAGACCTGAGCAACCACCGGGCTGAACGGCGATGCGCAGCTGGAGGTCGTCACGACCTTCCTGCGCCAGCAGGCTCTTGACCTTCGACGATGCGGTCTCGCTGACGTTGATGCCGTCGGTGCGGATCTCCTGGGCAGTTTCGACCTGCTCGGTCATGGGTGCTCTCCAGTGGCTGATCGGGTGCTGTTCCTACTCTCACAATGGTCGCACACCACGGGTTATTCCACGCATCCTGTGACGACCGGCACGACACAGCGCCAGGATCAGCGCGACCAGGTGCGCGCGGTGCGTGCGGCCAGCTCGGCCAAGGCCTCCGACGGCGCCGCCAGGGCACGCTCCTCCCCCACGAGCTCCACCAGGGAGTACGCCGACTCCACGCCCAGGGCGCGCATCTCGCGGGAGCCCACGAGCACCTGTCCGGCGAGGGCGATGCAAGGCACGAGGTGGTCAGCGGCGACCTCGGCCACGCCGTAGGGCACCTTGCCCGAGCGGGACGAGAAGTCGAAGGCACCTTCCCCGGTGACCACGAGGTCGGCGACGCTCACCTTCTCCCCCAGGCCCACCGCCTCGGCGACCAGGGAGACACCCGGCTGACGCGTCCCGCCGAGGAGCATCAGGGCGAAGCCCAGACCGCCCGCGGCGCCGGCGCCCTTCTGGGCGGCGAGCTTGCGGTCGGTGGCGTCGGCGAACCCCTGCAGCCACCCGTCCACCGTCACGAGGCGTTCCTCGGGCAGCCCCTTCTGTGGTCCGTAGATCTTGGTCGCGCCGTTGATGCCCAGCAGCGGGTTGTCCACGTCGCTGGCCAGCACGAGCTCCACCCCCTCGAGCCGCCCCCTGGCGGCCTGCAGGTCCACTGCGGTCACCGAGGCCAGGCCGGACGGTCCCCGGTCGAGCGGCCCGCCCACGGCGGTGGCACCGAGCGCCGCAAGCAGGCCGGCCCCGGCATCGTTGGTGGCCGTCCCGCCGAGTCCGAGGATGATGCGGGTGGCGCCTGCGTCGACGGCCTGCGCGAGCAGCTGACCGAGCCCCGCGGTCGTCCCCCGCTCCGGGTCACGCCCGGCCGGCTCGGTGAGGTGCAGGCCGACAGCCTGAGCGCTCTCGAGGTACGCCGTGTCCCCGATCCGCAGGATCGCCGCCGGGACCGGGTCGCCGTAGGGGTCGCTGACGGTGACCACGTGCAGGTCTCCCCCCAGCGCTGCATGGAGTACGTCGAGGAACCCGGGGCCGCCGTCGGACATCGGCACCTGCACCAGCTCGTCCTCGGGGGCACGTCGCGCCCACCCGATGGCCATCGCCCTCGCAGCCTGGAGGGCGGTGAGGGTGCCGGCGAACTTGTCGGGCGCGAAGACCACATGCATGGGGTCATCCTGCCGTGCGCACACCCGAACCCGCTGGGAGGAGTCGCCGATGACGCCTGTCGAGCTGCTGGCCGGAGTGGAATCGGACCCGCGCTCGCGGCCGCGCGCCGCTTCCGTGGTCGTCACAGGGGGCTTTGAGACGAGGGATGCGGCGGGGGGGCTGAGCCGCAGGCTGGCTCAGCTCCCGGGGATTCCCCAGATGGGCATCCACCGGCCCTGGTCGGGTTCGATGGGCAGGTCCGCGCTCAGGGCGTTGCGGATCTGCCGTTCAAGGAGGGCATCCCTCATCGGCGGTTCAACTGGACAGAACGGATAGAACGTTCCCTGCTTGTAGAGGTACACCAGGTAGGCGATCGTCCCCGTCTGGCTGCTGAAGCCGACCACGGAGCAGAGCAGGCCGGTCCCGAAGCCCTGCGCCTCCAGTGCGGAGTTCACCGCATGCAGGTCGGTCACCAGGCCGCTGATGTCCTCCGGCGCGGATCGGACGGTCAGCCAGGTGTAGCCGTACTCGTCCACGTGGCTCTCGGTGGCCGGTCCCCCGCCGACCGACACCAGGGCGCCGGCCTCCTGCTGGGTGGCGATGGCTGCCTGGCCCTCGGCCGCACGGAAGCAGACCGATCCCAGGCCGGTCGGGCGCAGGCCCAGTGACGCCTCGAGAGTCAGCGCGGCGGAGGGCAGCGCGAACAGCGCGTCGAGGTTGGCCTCGGGCGGCCGCGACCGGCCGCGCAGCGCGTCCCAGAAGCCCACTACAGCGACTGCCCGAGACTGGATGCGATGCGTGCCAGCTGGTCGAGTCGCTGCTCCAGGGGCGGGTGCGTGGACGTCAGCGTGCCCAACGTCAGGCCCTTGACTGCGGGTGCGATGAAGAAGGCGTTCAGCGGCTTGGCGGCGCGCAGGTCGCGCTCGGGCACTCGGTTCATCTCGCCGCTGATCCTGGTCAGTGCCGAGGCGAGCGCAGAGGGCTTCTGGGTCAGATACGCGGCGGCCCGGTCGGCACACAGCTCCCGGTAGCGCGAGAGGAGACGGAGCAGCAGGAAGCTGATCGCGTACACGACCAGGCTGACGATGAGCACGGCGAAGAAGCCGATCGCACCGGCTCCGTTGTTGTCGTTGCCGCGGGATCGCCCCAGACCCAGGCCGCCGAACTGGGCACCCCGGGTGATCATGCCGGCGAGGATGCCTGCCGAGGCCGCGACGGTCATCACCAGCACGTCGCGGTGCGCGACGTGGGACAGCTCGTGCGCCAGCACGGCCTCGAGCTCCTCGTAGGTGAGAGTGCGCAGGATCCCGGTGGTCACACACACGGCGGAGTGGCGCGGCGAACGGCCCGTGGCGAAGGCGTTGGGCAGGTCGGTGTCCGCGATCGCGACCCGCGGCTTGGGCATGTCAGCCAGGGCGCAGAGCCGGTCGATCATCGCGTGCAGCTCGGGCGCCTCTTCCGGGTTCACCTCGCGAGCACCCATCGCCCGCAGTGCGGCCTTGTCGGAGTTCCACCACTGGAAGAAGGCGACGCCGATCCCGATCAGGCCGATGAGCACGGCGTAACCGGGGAACGCATACATCAGGCCGACGACCAGCGCGACGAACAGCCCGCCGAGCAGGAACATGACCGCGGTCATGCGCACCGTCAGGCCGGTGTCGTGGATGAACCGAGTGCGCGCCATCAGGGAAGACCCGTGATCAGCCCGGAATCAGCCCGTCGCCCGAGAGGAGCGCACGAACCTCCTCGATCGTGGCGTCAGCCGGGGGCAGGATCAGGTCGGAGTCCTCGAGGGAGTCCTCGGGAACCGGCGAGCCGGAGCGGCGTACGCCGTCGAGCAGCGCGGCCAGCGAGGCGCTGAACGCAGCGTCGTCACCGGACCCCACCGCCGACTCGACGGCGCGGTCGAGCTCGTTCAACGCGTCGATCTGGTCGTCGGCCACCGCGAGCTGGCCCTCACCGAGGATGCGCACGATCATGACTGCTGGCCCTTCTCGACCGAGGACTCCTCGGCCACCGGCTGCGCGGCTGGGGGCGACTCGGGGGCCTCGATCGCCCGAGCGGCGTTGCCCTTGAGCGCGGCGAGCTCGGACTCGACGTCGGACTGGCTGCTCATCGCCTCGAGCTCGCGGCTGATGTCGTCGCCCCGGTTGATGGAGCTGGCATCGTCCAGCGCACCCGAGGCGATCAGCTCGTCGATGGCGCCCGCGCGGGCCTGCATGGCCTGGGTCTTGTCCTCGGCGCGCTGCACGGCCATGCCGACGTCGCCCATCTCCTCGGAGATCCCGGAGAAGGCCTCGCCGATGCGGGTCTGCGCCTCGGCAGCCGTGTAGGTCGCCTTGATGGTCTCCTTGCGCGTGCGGAAGGACTCGACCTTGGCCTGCAGCCGCTGGGAGGCCAGCGTCAGCTTCTCCTCCTCGCCCTGCAGCTGGGAGTGCTGGGCGTCGAGGTCGCTGATCTGGCCGGTCAGAGCAGACTTGCGGGTCAGCGCCTCACGGGCGAGGTCCTCGCGGCCCATCTCGATCGACTTCTGCGCCTGGGCGGTGAGCTTGTCCGACTGGGACTGCAGCTGGTTGCGCTGGAGCTCGATCCGCTTGCGGCTCGTCGCCACGTCGGCGACACCGCGTCGCACCTTGGTCAGCATCTCCAGTTGACGCTGGTAGCTGTAGTCGAGCGTCTCCCGCGGGTCCTCGGCCCTGTCGAGGGCGCTGTTCGCCTTGGCCCGGAAGATCGTGCTGATCCGCTTCATCATGCTCATGGCGCACAACTTACCCGGCCGAGCCCAGCGGAACGAGGGCGAAGGCGACTCTTGTCCGGCCGGTGCGACAGGTACGCTGGCCGCTCATCAGGATCCCCTCACCCCTGTTCGCAGATCTGCTTCGGAAGGCCCCGTGTTCCGCCGTACCAGCAAAGCCGAATCCCAGCCCGTCGCCCTCGACCCCAAGGGCCCCGGCGCCAAGGGGCGCCCGACGCCCACGCGCAAGGAGTCCGAGGCCGCCCGCCGCGAACGAGCCAGGGCGGGGATGGACAAGAAGGCTGCCCAGAAGCTGCTGCGCCAACGCCGCAACGAGAGCAACGCGCAGGTCCGTGCGGGCATGCGGGCCGGTGACGAGCGCTACCTGCCCGCGCGTGACCAGGGCCCGGTCAAGCGGTTCGTCCGCGACTTCGTCGACGCCCGGGTGTCCATCGCGGAGTTCCTGCTGCCGCTGCTGATCGTGATCATGGCCTTCCAGTACTCCGGCAACGCTGCGCTGGTCCGGTTCAGCGCCACGCTGTGGGCAACCACCCTCGTCGTGGTCGCCCTCGACACAGCCTGGATGCTGCTGCGCATCAAGCGTGCGCTGCGCGCCGAGTTTCCCGACGAGAGCCTCAAGGGCACCACGTTCTACACGCTGATGCGCGTGCTCCAGCTGCGCTGGCTGCGGACGCCCAAGCCGCGGGTGAGGATCGGCGGGGCTCCGCGCTGAGGTCAGGTCGCCTCGAGCGACATCGGGCCGTAGACCTCACGGTCGCCCTCGAACAGGGTCACGGCCGAGACGCCGCTCTCAGACAGGTCGGCGTAGACCTCGCCGAGCCAGGTCTCCGCATCGCTGCGGGTCGGGAACTCGACGCGTTCGGCTCCGCTGATCGCGCGCCCGTCGTCGTCGAGCAGCTGCCACCACCACGGCACGTGGTCCGGCCTGCGCGGGGAGCTGCCGAAGGCGGATTCAGGAGTGTTGGTCACGAAGGACCCCTCTCGGTGGTGGGAGGTGCGGTGGTCAGGACTCGCGGACGTCGGTCTCCACGAACGGCGGCCTGGTGACGACGAAGACCTCGGCTCGGCCGCGCACGTCGACCAGCACCTCGGCCCCCTCCTGGATCTGGCTGTTGACCAGGGCGAGGGCGATGCCCTTGCGCAGGGTCGGCGAGAACGTGCCCGAGGTGACGTGGCCGACGGGCAGGTCCTGGGTGATCTTGACACTCATCTGCGGACGCGCGATGCCACGCCCCTGCGCCACCAGGCCCCGGAGCGTGACGCGAGGGCCGGTCTGCTTCTCCGCGACCAGCAGGTCCCTGCCCCAGAAGGCCGGCTTGGACCATCCGACGGCCCACCCCAGCCGCGCCTGGTTGGGAGTGACGTCGAGGCTGATGTCCTGCCCGTGGAGTGGGTAGCCCATCTCGGTCCGCAGGGTGTCGCGCGCCCCGAGGCCGCACGGCAGGATGCCGTGGCGCTCCCCCGCCGCCAGGACAGCGTCCCAGAGCGCGGTCGCCACCGAGTTGTCCGCGATCAGCTCATAGCCCCGCTCGCCGGTGTAGCCGGTGCGGCAGACCACGACTTCCTGCCCCTCGAAGGAAGCCTCGCGGAAGGACATGTAGTCGTGTCCGACCGGCAGGCCGATCTCCCGCAGGACCTCGTCGGACCTCGGGCCCTGGACCGCCAGCACGGCGTGGGTCTCGTGGTGGTCGGTGAGGGTGAGGCCTTCAGGACTGGTCGCCTGCAGGCGCCGCATGATCTCGGTCGAGCTGGCCGCGTTGGGCACCAGCAGCACGTCGTCCTCGCCGCGGTGATAGGCGATGAGGTCGTCGACGATCCCGCCGGTGTCCTCGTCGCAGGCCAGGGTGTACTGCGCCTGCCCCGGACCGATCCGGCCGAGGTCGTTGGTCAGGCAGGTGTTGAGGTGGTCCACGGCCCCCTCACCCCGCACCGAGATCTTGCCGAGGTGGCTGACGTCGAAGACGCCGACTGCTCCGCGGACCGCGGCGTGCTCCTTGAGCACACCGGTCGGGTACTCCAGTGGCATCTCCCAGCCGCCGAACTCGGCGAGCTTCGCTCCGGCGGCGACGTGACGGTCGTGGAGCGGCGACTGCGTGAGCGACATGCGTGGAAAGTTACCGCAGGGGTCCGGGCCGAGCCCGGAGACGGCCCCCGGGGCCTAGCATGACCCCTCGTGACGACGTACACGCTCCGCAAGGGCAGCCCGGCGAAGACCCGCACCGACGTGGTGGTGATCGGCGTGGCCCGCACCTCCCAGGGCGACCTCGCAGCCTGTGCGGGGGCGGAGGAGGTCGCCGAGGCCTACGGCCGCAGGTTCAAGCCCCTGCTCAGCTCGATGGGGTTCCGCGGCGATGCCGGCGAGGTGCTCCGGATGCCGACCGCCGGCACCATCAGAGCTGGTCAGATCCTCGTCGTCGGGCTCGGGGCGAGTGACGACCTGACCCACGAGGGCGTACGCCGCGCGGCCGGCGTCGCCGCGCGCAACCTCGGCAACGCGGCGACTGTGGCCCTCGCACTGCCGGCCCACGACGCCGAGCACGTGCGTGCGGTCGCCGACGGCTTCATCTCGGGCGGCTACTCGTTCAAGCGCTACAAGTCACGCTCGGACGAGGCCGGCCTCGCGGACGTCTCGATCCTCAGCGACGCGGCCCGCCGCCATGAGGCGATCGCTGCTTTGGAGGCTGCCCGCATCGTCGGAGACCTGGTGAACCGCGCGCGCGACTGGGTGAACACTCCCCCGAACGACCTCACGCCCGAGCTGTTCGCCGACGAGGTGGTCGCACTCGGCAAGGAGCTCACCGGACGGAGCCGCAAGCCAAAGGTCAGGATCGAGGTGCTCGGTGTCGAGGAGCTCGAGAAGCTCCGTTGCGGCGGCATCCTCGGTGTCGGCGGAGGCTCGGCGAGCTCCCCGCGTCTGGTGAAGCTGACCTGGCAACCTCCGGACGCCCGCGCCAGCGTGGCCCTGGTCGGCAAGGGCATCACCTACGACTCCGGCGGCCTGACCATCAAGCCCGGGAGCTCGATGGCGACCATGAAGTACGACATGGGCGGGGCGGCCGCCGTGCTCAACGCCACGTTCGCCATCGCCGAGCTCGGACTCCCCGTGGCCGTCACCACCTATGCGCCGATGGCCGAGAACATGGTCTCCGGCAACTCGATGCGCCCCGGCGACGTCCTGACGATGTATGACGGCCAGACCGTCGAGGTCACCAACACCGACGCCGAGGGCCGGCTGATCCTGGCCGATGCGCTGGCCATGGCGGCCGAGGGCGACCACGACGCCATCATCGACGTCGCCACGCTGACCGGTCCGTGCATCGTCGCCCTGGGCGAGAAGGTCGCCGGGCTTTTCGGCGACGACGAGACCACGCGTGCTGTCGCGGCCGCCGCCGAGGCGAGCGGCGAGATGATGTGGCGCCTGCCCATCCCCGACGAGAGCCGCGAAGCCGTGCGCGAGAGCAAGATCGCGGACGTCCTGCAGCACAACTGGGTGAGGTGGGGTTCGGCCCTGTTCGCGGCGGCGTTCCTCCACGAGTTCGTGGGCGACAAGCCGTGGGCCCATCTCGACATCGCCGGGCCCGCCTGGAACACCGGCGGACCGTGGGGCCACGTGCCGTCCGGCGGGACCGGCTACGCCATCGCGACACTGGTGGCGTACGCCGCGGCGCTGGCCGATTCGACCGGCGAACCGGCCGTGGACGAGCAGACCGCCTAGT
>NZ_JAOPXP010000237.1 GCF_025965085.1 Marmoricola sp.
CCGGAAAGTAGTAGGTCGGGTATTGCGGCTTCTCCCAGACGAGTACCGGACTCGTGGTGTCGACGACGGTAACGCCGCCGAGATAGGCACGAACTCGCTTGGCCGACTGTTCTAGGCGGATGCGCCCTCGGGTCGGCGCTTCAGTAGTCATGTGGTCGCAACGCCCGCACCGGGCGGGCGTCATCCCGAATGCGCGTTACAAAACTAAACGTTGAAACCAAGCGCTCGTAGCTGCTCGCGTCCGTCGTCGGTGATCTTGTCCGGTCCCCACGGCGGCATCCACACCCAGTTGATCTTGACGTCGCCGGCCAGCGGCTTGGGGCCGCCGGTCAGGGCCGAGTTGGCCTGGTCCTCGATCACGTCGGTGAGCGGGCAGGCGGCCGAGGTCAGCGTCATGTCCAGGGTGATGACGGCCGGGCTGTCGCCTTCGCCGGCCTCGTAGCGCGCGTCGTACACCAGGCCGAGATCGACGACGTTGATGCCGAGCTCGGGGTCGACGACGTCCTTCATCGCCTCGTAGACGTCGTCCTTGGTGGCCGTGGCGGTGCCGCCCCCACTGGCCTCGGGCACGTCGGGCAGGTCGCTGTGGTCGGTGTGGTCGGTGTGCTGAACGTCGGTCATGAGTCCTCCTTGGAGACAACCTGGGCGGTGGCGTCCTTGAACGCCATCCATGAAAGCAGGGCGCACTTGATGCGTGCGGGGAACTTGGCCACGCCCGCGAAGGCGATGCCGTCCTCGAGTACCTGCTCGTCGGGCTCGACCTTGCCGCGGCCGTGCATCAGCTCGACGAAGGCCTGGTGGGTCTCCATCGCCTTGCTCACGGGCTGGCCGATGACGAGGTCGGCCATCACCGACGCGGCCGCCTGGCTGATCGAGCAGCCCTCGGCGTCGTAGGACACGTCGCCGACGGTCTCACTGCCGGGCTCGCCCTCGAGATGGATCCGCAGGGTGACCTCGTCGCCGCACGTCGGGTTGACGTGGTGCACCTCGGCCTCGAACGGCTCCCGCAGTCCGGCGTGATGCGGGCTGCGGTAGTGGTCGAGGATGATCTCCTGGTACAGACTGTCTAGGTCCATGCGGGGTCCCCGCCGCAGCGTGAGCGAAGCGAGTGGTGTGTCGGGATGAGGTCCATCAAGCCACCTTGAAGTAGTTCTTCGTGTAGTTCAGCCCCTCCACCAGGGCGTCGATCTCCCCCGGCGTCGTGTAGAGGTACGACGAGGCGCGGGTGGAGCTCTGCACGCCGTACCGCTTGTGTGCGGGCTTGGCGCAGTGGTGCCCGGCTCGTACGGCGATGCCTCGGGCGTCGAGCGTCTGGGCCACGTCGTGCGGGTGCACACCGGCGATCTCGAAGGAGACCGCGCCTCCGCGCTGGGTCGGGTCGGTGGGCCCCATCACGGTGACCCCGCCGACGGTCGCGAGACCGTCGAGGAGGTAGCCGGTGATCGCCTGCTCGTGGCGGTGGATGTTCTCCAGCCCGATCTCGATGAGGTAGTCCACGGCCGCGCCGAGCCCGACGGCCTCGATGATCGGCGGCGTTCCGGCCTCGAAGCGGTGCGGGAGGTCGGCGTACGTCGACCTCTCCATCGACACGGTGGCGATCATCTCGCCGCCGCCGAGGAAGGGGGGCAGCTGGCGGAGCAGGTCACCCTTGCCCCAGAGCACGCCGATGCCCGTCGGACCGGTCACCTTGTGGCCGGTGAAGGCGAGGAAGTCGGCGTCGACGGCCTGCACGTCCACCGGGAGCTGGGGCGCTGCCTGGGAGGCGTCGACCACCACGACCGCGCCGACCTCGTGGGCGCGACGGGCGATCTCGGCGATCGGGTTGATCGTGCCGAGCATGTTCGAGACCCAGGTCACCGCGACGACCTTGGTCCGAGGCGTGATGAGCTCGTCGATGTTCGACAGGTCCAGCTGGCCGTCGTCGGTGAGGCCGAACCAGCGCAGCTCCGCGCCCTTGCGCTCGGTCAGCAGCTGCCAGGGGACGATGTTGGAGTGGTGCTCCATCTCCGTGATCACCACGCGGTCGCCCGCCTTGACCTCGAGCGGCCCCGCCCATGCCATCGTGTTGGCGACCAGGTTGAGCGCCTCGGAGGCGTTCTTGGTGAAGATGACCTCCTCGCGCGACGGAGCGTTGAGGAAGCCCGCCACCTTGTCGCGCGCGTCCTCGAAGGCCGCCGAGGACTCCGCGCCCAGCTGGTGCATCGCGCGGGCCACGTTGGCGTTGTGGCGCTCCAGGTGGTCGACCATCGCGTCGATCACGCACTGGGGCTTCTGCGAGGTGTTGGCGCTGTCGAGGTAGACCAGCGGCAGGTCACCACTCAGGCGCCGCTCCAGGATCGGGAAGTCCTTGCGGATGATCTCGAGCCCGGGCAGCAAGCCTGTCAGTGGGCCGCCCATGGGGTCTCCTTTCGAGTCGCAGGGCTTCGAGAGGGTCGCTGCGCGACCTCCTCGACCCCTTCACGTCGCTCGGGCATGATCAGATCGCAGCCGTGACGTCCGCTGCGTCCTCGACGCGGGCGTTGACGTACTTGTCGTAGCCCTCGGCCTCGAGCTGGTCGGCCAGCTCGGGGCCACCCTGCTCGACCATGCGGCCGTCGACGAACACGTGCACGAAGTCGGGGGTGATGTAGCGCAGGATCCGTGTGTAGTGCGTGATCAGCAGGACGCCCTTGTCGCCGGACTTCTTGAAGCGGTTGACGCCCTCGGAGACGATCTTCAGGGCGTCGATGTCCAGGCCGGAGTCGGTCTCGTCGAGCACGGCGACCTTGGGGTCGAGCAGCTCGAGCTGGACGATCTCGTGACGCTTCTTCTCGCCACCGGAGAAGCCCTCGTTCACGTTGCGGGTGGCGAAGCTCTTGTCCATGCTGACGCGGTCCATGGCCGCGTTGACGTCCTTGACCCACGTGCGCAGCTTGGGGGCCTCGCCGCCGATCGCGGTCTTGGCGGTGCGCAGGAAGTTCGACACCGACACCCCGGGAACCTCGACGGGGTACTGCATCGCGAGGAACAGCCCGGCGCGGGCACGCT
>NZ_JAOPXP010000238.1 GCF_025965085.1 Marmoricola sp.
TCGAGACGAGCACCCCGACGATGAGGACGGCTCCGCCCGCGAGCTCCGGTGTCGTGGGCTGCTGGCCCAGCAGCGCCCAGGCCGAGGCCATCGCCACCACCGGGGCGAGCAGCACCCACGGCACCACGGCAGAGGACGGGTTGCGACCGAGCAGGGTGTTGAAGACTCCGTAGCCCAGGAGCGAGGCCAGCCCAGCGGTGTACACGGTCGATACGACGGCCTGCCAGGAGAATCCGGCGAGAGCCGCCGCGACCGTGCCCGGTCCGTCCACCAGGAGCGAGAGCGCCAGCAGGGGGACCGGGACCACCACGGCGGACCACACCGTGAGCGAGAGCCCGCCGGCGACGCCCGACGCCCTCGAGACCACGTTGCCGATGCCCCACGACAGCGCCCCCAGCAGGCACAGCGCGAGGGCGACGACCGTCACCTGCCCCCCGCGGCCGACCGCGACGACGAGGAGCCCGAACGACCCGAGCGCGACCCCGCCGACCTGGGCACGGCTCGGCCGCTCGCGCAGTACGCCGGCGGCGATGACCACCGTGAAGATGACCTGGGCCTGCAGCACCAGCGCCGCGAGCCCCGGCGTCATCCCAGCGGCCATCGCGACGTAGAGGAAGCCGAACTGCCCCAGCGACATGAAGACACCCACCGCCGCCACGGTGCGCCAGGGGGCCGTCGGGCGGCGGATCACGAAGATCGCAGGTATGACCACGAAGGTGAACCGCACCGCCGCGAAGAGCAGCGGCGGGACACCATGCATGCCCCAGTCGATGACGACGAAGTTGAAGCCCCAGATCGTGGCCACGAGGGCAGCCAGCAGGGAGTCGCGCGCGTTCATCGGTCCATCCTGGGGCAGTCAACCATGAAGCACCAGCGAATGAAACTGCAGTAATTCATGTAGCATCTCTGCATGATCGACCTTGCCGCCTTGGTCTCGCTCCGGGCCGTCGACATCCACGGCTCCGTGGTGGCCGCCGCCGACGCCCTGGGCTTCACGCCCAGTGCCATCTCCCAGCAGGTCAAGCGGCTGGAGCGTCAGACGAGCGTGCCGCTGCTCGAGAGGGTCGGGCGCGGCGTGATGCTCACCCGTGAGGGCAGACGTCTGGTCGAGGCGGGAGCGCGGTTGCTGGCGGACCTCGAGAGCCTCGAGTCCGAGCTGCACCACCAGGCCGAGGCTGTCGCCGGCCGCCTGCGGATCACGGCGTTCTCCACGGCGATGCGCGGCCTGGTCGCTCCACGCGTGCGCGACCTGCAGCGCACGCACCCCGCGCTGGAGCTCACCCTCACCGAGCGCGAGCCGTGGGACACGATCGAGCTCGTCGCCACCGGGCAGGCCGACGTCGGGGTGGCGCACAGCTGGGGCGACGTACCGCTCGCGATCCCCGACCACCTCTCCACCACCTCACTGGCCGACGACGTGGCGGACGTGGTGGTGCACGCGAGCCACCCCCTCGCCACCTACGCCAGCGTCTCGCCGCGCGACCTGGTCGACGAGGGCTGGATCGCGACTCCCGAAGGGACCATCTGCCGCGAGTGGCTCTCCCGGATGTACCAGGGGACGGGCCGGCAGCCGCTGATCGCACACGTGTCGATGGAGTTCCAGTCCCACCTGGCCCTGGTTCGAGCGGGGCTGGGCATCGCCCTCGTGCCGCGGCTGGGGCGCGAGGAGCTCACCGAGGACCTCGTCGCACTGAAGGCCCGCGACCCGGTGCCGACGCGCGACATCGTCGCGGTGCACCGTCGCAGCATGGCCGTCTCACCCGCCGTGCAGGCCGTTGTCGCGGCGCTGTCGTCGCGCTGAGCCGGCCGTCGGGGGGCAGGTCGAGGCACATGACCTCGAAGCAGGGTCACGGTTCACCTCGGAACCTGGCCGTTGTTGCCGGCCGTGCTCGTGGTGGGTGGGGGTCCAGCCGGGCGCGAGCTCGCTGACCCGCAACTATCTCGGCGCGAGTAGGTCGCGGGTGATGTCAGCGATCGTGGCGGCACCCACGAGACCCATCGTGAGGTCGAGCTCCGCCACCACGTTCTCGATGACCTGGGTGACACCTGCCGCGCCGGCCAGTGCGAGGCCGTAGAGATGGGGGCGGCCGAGCAGGCAGGTGTCGGCGCCCAGGGCAAGGGCCAGAAACACGTCGGCGCCGGTGCGGATGCCACTGTCGAACAGGATCGTCGGGTCGGGACCGACCCGGTCACGGATCTTCACCAGGGCGTCCAGGGAGGCGATGGCGTGGTCGACCTGGCGTCCGCCGTGGTTGGAGACGACCAGTCCGTCGACGCCGGCCTCCAGAGCCATGACCGCGTCGTCGGGATGGAGGATTCCCTTGAGCAGGATCGGCAGCGTCGTACGACTGCGCAGCGTGGCGAGGTGGTCCCACGACAGTCCCGGGTTGGAGTAGATGTCCAGGAAGGTCTCGACGGCGGCACGCGGCTCCCTGGAACGCAGGTTGTCGAGGAACCTCCCCGGTGGTTCCTCGTGATCGACACGAGGCTGCGGATCGCGGCTGCGGTCGCCCTGATCTTCTCGCCGGGGATCGCAGAGTCCGCCGCGGCGGCGACGCGCTCTCGGACGATCTTCACGAAGCGGGGATCGGAGGTGTACTGCGCGATGCCCTGGCCCCGCGCGAACGGCAGCGAGCCGAGGTCGAGGTCCTGCGGTCGCCAGCCCAGGGTCGTCGTGTCCACCGTGACCACCAGTGCCTTCGCCCCGCTCGCCTCGGCGCGCTGGATCATCGAGTCGACCAGGGGCTCGTCGGTCGACCAGTACAGCTGGTACCAGAACGGCGTCCCACCCATCGCCTTCGCGGTCTCCCCCATCGGGCTGCAACCCTGCGAGGAGAAGACGTAGGGCGTGCCGGCGGCCGCCGCGCCCCTGGCGATGTGCACGTCGCTGTCGGGCCGGACCAGCGCGCCGGCACCGACAGGCGCCACCATCAAGGGTGCCCGCAGCGGCGTCCCCAGCACGGACGTGGACAGGTCACGGGTCCTCGTGCCGTGCAGCATGCGCGGGACGATGCTCCAGCGCTCGAAGGCTGCCCGGTTGTGCCGCATGGTCGCGCCCTCGCCGGCGCCTCCGGCGACGTAGGCCCAGGCCTCGCGGGACATCGCGTCCTTGGCGCGCTCTTCGAGCAGCGCCGCGCTGACCGGGACGGTGGGGCGGTGGCCGAGCACACCGGCCCGGTAGACCGCACCCTGCCGCTCCCGTCCCGGGCCGATCGACGCGGGGACGGGAGCGGTGGGGCGCGGGTGGTCGGTGGTCGTCATGTTCACGGGTCCTGCATCGTTCCGAGGGGGCACGGGCTGATTGGACCGGGTCCAGGCCGGTGACGCAAGCGGGCATACCAGGAGCGCGTCCGAGGTTGTCGTCCCATGAGCCGTGCACAGAAGATCGCCCACGCCTTGCACCCGATCACGGTGACGCCCACGCCCGGACGGGTTCAGGTCGTCGCGAACGGCACCGTCATCGCCGAGTCGACCTCGGCGCTGACCCTGCGGGAGGCGTCGTACCCACCGGTGCAGTACGTCCCGACCGCCGACATCGACCCGGCGGTCATCTCGCGGACGGACACCTCGACGTACTGCCCCTTCAAGGGGCACGCG